>JAFUWX010000072.1 GCA_017471025.1 Bacteroidales bacterium
GCTCGGGAATGACCTCCTGCAGGAAGAGTTGCAGGAGCCGCTTGCGCGCCTCGGTTCCGAAGGTACGCTTGAACCAATAGTCAAGCAGGATGTTCGCGTATCGCCCCACGTGGGCATCATAGTCGGCACTCATATCGTTTTGTTTTAAAGTCCGACTGCAAATATATAAGCATTTTCCCCGAAAAATACAGGGGTTAAAACTTTTGATGCAGATTTTTACGATTCTTATCTCCTATCGTCAAGAATCAAGAATAATTCTCGATTTGAGAAAGGCGACCCGGGCGATAGACGAGTCTAAAAACGCGTTTTCCCCGGAAGCCATGCAAAAAGAAAGAATTGACTACACGCAAAACGATGCCGGCCACCTGGGCCGCTATGCCAACATCATGCTCGATACCGCGTTCAAGATATCCTTCGGGAAGGAAGTCGGTCATCAGAACATGCTGGATCTGCTGCACTGCCTGCTGCCGGAACTGGATATCCAGGAGATTACCTATGACGATAAAGAGCAGCCCGGGTTGTTTCTTTCAGAAAAAAGAAGTATCTTCGACCTCAGTTGCACGACAGGTACCGGAGGAGGAGATGTCCCGGGCGCTGAAAGCGCAAGGGATTGCCGTTGAGACCATCGTGGCAGCTACCGGCCTGACGATCGAGGAGATTCAGGCCTTGTAAGAGATCAAGAACAAAGCCCGCGCAAACGCGTATCATCCAATGGGAAAACACCTCTTATGGATTGCTGCCGTCATTCTGACGGGTTGTATGAACACGGGGCTTCGAACCGGCGATCTGGCCTTTGTCCGCGCTGGCGCCGCCCCGGACTCCGTTTCCATGTCCAAAGCCATATCTTCCGCAACGGGAGAAGTGATCCATGTCGCCATCGTGGAAGTGGCAGACGGCGGCGTATGGGTCATCGACGCGACGGACCAGCGCGGTGTGGACCGTCATCCGCTCGATACGCTGATCGCCGATTTCACGACCCGGGACGGCATCCCTCCCAGCCTGGAATTCAAGCGTTTACGAAACGACTGGAAGGTTAAAGCATATATCCGGAAGGCGAAAACGCTGGTGGGCCGGCCCTACGACTGGTACTTCTCCGCCGACAACGACGCCTATTACTGCAGCGAACTGGTCTGGTCCTGTTACGAAGGCGTATTTCCGCTTCGTCCGATGAACTTCGCCGCGGATGACGGCAGCTACCCCGTCTTTTGGGTAGAACTTTTCGACCGGCTGGGATGCCCGATCCCGCAGGGCGCCCCCGGAACCAACCCGCAGGACCTGTACGACAACCCCGCCTTGGTTCCGGTGAGCGGAAAAATCCCGAAACCCGGCGCACATCCAGCACCCTGACACGATTTTTGCAGGGACAGCCCGGCGGAAAATAATTGCGTATGACGAAAAAGAAAGTAGCGCTGGCCCTGTCCAGCGGCGGCCCGAGAGGCTTTGCCTACATCGGTGCCATTGAGGAACTCCAAAGCAGAGGATATGAAATAACGGCCGTTTCGGGTGCATCCGCAGGGTCGCTGGTGGGCGGCATATTCGCCGCCGGCGGGCTGGAGGCTTTCCGGGACTGGCTCTATGCCCTGGACCCGGTCAAAGTGGTCAGTCTGATGGACTTCCGCATCGGTAGAAACTATCTGGTCAAAGGAAAACGGGTGATGGACGCCATCAAGGAACGGGTGCCGGATGTCCTGATCGAGGACATGCCCATCCCCTTCACCTCCGTTGCGACGGACCTCTATACCGGCGAAGAAGTCATCATGGATAAAGGGCCGCTCTTCGAGGCCATCCGCGCTTCCATCTCCCTGCCGTCCATGTTCCAGCCCGTAAGTTGGCATGGCCATACCCTGGTGGACGGAGGCATGGTGAACACCTTCCCGCTGAACCGCGTCCGGCGGACCGAAGGCGATATCCTCGTGGGATTCAACGTAAACCGCATCGACAAAGAAAGCATCGGGGACTACCTGAACCGGCGGAAAGCCGTCTCCGACAGCGAGGATGACCTGCGGGAGCAGGCGAAAGCCTTGCTGAAAGATACCCTGGCCACGCCCATGGGCAAACGGATGGAAAAACTCAAAGAAGGCGGCGAACTGCTGAAGGAACGGGTGGAAATCGAGATGCAGTCGCGGGAACTGGTCGCCAAAGGGAAGAAACACAAAGTCCCGGTGGATGCCGACGACAACTACTACACGGTGCTGCGCCGCAGCTTCGGCATCATGAACCACACCATCGCCCGGCAAAGCATCGACCTCTACCCGCCGGATATCTTGATCAGCATGCCCTATGACGCCTATTCCGGGGTCTATGGCTATTCCCATGCGAAGGAAATCGCCGAAGAGGGCCGCCGGCTGACCGCCGAGGCGCTGGACCGTTACGAAAGCCGGGAAAGCTGATGGCTATCCCGCGGATTTTATGTATATTCGCGGCAGACACAATGATGACGATGAAAAATATATGGTTTACGGTGGTTCTGGCCGCCAGCATGTTAGTATCCTGCACACACATGACAACGATTTATGACTTCAAAGCCACCTCGAACAAGGGGGCTGAGGTGGACTTTTCCACCTACAAGGGCAAGGTTCTGCTCATTGCGAACACGGCATCCCAATGCGGATTCACCCCGCAATATGACGCCTTGGAGGCCCTTTGGCAGAAATACCAGGCCGACGGCCTGGTGGTAATTGGATTCCCCTGCGACCAGTTCGGCCATCAGGAGCCCGGAAGCGATGCGGAAATCGCGGAATTCTGCCGGCTGAACCACGGGGTCACCTTCCCACTGATGGCCAAAACCGATGTGAACGGAGAGCAGGCGCACCCGATTTTCCGGTGGCTGTACGGCGAAAAGCCCTTTCAGGGCTTCGGAGACAGCGACACGGCCCGGTTCATGGACAACATGCTCGCCAAAGCCGACCCCGACTACGCCGCCAACCCTGACATCAAGTGGAACTTCACCAAGTTCCTGATTGACAGGAACGGAAAGGTCGTCGCCCGCTTCGAGCCCACGGTCACGCCGGAAGAAATGGAAAAAGACATCCTCGCATTGCTATAGCTATGAGACTAACCCTCCTGCGGGCAGCCTTGGCGGCGGCCGTTGTCCTGGCCGGTATCGTACCGGGATCCGCACAAGAAAAATACCTCCCGGCAGAACAGCTCCCGGACCTGATCCAGTGCCTCCCGGCCCCGCCGGATTCGCTGTCGGCCGGATTCGCCTATGACGTGTTGCGCTACCAATGGGGAAAGGCCCAACGGGCGGATTCCGCCCGGGTCGCCCAGGTCAAGCGGGATGCCGTCTGGACCTACGAAGCCCTCACCGAGGCCTTCAGCACCCCGCTCGGCCTGCATATTTCCGAGCAGGAGACACCCAAAATCTGGCGGTTGCTGGTCAACAGCCTGAGCACCATCGACCCGATCCGGGTAGCGCCCAAGGCCTATTACCACCGCACCCGGCCCTTTGCTTATTTCCATGAGGCGCCGCTGTCGGCCGAAGACGAGACCTTCCGGCACGAAGGCAGCTATCCCTCGGGACATACCATCCGCTCCTGGCTGGTCGCCCAATTGCTGGCCGAAATCAATCCCGCCGGCGCCGAGGCCATTTATGCCCGGGGCTGGACCTACGGCGAGAACCGGGTGATCGCCGGGGCCCACTGGCAGAGCGACGTGGACAGGAGCCGTGCAGCCGCCGGCATAGGATATGCCGCCCTGCATGACAGCCCGTTGTTCCTGGACCAGATGGAGCAGGCCAAGGAAGAGTTCCGGGCCCTTTCCGCCAGAGCCGGTGCCAGCGGCAGGGAGGCTTTCGTCAAGGTGAGCGACGCCGTCCCCGACGCCATCCTGGAAATCCGCTATTTCTCCACCTACGACTTCGTCGGAGACCGGATTGACGGTTATCTCGCCCCGACGGCCTTGCTTTCCCGCGAAGCGGCAGACAGCCTGCAGGCGGTAAGCCGGGATCTGATGCGACAGGGCTATCGGCTGAAAATTTACGACGCCTACCGGCCCCAGTGCGCCGTGGACCACTTCGTGCGTTGGGCCGCCGACAAGAAAGATACGCGGATGAAGACGTATTTCTATCCCGACCTGCCCAAGGGCGTGCTCTTCAAACAGGACTATATCATGGAGAAATCCGGGCATACCCGGGGCTCTACCGTGGACCTGACCCTGTTCGACATGGCCACGGAAAAGGAAGTGGATATGGGCGGGACCTTCGACTGGTTCGGCAAGGAAAGCCATCCCGACTTCTGCGGCAACCCGGACACGGGCGTCTATGACGCACGGCAGGCGGCCCGGGAGAGACGCGGCATCACCGAGCAGCAGTTCCGCAACCGGATGATCCTGCGCCAGGCTATGCTCAGGCACGGGTTCAAACCCCTCGATTCCGAGTGGTGGCACTTCACGCTCCGCAACGAGCCTTTCCCGGATACCTATTTCAATTTCCCGGTGTGGTAGCCGGGGGCAGCACCGCTTCCAAAGCTTCCAGATGCGCATCCGTCGTCGCCCAACTTGTGGCGAAACGGGTGACGCAGCGGCCGTCCGGCAGTTGGGCCCAGACTTCGAACAACACCTCCGCCGCCGATACGGCCTGCATTTGTGCGCGGGTCAGAATCGGGAACTGCTGGTTGGTCGGCGAGTCGATATAGAAGGGATATCCTTTTTGTAAGAAAATGGTTTTCAATTTGTTCGCCTGATCGATGGCATGCCGCGCGATGCGCAGGTACAAGCCGTCCTCCATCAGGGTTTCGAACTGGATGCCCAGCAGGCGGCCCTTGGCGAGCAAGGCGCCATGCTGTTTGACTGTCGTGAAAAAGCCTTTCGGGGCATTCCCCCGCGGGAAAACGACGGCTTCGCCGCAGAGCGCGCCGACCTTGGTGCCGCCGATATAGAAGACGTCGCAGCATGCGGCGATATCCCGCAGCGTCATGTCTGCCGCATCGCTGGCCAGCCCGTAACCGAGCCGGGCGCCGTCCAGGAACAACGGGAGCTTCCAGGTATCGCATACGGCACGGATGGCCGCCAACTCCTGCCGGCTGTACAAGGTGCCGTATTCGGTCGGATACGAAAGATACACCAGCCCGGGCTGGACCATGTGGTCGCGGGATTCATCGGCCGCGAAAGTTTCCAGATACCGCCTCAGACCGTCCGCATCGATCTTTCCCTCCCGCTGGGGCAGCGTCAGCACCTTGTGGCCGCCGAACTCGATGGCTCCGGCCTCATGTACGGCCACATGGCCTGTATCGGCGGCCAGTACGCCTTCATAGCCCCGAAGCAGGGCGTCGATGACGGTGGCATTGGTCTGCGTCCCGCCGACCAACAGGAATACATCCGCCTGTGGGCAGCCCGTCGCCTGACGGATCAGCTCCCGGGCCCTCTCGCTGAAACGGTCGGCGCCGTAGCCTTGTTCCTGGCTGAAATTGGTCTGGACCAGGCGTTCGAGAATGGCCGGATGCGCGCCTTCGGTATAATCGCAGGTAAAAGATATCATGGTGTCAATTTCGTTTTATCGGCGCAAAAATAACATTTCTGCCGGAGATTTCCAGCCAACTTATCAGATTATTTGTATCTTTGCCAAGATAATAAACCCATTGCTATGAAAAGAATTGTTATCCTCTTATCCGCGCTGGTCCTTTCCGCAGTCACCTTCGCGCAGACGCCGCAGGAAATCATCGCCAACATGGAGGCGGAAATGGAGAAGTATCCGGGCGACGCCGTCATCATGACCATGGACCTCAAAATGCCTATCCTGGGAACGATGTCCACCCGGACATGGACCGTAGGCAACAAGATCCGCATGGAAGGAGAAGCCAAGGGGACCAAAGTCATCACCTGGATAGACGATAATACCCAGTGGACATACAATTCCAAAGACAATCAGATCGTTATCGAAAAGCACCAACCTTCGAAAGATGAAGGCGGGCAGGATGATTTGAAGTTGTTCACCGGCATTACGGAAGGCTACGACGTCACGATCACCAAAGAGACGGAGGACGCCTGGTATATGCTGTGCAAGAAATCCAAGGCCAACACGGACAAGGATGCGCCGAAAAAGATGGACCTGGTCGTGGCCAAAGGCACGTATATGCCGGTCAGCATTTCCGCCAAACTGAGCGGCGTGGGCATGACCATCCGCGACATCTCCTTCGATGTCACGGAAAAGGACGTCACCTTCGACCCGGACGCCTATCCGGGCGTGCAGATCGTCGATAAGCGATAAAGTCAGAAAGCATGCTGCCGGTCCAGGAAACGGTAACCGGCGGCTTCCGCCAGATGCGCCGGAAGGATCGGCCCCGGAACGGGCCGCCCTCCGGTGCTTTTCGCATCCGCACAGGCCTGCAGGTCGGCGATGGTGCGGGCCAGTTTGACCACACGGGAAAAGGCCCTGGCCGAGAGTCCCAGCCGCTCGATGATCTTCTCCATCATATCCTGTCCCTCCTGCCCCAGGGGGCAGAAATCGTTCATCTGCCGGGAGGACATCTCGGCGTTCGTAAAGATACCCGTGCCCTGGAAACGCTCGCGCTGGATACTCCGGGCCGCCAACACCCGTTCCGCCACCGCAGCACTGGTCTCCGCACGGGGCGGGGCTACCAGTTGCCGCGCATCGACCGGATGCATCCAGAGCTGGACATCGATCCGGTCCATGATCGGGCCTGACAGGCGGCCCAGGTAGGCGCTGCGCTGGCCGACCGAGCAGGTACAGCGTTCGCCTTCGCCATAATACCCGCAGGGACAAGGGTTCGTGGCCGCCACCAGCATAAAGGAAGACGGATAGACCACACGGGCCCGCAGGCGCGAAATGGTCACCTTCCTGTCTTCCAGCGGCCCGCGCAGGGCCTCGGAGACCGACTTGGGGAGCTGGGCGAATTCATCCAGGAAGAGGATGCCGTGCTGTGCCAGGGACACCTCGCCCGGCAGGATGTTGTCCCCGTTGCCGCCGCCCACAATCGCGGGCAGCGATGCGCTGTAATGCGGGGCACGGAAGGGCCTGCGGCGCGTGATCCCGTAGCGGGAGCTCCCCTTCCCGGCCACCGAGTAAATCTTGCTGGTGAGGATCGCTTCTTCCAGGCTCATCGGCGGCAGAATCCCCGCCAGAGCCTTGGCCAGCGAGCTTTTCCCCGACCCGGGCGAGCCGATCATCAGGACGTTGTGTCCCCCGGCAGCCGCAATCTCCAGTCCTCGCTTGGCGGCATCCTGGCCGATGATTTCCGAAAAATCCATATAGTCGCAAGGGGGAATCTCCTCGGTCAGCAAGTTGCGGAAACGCTGCACTTCCAGGTGACTGACGTCGGCCGTACCGGACAGGATCTCCAGCACCTCGGCCAGCGTTTGGGCCGCATAGACCTTCGTCTTGGCATAATCCACCGCCTCCAGGGCGGAGCCCTTGGGCAGAATGCAGCCATCAAACCCCTGTCGTTCAGCCAGTTCCGCTATCGGAAGTGCTCCGGGAACATCCCGCAGGGAGGCGTCCAGCCCGAGCTCACCCATCACGATATACCGGTCCAGCCGCGGGAGGTTGCACTGGCCCGAGGCGGCAATGATGCCCAAGGCGATCGGCAAGTCATACCCGCTGCCGTTTTTGTGCATATCCGCGGGGGCCAGATTGATGACAATTTTTTTGCCCGGAATTCGCAGTCCCAGGGACTGGAGGGCGGTCATGATGCGAAGCAAGCTTTCACGGACGGCGGCATCGGCCAGCCCCACCAGGTGGATGCCGATGCCGTGATTGATGTCCACTTCCACAGTGACGGGCACCGCATCGATGCCGATGCATTTTGCCCCATAGATATTAATCAGCATAGGTTCAAGGGATTACGTTTATCGATAACAGATAGCCATGGATGGTGATGGCGAGCCGGCGGCCGTCTTGCAGGAGATAGGGATACATCTTGTCGTCAGCCGGGGTCACGGCCGCATAGGTGTGACCGTCTTTGAAACTGCCGCAGGCGGGATAGCGGAGCCGGTCGCCCGGCATCTGCAAGGGCTGGAAGCGCGCCGGCCCCACGACGCCGCGGAGGGTATCCGGCGCGAAAAGCAGGATTTCCCCCGCCGACACATAGAAGGGTTCGGAAGCCGGTGCGGAAAAGCGCCAGAAAGGGCCGGCTGTCCAGAAATAAGCCCACATCTCACCCGTGGGCGAAAGCAGCGTCACGCGTATGCCTTCCTTCCCCAAGATCGAGACCCGGCAGATGCGGTCACCGTCCTGGCAACGCATCTGTTTGACGATCCCGCCGCCCCGGAACAGATACAGCCGGTCTTCGAGAAGCAGGGCCAGGGTCATTACCCCACCGGCTATGCGCGCATCCAGCACCTGGCACGGTGCGACCGGAAGCGGGACCTGCTCCGCCAGGGTATTCCGCACCAGGTACAGATTCCCGTCGCTGGAGGTATAGAAAAAACACAGGTCGCCCTGATCCCGGTACAAGGCACAGGCCTGCGGGAGGTCGCCATCCCCGAGTACGGTCCCGGAGGCACGGGAAAAGCACTCCAGCCCATTGCGCCGCAGGGTGAATCCGCCTGAGACGGCCTGCCCCAGGGTATAGACCGTATCTTCATCCACCAGGACGCCCCGGAGAAACTCCTGACCGGGATAGCGGAAAAGCCGCCTGCCGTCCCGCCAGATTACGGTGGAATCCCCCGAGAAACTATCCTGGTACAGATGCGTACCGCAGAGACGGACCCGGTCCGGATCCGGGGACAGCCCGCCGGTCTGGGGGACGGTGAGGATCCGCCGCTGGCCCGCGAATACGGCCAGATTGCACAGCGCGGCGTCCGGGCTGATACGCCAATCATGCCCGGGCGGATATTCCACGGCTATGATATAGGGAAGGGTATCCCCGGGCGGGTGGACATACGGCCGGTCCTCCGCGACGCTTCTGGGGGAAGTCCGTACGCCCCAGGGTTGAACACTGTTGCGCGGCTGGGCGCCATGGCAGGCCGACAGCAGCAAAAGCAAGGTCATTTTCAGCACATCCGGTTTCATTTCCTCGACGGTTTTTGTCAAAGGAAATGAAAAAAGAGAAAGCCCCGAAATCTTTTACCGCAGATTCGGGACTTTCACCACATTTTTACGATTCTTATCCTTTTGACAGGATCCTTATCGTAAAAAAAAGATTAGCTTAGTTTTGAAACATATTGATTGAGAATAGTTTACAGATTAAATCGGACACCCGCCTCGAACCCCATCATAAGCGGCTGCTGCGTGCGGATACTGACCGGCTGGCTGCAATCGAAATAATACCGGAGCGACGGATCGATATAAATGCCCAGCCAAGGGGTGACATTGAACTGCACGCCCAGACCGACCGCCACGGAAAGTTGCACGCCGGAGATGGACTGACTGTAATTGAGCAGTTCATGGGTCGTCGCCAGGCGGTAGCGGCTGATGATCCCTTTCTCCGCGGCGCCGCCCACATAGGCATACAGGGACGTCCGGGGATTGTACAGGATATTGAAATAGGCATTCAGCGGAATTCCGATATAATGGAGGGTATTGTGAATGTCGGAACTTTCCGTCCGGACGATCTTGTCGCCTTCCACTTCATAATAGTTGCCCGTAAAGGTCCTTTCCAGCATGGACCAGTTCACACCGGTCCCCAGGGACCAGCGGCGGTTGAAGTGGTAGCGGACATTCAGGCCCAGGGTCACCGGCACGGCATAGGTGGAATTCTGGCTGGTCTGGTCGATGCGGGTCTGCTTCGGAGCCGTGGAGGCGGCCCGGCGCACATCGAATCCGCCCGAGGCCTTGGGATTGCCGTTGGACATCATCTCACCGCCGGCGGAAATGTCGAATCCCGCTTCCGACACCTGGCTGTCTTCCCATTCCATCTGCGCGAAAGGATCGACCTCATCGTCAGGGGCCGATGCGGTACGCTCGTCGGGGGAAGGAAGGATTTCCTCGGCCGGGACCGTAGCCACCGGCTCTTCAGGGGAAGCCTCGGCAGGGACCGTGGAGACGGGCGCTTCATCGGAAGACGTAGCGGCCTCCGTCATCGCTTTTTCAGGGGCGGAAGTTTCTTGTTCAGAAGCGGTTACACGCTGGGATACAGGGCGCTGGACGGATGCGGCCATCCGGGAAACATCCTGCGGAATGATGTCCTGGGACATGGGGTTGTCCGTGGTTTCCGTCAGGCCGGACACGGCCTCGGGCTCGGCGGTCTGGATATCCTCGACCACCCCTTCCGGCTCGGATACCACCGCGATACGGTTGTCCTGGTCGGCGGGCGCCGCCAGACGGATTCCGGTCACGACAAGGGCTGCCACCGCGGCTGCGGCGGCAACAGACACGGCAGCACGGCGCCACCAGAGGACGACCGGTTTCTGCCGGCGGTCCAGCTCCTGGACACAACGCTCCCACACGCGGGAGGGGACTTCCTCCTGCGCGTTATCCATCATAGACCTCACGAAGAGGTCGAATTCTTGCTCCGTTTGCTGCATCTTCATAAATTCCTGATCTTTTCCTGCAACATCGCCCGGGCCCGGTTCAACTGCGAACGCGAAGTGGCCTCGGAGATGCCCAGCGCATCGGCGATTTCCTTATGGGAATACCCTTCAATGACAAACATGTTGAACACCGTCCGGTATCCGGCGGGAAGGCCTCCGATGAGCTGCATCAGCTCTTTGTACCCGATCTCCTGAATCTGGCTGCCGCTTCCGGTACCCACATTCCAGGCTGTCTGAAGATCGTCGCTCAACTTCAGGGCGTCGGTCTTCCTCAGGGACATCAGCGCAGTGTTGATAAAGATCTTTCGGGCCCAGCCTTCGAAAGACCCTTCGCCCGTGTAGCGGTCCAATTTCGTAAAGACCGTCACGAAGCCGTCTTGCAGGATATCTTCCGCCAGGTCCCGCTGTCCCATATAACGCAGGCACACCGCGAACATTTTCGGCGCCAATGCATCATAGAGACGTTTCTGGGCGGCCCGGTCACCTTTCCTGCAGGCTTCGATGGTCTTCTGGTCCACGCTCTGCTCCAAGGGCTTGGGTTCTTTCTGTTCTGTTTCCCGGGAATTAAGATGCATTTTGCCTGGGGAATGTTGCATCATGCCATCCTTTTTTCTCGGTTTCGGAAGCGGTTCCTTCCTCCGGCATCTTTCATCGGGCGGAAGGAAACAGCCTCATAAATTTCCTCAAATTTAAGAAAAACGAGGCAAATCTCCATATTTTGTACTATTTTTGTATTGCTATGGCCGTGATGAAAAAAATGATTTTGTTATTTCTCGCACTGCTGGGGGCCGGAACGCTGGTCTTCGGTCAGAACGGCAGCCTGGTCGATGTGGCCCAGGCCTATGCGGACGGCAAATACCAGGAGGCCTGGAAGAAGGCCTCCGCGATTTCACGGGCCGACCCGGACAACGCCGCCGCCTGGTACTATGGCGGAATATCCCTGTTCGCCCTGGAACGGAGCGGAAGCGTCCCTGAGGGGGATGCCGCCCAATATTTCCAGAAAGCCATCGCCCTGGACTCGACGAACTATTGGTACCGGGACCGGCTCGCCACGGTCTGGATGCTGCGCGGGGAAAAGGAGCTGGCCACGGCCGAATACGAACATATCCTCCGGGATTTTCCCAAACGCACCGACGCCTATTACCAGCTGGTCAACCTCTATATCCAGGACAACGATGCCCCGAAGGCCTTGAAAATGATCGATGAAATCGAGCTGATCCAAGGCAAGAGCGACCCCACGGTCATGACCCGCTACCGGATCCTCCTGGCGCAGAAAAAACAGGAAGAGGCCTTGGCCGTCCTGCAGGAATACAGTGAAGAATATGCCTCGCCGCAGGTGCTTTCCATGCTCGGAGACCACCAGATGGGCATGTTCAGCGATTCCCTGGCGCTGGACTATTACAACCAGGCGCTCGCCCTGGACAAGGACTTCGCACCGGCGCTGCTGGGCAAGGCGGAGACCTACCGGATGACCCGGCATTTCCCGGAGTTCTTCAGCACGCTGCAGCAACTGATGGATAACGCCGAGGCATCCGCTCCGGCCAAAGCTGACTACCTGATGCAGGTACTCCAGCACAGCGACCCGCGTTTCCTGCAGACCTGGACCCCGCAGCTGGACAGCACCTGGAACACCGCCGTTTCCCGCCATCCGGCCGACTCGTCCGTCGTCATGGGAGCAGGGGTCTGGTACTATCGTTCCGGCAGGCCCGAGCAGGCGCTGGACCTCTTCGGACGCTATGCCCAGGCACATCCGGACCAGTTCGGCGCCCGCGTCACCTGGTTGCAGATGCTTTCCGAGCTGAACCGTGACGAGCAGGTGCTGGCCGAGACGGAAAAGGCCCTGGCCGATTTCCCGGACAAGGTGGCCCTGCTGGAATTTTCCGGAGCCGCCCTGTACCGGCGCAAGGATTACCCGGGCGTCATCGCCAATTGCGAGCGCATGATCGCCCTGGCGCCGAAAGACAGCGCGGTCTGCCTGAACGCCTATGCCCTGATGGGCGATATGTACTACCAGACGGGCGAAAAGGAGAAATGCTTCAAGACCTATAAGAAGGCGCTGAAAATCAACGATTCCTTCGCACCCGTGCTGAACAACTATGCCTGGTACCTGTCCAAGGAAGGGCGCACGCTGGGGCATGCCTGCAAAATGGCCCGCAAAGCCGTAGCGCAGGAGCCGGACAATGCCACCTATCTGGATACGCTGGGCTGGATCCTGCACCTCCAGGGCAAGGACGAAGAGGCCAAACCGATCTTCAAACACGCAATGCTCTACGGCGGGAAGGAAAGCGCCGTCACGCTGATGCATTATGCCCGCGTCCTGGAAAAACTCGGGGAGACCGACCTGGCCAAGGTCTATCGCCGCCAGGCTGAAAGCAAATCTGAACAAGGGGAAGAATGACATCCATCCGGCGCATATTCCTCGTGCTGACGCTGGCCCTGACGACCTGCGCCGGCGCGGTCTATGCCCAGAACACCCGGTCCCAGGAGAACAAAAAGGCCCGGCTGGAAAAAGAAATCGCCCAGCTGGACAAGCAGTTGAAGGACGTCAAATCCAAGAGCAGCAGCGCCTTGTCTTCGCTGGGGCTGATCCAGAAAAAGGTGGAGAGCCGCCGGCAGCTGGTGGCGGAAAGCGACCGGGAGATCAAGCAGATCGCCGGCCAGATCACGGCCAAACAGAAGGAAATCGACCGCATCCAGGACCGGCTGGACACCCTGACCACCTATTATTCCCGACTGGTGCAGAATGCCTACCGAAACCGGGATCCGAAGGTCTGGTACATGTATATCCTGGCCAGCGACGACCTCGGCCAAGCCTACCGGCGCATGGGCTATCTGCGGGGCCTGTCCTCCCAGATGAACGTCCAGGCGCGGAAAATCAGCGCCACGAAAGCCGAACTCGAAGCGGAGACCGCCAAGCTGAACACGGCCAAAGCGGAGGCCCAGCAACTGCGCAACGAGCGGGTCAAGGAGATGAAGGCCCTGAAGAAGGACGAAACCGACGCCCAGAACCTGGTCAGTACCCTGAAAAAGCAGCAGAAGAAATACCAGCAGGAACTCAATGCGAAGAAGAAGCAGGTGGAAGCCCTCAACCGGGAAATCGAGCGCATCATCCGGGAATCTTCCCGCAAGGGCAAAGGCGGTGCGAAAAAGCCCGTGGACCTGACCCTCGACAAGGAATTCGCCAAGAACAAGGGCAAACTCCCCTGGCCGGCGGACGGTCCTGTGGTCGAGTCCTTCGGCCAGCACAACCACCCTGTTTTCAAGCAGGTCAAGCTGCCTTTCAACAACGGCATCACCCTGGCCGTCGATCCGGGAACCCGCGTAAAGGCCGTATTTGACGGCGTCGTGAAGCAGATCGTCGTGATGCCGGGGTACAACAAATGCGTCCTGGTCCAGCATGGCGGGTATTTCTCCTTCTACTGCAAGCTGGGCAGCGTCTCGGTCAAGACCGGGGACAAAGTCAAGACGGGACAGGCCCTGGGCGTCGTCGATACCATCGGCGGGGAGACCCAGCTGCACTTCCAAATCTGGAAGGAAACGACGCCGCAGAACCCCGAAAACTGGCTGCGATAATCAGCGCTCCACAATCTCAAAGGTCAATTCCACGTCACCGAAATGCCCGGTGTCGGAGCTGTATTTCTCAAAATACTTCGAAGACAGCTGCCCGCGCCAGATAATGTCGTCGCGCGAATTGAAAGGCAGCGAGATGTCGAAGCCGTAGGATTTGGACTTGATCTTCACCTCGGCGGAACATTTCCAGGACGTACGGGTCCCGCCGTCGTCCTCCGTCACCATGAAGGCACAGGTGCCGAGCTGGTCCGTCCACTGGGAAACCAGCACCGCGCCAAAGGGCTTCACCGTCCCGACCTCACCCCGTTTGACCACCACCATGAAATCCGTCACGGAAGGATTGTACAGCAGGAGCTCCGCCTCGGTGCTGGAGACGAAATGCTCGACGCAGCCGCATCGGATGACCACTTCACTGGCCCCCGAGAACCAGCTGTCAAAATTGCGAAGCGCTTTGAAATCCTTCAGTATCAAAGTTTTGAACGGCTGGTCATCCGCCTTGTTGACAATCAGCGAGCCGCCGCCTTCGCCCCAATGCGGATCCAGCCGCCGGCGCATTTCCAGGGTAGGATACAGGCTGTCGTCGTTGCGGTTGACCACCCACACCGGGGCCTCCATCGCCAGCGCCTCATCGACAATCAGTTCCTCCACCGTGCGGCTTCCGTCCACGCCTTCCACGAGGCGGTAGCCCACATTGCGAGAAGCCCCGTCCAGCGGATCGAAGGTAATCACCGGCCAGGAAGTCCCGTCCCACTGCTCGGAATAGGGCCAATAGATCTGGATATCAGAAGCTTGCAGCGCTGCCAGATAAGCCTCGGGAGAAATATCCCCGGCCTTGGTGGCCCGCAGGCGCACCTGCTCCGCGATCAGGTCCTTCAGTGGCCGCTCATAGTGCTTGGGGGCTTTCGTATAAATGCCGGCCGCCTTGGCCTGCGAATCCCCCACCCCGGCACCCGGGTCCGAAAACAGATCCCGCATCGTGTATTCTTCGTCATAACCATTGCCGCTGGAAGCATCCACGGCATCGTGGACTTCCTCCATCTGCTGCGCACCGATCGGGATTTCCGACAGGATTCGCGCGATATCCTCCAAGGCGATCTCCGGCACTTCCGCCTGCTGCGGGAAGTCTCCGGAATGGTCCACCCTCTCACATCCGGCCGCCACCGGCACCACCAGCAGCAGGGCCCATAAAAATCTCGTTCTCATACAGCTCAAACTTTCTGCAAAGAGACGAAATCTTATCCGTTTTCAAAAATTGAACACGGATAAAAGAAAAATCGGCCCCACAACGACCTGTAGGACCGATTCTTTTCGACTTCCAAAAAATTCTGCGCACCCGGATCAGCGGCGGTAGGTCACGAAACGGGGCTTTTCAGCCAGGTCACGGCGCACTTCCACGCCGGAGAAGCCCGCGCGGCGCATCACCTGAGCCGTCTGCGGACCGAAAGACTCGTTGATCTCCACCATGCCCCCGCCTTCCTGCGTCAGGAAACGGTCGCTCCAGCGGGCGATGGCCCGGTAGAAACGCAGCGGATCGTCGTCGGGGACGAACAGGGCCAGGGCCGGCTCATAATCCAGGACATTGCGGCGCATCTCAGACCGTTCGCTCTCGCAGATATAGGGCGGATTGGCCAGCAGCAGGTCGAAGGGCCCATAGGCGAAATCCTGCTCCGCATCCAGGACATCGGCCTGGACAAACACCGGGGCCTGGGCGCCTTTTTCCTTCAGCATGGCCTTGAAATCCTGGCTGCGGGCGACGGCCAGGGCTCCCTCGGAAATGTCCACGCCGACCACTTTGACGCCAGGCACGGACAGGGCCAGCGTCCAGGCGATGCATCCCGAACCCGTACACAGGTCCAGAATCCGGACCGGCTCCGCCGTCTTGCCATAGGCCTTGCGCATCCGCTGGATGCGTGAGGCTACATTGACGGCCTCGCGGCACAGCAGTTCGGTCTCGGGACGCGGAATCAGCACGTCAGGCGTAACGCGGAAGGTCAGCGCGCCGAAGGTACAGCGCCCCAGCACGTACTGGATCGGCTCGCCGGCCGAAAGGCGCTCCATGGCCTTGTCAAACGCGGAAGTATCCTTCACGCCATAACCCGGGTCCACGATGGAGGTATAGCTGTTGGTCCCGAAGAGGGCTTCGCAGAGCATCAGGACGATGCTGCGGGCTTCCTGCGCCGGGTACAAGGCCGCCAGGGCAGCGACAGCCTGTTTCTGTAAATCCGCCAGCAGCATCAGGAATTCTCGATAATCGTCGTCAGGAAAGCCGTCATGTCCATGCCCGCGGTACGGACCATCTTGGGCACGAGCGAGGCACTGGTCATACCAGGTATCGTATTGATTTCCAGGAAATAAAGACCCTCATCCGTAGCGATGTAGTCCATGCGGACCACCCCCTTGCAGCCCAGGTGGGCATAGACCTGGCAGGTCGTCCGGCTGATTTCCTCGGCCAGGCCCTGCGGAATCGGTGCCGGGCAGATCTCCTGGCTGCGGCCGTTGTATTTGGCATCGTAATCGAAATAATCGTTCTCCGTCACGATTTCAATGACAGGAAGCGACTTGACCTGCCCGCCGTCCAGGTAGGCGGCGCAAGTGAGCTCCCGTCCGGTGAGGCCTTGTTCGACCAGGACCGTATCCCCTTCCGAGAAGGCAAAACGGATGGCTTCCGGCAGGTCCTCCGGGGCTTTGACCTTGGTGATGCCGAAGCTGGAGCCGCCGTCGGTCGGCTTGACGAACACCGGGAAAGACAGGGTCCCGGCTACCTTGCGGGAGAATTCCTCGATATCCGCGCCCTTGCGGATGAAGGCATCCGGCGCGAGGCGGACGATGTCCGCCCCATGCAGGTAACGCTTGCAGGCATATTTGTCGAAGGCCACGGCGGAAACGAAGGAAGAACAGCTGCTGTACGGGATGCCGAGCATTTCCAGATAGCCCTGCAGCAAGCCGTTCTCACCGGGACGGCCGTGCTGCATCACATAGACGAAATCCAGCCGCACGGTCTCGCCATAGACATTGACGGTGAAGTCGTTACGGTTGATCTGCGGACGGGCGCCTTCGGGGAAGGTCACCCGCATCGAATCCTTTTTGCGGAAAGCCACCAGCTCCCATTTCCCGAAACGGGCGAATATTTCGTAGATATTGTAACGGGTGTCGTCAATGCGCGAAGCGGTATATTCCCCGCTGCGGCAGGAGACCTCCCATTCCGATGAATCGCTGCCGTAAAAGACTGCGATGTTTGTAAACTTTGCCATAGAAAGCGATTTGAATGACTTATTCGAAATAAAATTCTGTCGTTTGCTGTTCGTCCGACCGGGTATCGTCGTCGCCCCCGGTGCAATTGATGTTGACGCTCATGCCGGCGGGCTCGACGAAACGGTCTTCCTGGGAAATGCCGCAGGTGCCGTCGGCGAGTACCTTCTTCATGAAGAGGCCCCAGATGGGCAGGGCCATGTTGGAGCCGGAGCCCAGCGCCGTCGATTGGAAATGGACCTGCCTGTCCTCGCCGCCGACCCAGATGCCGGCCGTGATGGACGGGGTATATCCGATGAACCAGCCGTCGGAATTGTCGTTGGTCGTGCCGGTCTTGCCGCCGATCTGCCCGGTCAGCTTATAAACGGAACGCAGCCGCGCGCCGGTACCCTGATTGACGACGCCCTGCATCAGGTTCGCCATCAGGTAGGCCGTCTGTTCGCTGATGGCCTCCCGCTTGCGGTTCGTGAATTCGCCCAGGACGTTGCCCTGGCTGTCTTCAATGCGGGTCACGAAAATCGGGGCCACATACACGCCCTTGGACGGGAAGGTGTTGTAGGCCGCCACCATTTCGTACAGGGAGATATCCGCCGGTCCGACGCACAGGGACGGGACCTCGTCGATATGGCTGACGATGCCCATCTTGCGCATCATCCGGGCCATGGCCTGGGGGCCGAACTGCTTCATCAGATAGGCGGAGATGTTGTTGGAGCTATGGGTCAATCCCCATTTCAGGGTCACGGTCTTGCCGATCCATTCATCCTTGTCGGTACTGCGCGGGGTCCAGGTATCGTTCCCCACCACGAAAGTCTGCGGCACGCAGACGGTCTCGTCGCAGGGGCTCATCCCCTCCTGCATGGCCAGGGTATAAAGGAAAGGCTTGATCGTCGAACCGACCTGCCGCTTGCCCTGCCGGACATTGTCATATTTGAAATAGCGGTAATTGGGACCGCCCACATAGGCCTTGATATGGCCTGTCGCCGGCTCCATGGCCATAAAGGAGGCCCGGAGGATGGACTTATAATACCGGATGGAATCGTCCGGGGTCATGGTCGTATCGATATAGCCGGGTTTGTCCCAGGAGAACACCCGCATCTTGACCGGCTGGGAGAAGGTGGCCTGGATCTCCGATTCGGACATTCCGGCCTTCTTGAGCACGCGCCAACGGTCGCTCCAGCGGCGTCCCTGCTGCATGACACGGTCGATGGTCGCCTGGTCGATGTCGTTGGAGAAGGGCTTGTTGCGCTTGTACTTCAGGTCGCCCCAGAAACTCTTCTGCAGATTGCCGCCGAGGTGTGCGGCCACGGCTTCCTCCGCGAATTTCTGCATCTTGTAATTCAGGGTCGTATAGATGCGCAGGCCGTCCCGGTCGAGGTCGTAACGGGTCCCGTCCGGCTTGGGATTCTTGTTGATCCAGCCATAGAGCTGGTCGCTGGCCCACAGCAGGGAATCGGCCGAGAAATCTTCCGGAACGGAATAGCCCGAACGCTTGGGCTTGGTGGCCATCATGTATTTGCGGAGCATGTCCCGGAAATAGGGTGCCCGGCCGGAATTGTGGTCCTGGACCTGATAGGACAGGGAAATGGGAATTTGCTTGACGGAATCGGCCGTCTCCCGGGTCAGGAAGCCGGACTGCTGCATACGGGTGATGACGAGGTTGCGGCGTTCCAGGGCCTTGTCCGGGTGCAGGGCCGGATTGTAACGCGTCGGCTTGTTGACCATGCCCACGAGCACGGCGCTTTCCTCGATGGTGAGGTCGATGGGGTCCTTGGCGAAGAAGGTCTGCGAAGCGGCCTTGACGCCGTAGGCGCTGCTGCCGAAGAAAACGGCATTGAGGTACATATCGACGATTTCGTCCTTGGTATAGTCCCGCTCCAGCTTGACGGCGGTAATCCACTCTTTGAGCTTGATCCACACCATCTTGATCTTCGACACGCCGGGGATTTTGCTGCTGGTGTCCGCACGGGGATACAGGGTCTTGGCGAGCTGCTGGGTGATGGTACTGCCGCCGCCCTGGGAGGAATCTCCGCCGAAAATGGTACGGACGAGCACACGGCCCAGCGAAGGGAAATCGATGCCGGAATGCCGGTAGAAACGCTTGTCCTCCGTCGCAACGGCGGCCTGGACCAGATAGGGCGACAGCTCGTCGTAGCTCACGAAGGAACGGTTCTCTATATGGAAGGTAGTCAGAATCTCACCGCCTTCGGCGATCACCTGGGTCGCCAGCTTGCTGTCGGGATTCTCAAGTTCTTCAAAGGAAGGGATGTCTGCGAAGGCCCAGACGGCCAGCAACAGCAAGGCCACGGCCAGAATCGGCACGGTCACCAGGATCCAGAACCATTTGATTATCTTTTTTCTCGTCGCTTCTTTCATATTCGCTCGATTTCGGGGGACGGCCGGCGGCACGTCCAAATTTTATGAAAATAAATTTTCATCTTATTTCCAACTTACAAAATTAGCGATAAAATTTTGAAAATTCCCCCAAATCTGATTTACTTTGCACATCGAAACCGCAAAAACCGGGGTTTCGGGACGAAAAGGATAGATATATGGAAAATTTGGTGATTGTGGAGTCGCCCACCAAGGGTGGGACCATACAGAAATTCCTTGGGAAGGATTATGTCGTAACATCAAGCAAAGGCCATATCCGTGACCTGCAGGAGAAAAAGTTAAGCGTTGACGTCGAACACGGTTTTACCCCTGAATATGTCATTCCGGCCGACAAAAAGAAGTTGGTCGCCGAACTGAAGAAAATGGCCGCCGGGGCCGATATGGTCTGGCTGGCTTCTGATGAAGACCGGGAGGGAGAAGCCATCTCCTGGCATCTGTACGAGACGCTCGGACTGAAGCCCGAGAAAACAAAACGCATTGTATTCCACGAGATTACAAAGACGGCCATCCTCAACGCCATCGCCAACCCCCGGGATATCGACATGAACCTGGTGAATGCCCAGCAGGCCCGCCGCGTGCTGGACCGCCTCGTGGGATTCGAGCTCTCCCCTGTCCTTTGGCGCAAGATCCAGCCGAAGCTTTCCGCCGGCCGTGTCCAGAGCGTCGCCCTGCGGCTGATCGTCGATCGGGAAAAGGAGATCCTCGCCGCCAAGGCGGAGCCTTTTTACCGGATCGAAGCGGCTTTCCATCCGGAAGGCACACCCGCCGGCGTGAAGGTCAAAGCCTTGCTCGACACCCGTTTCAATACGCTGGAAGAAGCCCGCAAATTCCTGGAAGACAGCATCGGAGCCCATTTCCAGGTGGATACGGTGGAGAAGAAGGAAGGCGTCCGGGTGCCGGCTGCGCCGTTCACGACCTCCACGCTCCAGCAGGAGGCTTCCCGCAAACTGCATTTCCCGGTATCCTCGACGATGCGGGTGGCCCAGTCCCTGTACGAACGGGGTCTGATTACCTATATGCGTACCGACTCGACCAACCTCTCCGGCCTGGCCATCAATACGGCCAAGGAATTCATCACGGAGCACTATGGTCCGCAATATTCCAAGGTCCGCCAGTACAAGACCCACAGCAAAGGCGCGCAGGAGGCCCATGAGGCCATCCGGCCTACCTATATTTCCAACACCGACATCGAAGGGACGTCGCAGGAGAAGAAGCTCTATGCGCTGATCTGGAAGCGGACGGTCGCCTCGCAGATGGCGGACGCCCAGGTGCTCCGCACGGACATCAAGGTTGCGTCCGACCACCGGAGCGAGCGTTTCCTCGTCCAGGCCCAGCAAGTCCTTTTCGACGGCTTCCTGAAGGTCTATATGGAAAGTTCGGACGATGCCCTTGCCAACGATGAAGAAGTGGTGCTCCCTGAAATCGCGACCGGCTCGCAGATGAGTGCCAAGAGCATGGAAGCCCTGTGCAAATTCACCCCGCTCCCGTCCCGCTATTCGGAAGCGACGCTGATCCGCAAGCTGGAGGAACTGGGCATCGGCCGGCCGGCCACCTACGCCCAGACGATTTCGACCCTGACCACGGGCCGGGGCTATGTCATCCGGGGCGACAAGGAAGGCGAAAAACGGAAGGTCACCAACCTGTCGCTGAAGGGAGACGCCATCGTCTCCAAAGAGGCGGTGGAAACGGTCGGCGCCGAGAAGGGACGGCTGCTCCCGCAAGAAATCGGCATGATTGTAACCGATTATCTGACAGGTAATTTCGAGAATATCCTGGACTATGATTTCACGGCCAACGTGGAGAAGGATTTCGACCTGATCGCCGAGGGCGAACAGACCTGGAACCAGGTGATTTCCTCCTTCTACGGACCCTTCCATAAAAAAGTGGAAGAGGTGCTGGGCGACCACCAGTACAGCCATGTCAGCAAGGAGCTCGGCACGGACCCCAAAGACGGGCAGCCCATCGTGGCGCGCTACGGCCAGTGGGGACCCTATGTCCAGAAAGGAGAAGGGGAAAACCGCCAGTATGCCAACCTCGCGCCCGGTCAGCTGATTGAAAGCCTGACCCTGGAAGAAGCGCTGAAACTGTTCGAGCTGCCGCGGACCGTCGGCCAGCTGGACGGGGTGGACGTCGTCGCCACGAAAGGCCGCTATGGTCCTTATCTCAAATACGGCGACAAGAATGTATCCCTGCCCCGGGGCAAGGATCCGATGACCGTGACCCTCGAAGAATGCCGGGCGCTGATCGAGCAGGCGGTGGAGAAGCCTGCCGGCGGGGTCCTGCGCGAATTCGAAGCGGCTGATATTCAGATTATCAACGGCCGTTACGGCCCTTACCTCAAGCACGCCGGCGCGAATTACAAACTGCCGAAAGGAACGGATGTTTCGACCCTGACCGAAGCCCGTTGCCAGGAAATCATTTCGGATTCCACTCCGACCCAAAAGAGTGGAATCCGGCGTAGATTCGCAAAAAGAAAGTAATTTTTCCGTCAGAGAATCACTTCTTTTCAATTTTTTTTGTAGATTTGTGTTCGGATTAATTACGATTTGCAACCATGGCTAGTTATCACATCGATCAGACGGACCAGAAGATCCTTTCTTTCCTGGTCAAGAACGCCAGAATGCCGTTCCTGGAAATTGCCCGGGAATGCGGGGTATCCGGAGCAGCGATTCACCAAAGAGTCAAACGCTTGGAAGCCAACGGGGTAATTACCGGCTCCCGACTTCTCGTCAAGCCTCAGGCCCTCGGTCTGAACGTCTGTGCGTTCATCAGCATCTCCCTGGCCGAAGCCGACAAGTATCAGGACGTCGTGGCCTCGCTGAAGAAGATTCCCGAGATCGTTGAGTGTCATTTTGTAACCGGGAAATACGCCCTCCTCGTGAAGATGTATTGCCTCAACAACGACCACCTGATGGAGGTTCTCCTGCGCACCATCCAGAAGATCCCGTACATCCAGGCGACTGACACGATGATTTCGCTGGACGAAGCCATTGACCGTCAGGTGTGGGTCAAGGATTACAAGAGCACCAGTTTCTCCAAATCGGAGTAAGGGCTCCCGCAAATCATCGAAGAGGGGGTTGGTCCATCGGGCCAGCCCCTCTTCAGTTTATGCTGCAAGATGTCACAGCGACAGGATCGCGCGGGCCAGCCGCAGGTCTTCGGGCGTGGTCAGCTTGATATTCAGCCGCTCCCCTTCGCACCAGGAAAGCGGAACCCCGGCCCGCTGGGCCACGGAAGCATCATCGGTAAATGTCGTATCAAAGGCCTGTGTATAAGCTGCTTTCAAATCTTCAGAGCGGAAAATCTGCGGCGTCTGCGCGCAATAGATCTCGCCGCGCACAGGATCCGGCCCCACGATGCGCTGCAGGTGGCCGTCCCAGTCCATGCGAAGGGCCTTGAGGGTATCCACGCTGGGCATGACGGGGATCAGGGCGCGGCATTCCGACATCCTGCCGACCATGCGCCGGATCATGGACACGGACAGCAGCGGGCGCACCCCGTCATGGATGGCCACGAAGGCGCCGTCGGGTACCCGGACCAGGGCGTTCCGGACGGAATGGAAACGGGTGATCCCGCCGGCTACGAGAATCTGGGGATAGGTGAAAGCATGCTCCAGGCAGTATTTCTTCCAGAGCGAGATAAAATCCTTGGGCAGCACCGTGACGACCTTGACGCCGGGGATGGCTTCGATAAATTTTTCAAGGGTCCGCTGCAGGACCGCCTTCCCGTCCAATTCGAGAAACTGCTTGGGAACAGGCCCGCCCATGCGGGTTCCTGACCCGCCTGCCGTCACCACCAAATAAAATTTTCTTTCCATTTTTGCTGCGATACCCCGCAAATATAGAAAGTTTTTCGTAAATTTACGCAAAATATGTAAAACAGATACAGAGACTATACAATATGGCATTTTCCTTCCTGACACAAGAGCTCGCCATCGACCTCGGAACGGCCAATACGGTCATTTTCCAGAATGACCAGATCGTGCTGGACGAGCCGAGCATCGTGGCCCTTGACAACCATACCGGCAAGTGCATCGCCATCGGCCAGAAAGCCAAACTGATGCACGAAAAGACCAATCCGGGCATCAAGACCGTCCGGCCGCTGAAGGACGGCGTCATCGCCGACTTCAACGCCGCCGAGATGATGATCCGCGGATTCATCAAGCAGGTCAACAGCAAGCACAAGACGCTGTTCACCCCGAACCTGAAAATCGTGGTCGGCATCCCTTCCGGCAGTACCGAAGTGGAAATCAGGGCCGTGCGTGACTCTTCCGAGCACGCCGGCGGACGCGATGTTTACCTGATCTACGAGCCTATGGCGGCCGCGCTGGGTATCGGCCTGGACGTCGAGGCGCCGAAGGGGAACATGGTCGTCGATATCGGAGGCGGTACGGCGGAAATCGCCGTCATCTCCCTGGGCGGCATCGTCCAGCAGGAGAGCATCAAGACCGCAGGTGACGAACTCACCAGCGACATCCAGTATTACCTCCGCCAGCAGCACAACATCAAGGTGGGTGAAATCACGGCCGAGAAGATCAAGATCGAAGTCGGCGCCGTCATTCCCAAGCTGGATGACGAACCGGAGCCTTTCGTGGTCCGCGGTCCGAACCTGATGACGGCACACCCGGTGGAGGCGCGCATCACCTACCAGGAAATCGCGCACTGCCTGGACAAGTCCATCTCCAAGATTGAATCCTCCATCCTCCATGTCCTGGAGCAGACGCCTCCGGAGCTGTACTCCGACATCGTCGAGAACGGTATTTTCCTCTCCGGCGGCGGCGCCCTGTTGCGCGGTCTGGCCCAGCGGTTCACAGAAAAGGTCAACATCCAGTTCCATGTCGCCGAAGACCCGCTCCGGGCTGTGGCGCGCGGCACCTGTATCGCCTTGAAAAATGCGGCCAACTACTCTTTCCTGATGCGATAATGGCCGTCGGGAAGAAGATAGCGGGTATCCTGTTCAATGCAGCCATCTTCATCGGATTGGAGGTGGCTGCCCTGAGTTTGCTGGGGCATAACGGACAGGTACAGAACTTCTTCCTCGCCAAAGCCCTGCATGGCTTCATGGCCAAGACCTGGGGCGCATCGGAATCGGTCCGGTATTATTTCTCGCTGAAAGGCGTCAATGAAGCGCTTTCGCAGGAGAATTTCCAGCTTTCGCAGCGCCTGAAGGCCTACGAATCCGAGGAGGAAAAGAAACGGATGGAAGCCCTCGCCGGGAGTTTCACCGACATCGGCGAGTTCCATTACATGCCGGCCTCCATCGTGAAAATCAGCCGCAACAAGCAGCATAACTACCTGATTATCGGCCAGGGAACGGAAGACGGCGTGCAGCCCCATTCCGGCATCATCTCCGCGCACGGGGTCATCGGCATCGTGGACGCCGTCAGCAAGCACTATGCTTATGCGATTTCGTTCATGAACAACGACTTCAGCGTCAGCACCCGGCTCGGGCGCGAAGGCCCGGTGGGACCGATGGTCTGGGACGGAAAAAGCAGCAGCGGCGCCATTCTCCGGCAGATCCCCCTGCAATACCGTTTCGAGCCCGGCGACACCGTCTATACCAGCGGTTTCTCCTCCATATTCCCGGCCGACATCCCGCTGGGTACCGTGGGCGAAAGCCGCATCGTGAACGGGGCCACCTACGAAATCGCCGTGTCGCTGCTGCAGGATTTCGGGGCGCCTCGCTATGTCACCCTCGCCTCCAACAAGGGGAAGGAGGAAATCGATGAACTGGAAGAAAGGGAGGTGGCCCCATGAGACAGTCTTTCCTCCTCCAGTATATCCTCCTGCTCATCGCCCAGGTGCTGATTTGCAATTATTTCCATTTCACGCCCTACCTGACGCTGACCCTGCTGCCGGCGCTCATCCTGTGCCTGCCGACACGCCTGAGCACGGCCGCCGGGATGCTGATCGCCTTTGTGACCGGCATCACCGTGGACCTGCTGGCAGAAGGCGTGGTCGGCCTGAATGCCTTCGCCCTGGTGCCTGTGGGCCTGCTGCGGCGGGGCCTGGTGCGCTTTGTCTTCGGCGAAGAGCTGCTGGTGCGCGGCGAGAATTTTTCCATCCATAAATTCGGCCTGCCGAAGGTCATCTTTGCCGTTTTCCTGATGCAGACCGTATTCCTAGTCCTGTACATCTGGGCGGATGGAGCACCGGTCCGGCCGTTCCTCTTCAATTTCTGGCGCTACTTCATCTCGGTAGCGGCGGGCACCTTGCTGTCCGTCGTCGTGGCCGACCTGTTCACCCATGACGACAGGAGGTAAGCGATGGCCCTGGAAAAGTCACACAAGCTGCTTATCGGCCTGGGGGTCGCCGCAGCGCTCCTAATCGGGAAACTGTTTGTCATCCAGCTCGTGGACGACAAATACAAGATCAACGCCTCCAACAACTCGATGCTCTACGACATCATCTACCCCACGCGTGGAGTCATTTATGACCGGCGGGGCAACATCCTGGTGGGCAACAAGGTGGCGTACGACATCCTGGTGACGCCCAAGGAGGTGCAGGCATTCGACACCTTGATGCTCGCCGACATCCTGAACGTAGAGCCCGACTTCATCCGGGAAAAGATGGCGGAATATGCCCGCAACAAGCGGCGCATCGGCTACCAGTCCATGGTGATGATCAAGCAGATGCCGGCCGAGACCTACATGCAGTTCGCCGAAGTCCAGTATAAGTTTCCGGGCTTCAAGGGGCAGGTGCGCAGCATCCGGGATTATCCCTTCAACGCCGGCGGCAACCTGCTCGGCTATGTCACGGAAGTCGATCAGGACTACCTGAGACGGCATCCCGGCGAATACCGCCCGGGAGACTATGCCGGCAAGACCGGCATCGAAGCGGCCCGGGAGAAGGAACTGCGCGGCGAGAAAGGCTACCACATCTACCTGCGCAACTCCCATGGCCAGATCGAGGCCTCCTACCAGGACGGCGAATTCGACAAGGAAGCGGTCCCGGGCAAGGATATCATCACGACCATCGACGCCGACCTCCAGCACTACGGGCAGGTGCTGATGCAGAACAAGGTCGGCAGCGTCGTCGCCATCGAGCCGAAAACCGGCGAGATCCTGGCCCTGGTCTCCAGCCCGGGTATCGATGTGGACAAACTGGCCGAAATCAACAAATACTACAACCAGCTGGTGCAGGACCCGTACCGCCCCATGAACAACAGGGCCGTACAGGGCTTCTACCCGCCCGGCTCAGTCTTCAAGCTGGTTAACGGCCTGATTGGCCTGCAGGAGGGCACGCTCCAGTCCGGCTCGCTCTTCCCCTGCGCCCATGGCTATACCCTGGGCGACCACAGACCCGGCTGCCACGGGCATAAATCGCCCATCAACCTGGACGAGGCCATCATGATGTCCTGCAACTCCTATTTCACCTTCGCGCTGCGGGATATCCTGGAAAGCCCGAAATATGCCGACATCGGCGAGGCCATGGACCATTGGAACGCCTATGTGCAGAGTTTCGGCTTCGGCCACAAACTCGGCAGCGACTTCCCTTCGGAGACGGGCGGCAGCATCCCCTCCGCCAAGACCTACAACCGGCTGTACGGCAAGGGCTGGTGGAAATTCCCCACGATCAAGTCCATCTCCATCGGACAGGGCGAGGTGACGGTGACCCCGATGCAGATCGCCAACCTGGCCGCCACGGTGGCCAACCGGGGCTGGTACATCATCCCGCACATCGTCAAGGAGTCCGAGGGCGTAGAAATCGAAGACAAGTTCAAGGAACGGCAATATACCCTGGTCGATACGACCCAGTTCAAGAAGGTCATCCACGGCATGTGGATGGCGGTAAACGGCGGCCCGGGGTCGGGCGGTACGGCCACCAGCGTGGCCGTGGCCGGCCTGGACATCTGCGGCAAGACCGGTACGGCGCAGAACCCGCGGGGCGCGGACAACTCCGTGTTCATCTGTTTCGCGCCGAAGGACAACCCGAAGATCGCCGTGGCGGCTTATATCGAAAATGCCGGTTTCGGCGCCACCTGGGCGGCCCCGATCGCCTCGCTCCTGGTCGAAAAATACCTGACCGGCGAGACGAACCGACCGGCGATGGAACAACGGATCCTGGACGGAAACCTGATGTCCCGGGTCAAGAAAGATTGATATGGATACGACATTCAGCAGACGGAGCATGCGTCAATCGTACGACTGGTGGCTGGTAGCTTTCTACCTGCTGCTGGTCTTCTTCGGCTGGATCAATATCTACGCTGCCATCCACGCTTCCGAGCCGGCCAGCATCATCGACTGGAGTACCCGCAGCGGCAAGCAGATGGTCTGGATCCTGACGGCTTTCGGCCTGGCCGGACTGATCCTGTTCCTGATACCGGCCAAGCTCTGGGAGGGGGCGAGCATCCCCTTGTATGCCTTCGTCCTGGTGCTGCTGGTGGCCGTCATCTTCCTGGGGGTGGAGGTCAAGGGCTCCAGGTCCTGGTTCGCCTTCGGCCCCGTCCGATTCCAGCCGGCGGAAATCTCCAAGATATCCACCTCGCTGATGTTGGCCTTCATCATGAGCCGGACCAACTTCAAGATATCCGATATCAAGCATTTCCTGCTCATGGGCGCCGTGATCGCCGTGCCGATGCTGGTCATCGTGGCCGAGAGTGAGACGGGGTCGGCCCTGGTCTATGTCGGCTTCATCTTTATGCTGTACCGGGAAGGCCTCTCCGGGTGGTTCCTGGTGCTGATCGGCATGGCCATCCTGCTGTTTATCCTGACCTTGACGGCGTCGCCGTACGTGTCCATCCTGACGCTGATCGGCGTCCTTACCTTCTGCAACATGCTGCAAAGCGGAAGGCTGCTGCGCTGGGCGGGGACCTGCGGCCTGTATATCCTCATCATGGCCCTGCTCCCCTGGGGGCTGCGGACCCTGGCCGGTGCGCTGATTCCCGGCGCCGCCTTCGTGCAAGCCGAAGACCCCTTTGTCGCAGAGACGGTCCTCCACGCCTCGTCATGGTCTTTCCTTTTGAAAATCAATCCCTTATACATACTGCTGGGGACCTCCGCCCTCTTCCTCCCCTGGTATGCCTGGCGGTCCTACCGGGAGAAAAACAGCTTCATGTCCCTGTCCCTGGTGGCCTTCATCGCCGGCGTGGCCCTCGTCTTCTCGACGCAGATCATCTTCGAGAAGGTCCTCCAGGACCACCAGCGCAAACGCATCGAGGTGCTGCTCGGCATGAAAGAAGACCCTTCCGGCGTGGGGTATAATGTGGCGCAGAGCATGATCGCCATCGGCTCGGGCGGCCTGACGGGCAAGGGTTACCTGCAAGGGACCCAGACTTCCTTCGGATTCGTGCCGGAGCAGAGTACAGACTTTATCTTCTGCACGGTGGGCGAAGAATGGGGCTTCCTGGGCTGCGTGTTCGTCATCCTCCTGTATGTGCTGATGATCTGGCGGATCATCCATGACGCGGAACACAGCCGGGCGCATTTCACCCGGATTTATGGATATTGTGTGGCCTGCTGCCTGTTTATGCATCTGTTCATCAACATCGGCATGACCATAGGCCTGATGCCCGTCATCGGCATTCCCCTGCCGCTGATGAGCTACGGCGGGTCGTCCCTGTGGGCCTTTACCGTACTCATTTTCATCTTCATCGCCCTCGACCACGAAGAACGGAAATATTTTTAGGAAATGGAAAAAAGCAAACGACTGCTGTCATTGGACGCCCTGCGGGGCTTCGATATGCTGGTCATCATGGGTCTGGCGACCTTGATCCAGCGCATTTGTCAAGCCGTACCGGGCGGCACGGAAACGGCCTTGTACGCCCATATGGAGCATGCCGTATGGGACGGATTCACTTTTATGGATACGATCTTCCCCCTGTTCCTTTTCATCGCGGGCATCTCCTTCCCCTTCTCCTATGCCAAGCAGCAGGCGCAGGGACGGACCCGCGGACAGGTATATCGCAAGATTTTCAGCCGCACGCTGATCCTCATCCTGTTCGGCCTCATGGTGAACGGCCTCTTCCGGCTGGATTTCGCCCATCTGCGGGTCTATAGCGTGCTGGGCCGCATCGGTATCGCCTGGATGGTCGCCGCCCTCCTGTACATCCATTGCGGACGCAGGGCCCGGGCCATCATCGCCGCCTGCCTGCTCGTCGGTTATTGGCTGCTGGTTGCCTTCGTGCCCGCGCCCGACAGCACGGCCGGCCCCCTGACGCAGGACGGCAACATCGTCGGCTATGTGGACCGCGTGCTGGGAATCGGCACCCTGTATCGGGGCAATTTCGACCCGGAAGGCCTGCTGAGCAACATCCCCGCCGTCGTTACGGCCATGCTGGGTATGTTTACGGGTGAATTCGTCCGCTCGGAGCGGCTGAGCGGCAGCCGGAAAGTCGCGTACATGTTCGCGGCGGCAGCCGTCATGCTGGGACTCGGACTGCTCTGGGGACAGTTCTTCCCCGTCAACAAGAACCTGTGGAGCAGCTCTTTCGTACTGGTCTGCGGCGCGTACTCCCTCGCCATGTTCGCCTTGTTCTACTGGATCATCGACGTCAAAGGATGGAAGAAATGGACGACCTTCTTCGTCGTCATCGGCATGAACTCCATCACGATCTATGTCCTGCAGCACTTCGTCGATTTCTTCGGGATTTCCGAATACTTCCTGGGCGGGCTGGCCGGCATGGCAGGCGTCTGGGGACCGGTCATCATCTCGGTCGGACAGATCGCAGCGGCCTGGCTGGTCCTGTATTTCCTCTACCGACAGAAGGTATTCCTGAAAGTATAGCCGGCACGGGGCAATAGACAATGCGGGGCGGTTCCTTTCGGACCGCCCCGCAGCCATTGTACTGGGAAAAAGATTAGTCGCTGAGGGAGAAGCGCTTGAAAGCCACAACTTTCGCCTCTTTGTCGATGGCGGCGATGGCAGCCTTCACGGTCTCCTTGTTGTCGCTGAGCTGATACTCCTGCTCCTCGAGGGTGTTCTCCTTCAGGAACTTGGAGACACGGCCGTTCGCGATGTTCTCGACCATCTGGGCAGGGAGGCTGGCAGCCTTCTCTTCACCGACGGTCTTGATGATCTGACGGGCCTGCTCAGCCTGCTCGGCGGTCAGCCAACCCTTGGCGGTGTTGGACTCGATATGCGCCTCGCTATCGACATGGGCCGGGTTGATGCCAACCTTCTTCAGGGCAGCATCCACAGCCTTCTGGACGAGCTCTTCCTTGGTCTTCTGGATGGCGACGGTGCGCTCGTTGTCGATGACCTCTTTCGGGCAGTCAGCGGCTGACACGGAAACAGGATTCATCGAAGCGACCTGCATCGCGATACCCTTGGCGAGTTCGGCAGGGACCTCTTTGTTGAAAGCGACGATAGCACCCAGCTTGCCGTTGAAGTGTACGTAGCCAGCGGTAAAAGGAGCCTCCAGGGAGCCGTAGTAGGCCAGGAGATGCTTCTCACCGGTCTTACCGGCCTGGGCGGAGATTTCTTCCTCCACGCTGTATCCGTCGGCGAGTTTCAGGGCCTTGAGGGCCTCGATGTCTGCCGGGAATGCGGCGATGGCGGCATCGGCGATTTTGCCGGCGAGTCCCTTGAAATCAGGGGTCGCGCTGACGAAGTCCGTCTCGCAGCCGAGGCATACGAGAATGGCCTTGCCACCTTCAATGCGTGAAAGGACGGCGCCTTCGGAAGTCTCACGGTCAGCCCGTTTGGCTGCGATGAGCTTACCTTTCTCGCGGATGATCTCCACGGCGCGGTCGAAATCACCATCAGCTTCGGTCAGGGCCTTTTTGCAGTCCATCATACCGGCGCTGGTCATCTTGCGTAATTTCATTACGTCTGCTGCTGTGATTGCCATAATCTTAATCTTTTTCTAAATGGTTATTCCTGGGTTGCGGGGGCTTCCTCAGCGGCAGCCTCTGCTTCTACATCGACAGGTTTGGCACCTTTGCGGGCGCGGAGCTTCTTGGCCGGAGCCTTCTCCACGACAGCTTCCTCAGATGCCTCTTTCTCCTTCTCGAGCTTCCTTTCGCTCAATCCCTCTTCGATGGCTGCGCAAAGAGCGGTGAGGATGTACTCGATGCTCTTTGTGGCGTCGTCATTCGCCGGAATCACGTAATCAATGGGAGTGGGATCGCAACAAGTGTCAACCATAGCGATAACCGGTATGTTGAGACGGTTGGCCTCCTTGACGGCGTTAGCCTCTTTCTGTACGTCCACTACGAAAAGTGCGGAAGGGAGACGGCTCATGTCCTTGATGGAACCGAGGTTCTTCTCAAGTTTGGCGCGCTGACGGTCGATCTGCAGACGCTCGCGCTTGGCGAGTTTCTCGTAGGTGCCGTCTTCTTTCATCTTGTCGATGGTATTCATCTTCTTGACAGCCTTGCGGATGGTCGGGAAGTTGGTGAGCATTCCGCCCGGCCAGCGTTCTGTCACGAAAGGCATGTTGATGGAAGTGGCCTTCTCGGCGACAACTTCCTTAGCCTGTTTCTTGGTGGCCACGAAGAGGATCTTACGTCCGGAACGGGCGAGTTCCTTCATAGCTTCGGCGGCCTCGTCAATCTTGACGATACTCTTGTGCAGGTCGATGATGTGGATTCCGTTCTTCTGGTCGAAGATATAGGGAGCCATCTTAGGATTCCACTTGCGGGCAAGGTGTCCGAAGTGGGCGCCTGCATCGAGCAATTCCTGGAAATTTGTTCTTGGCATTGTTTTAATCTTTGTTTTGTTTTAAACTATCCCACCAGGCATTTGCCTGCGCCTGGTCGGGCTCTTTCATCAATCCGGGAGCAGCGCACCGGGCGGTCTCCGGGATTTTTCGCAGTCACGGCAATCATCAGTAACTTGGGGGGATTCGCATCCTCGCCCCGAGGTCCGTATGATTTGCAACCGGACTGTGCGATGTAAAGCAGTACAGCGATACGATTAACGTTTGCTGAACTGGAAGCGGCGGCGTGCACCAGGCTGACCGGGCTTCTTCCTTTCGACCTCGCGAGCGTCACGGGTCAGGAAGCCGGCGGCCTTGAGGGCGGAACGGTAAGCTTCGCGATCGACCTCGCACAGGGCGCGGGCGATACCGAGACGAAGCGCCTCAGCCTGACCTCTGACACCACCTCCGTCGAGGTTGGCCTTGACGTCAAACTGTCCTGCGGTGCCGGTCACCTCGAAAGGCTGGTTGGCAATGTAAATGAGGGAGTCGTCCGAGAAATACTCGGAGAGCTCGCGGCCATTCACAGTGATTTTGCCGGTACCGGCGGCCACATAAACACGAGCCACAGCTGCTTTACGTCTTCCAAGGGCGTTGACTGTTTTTTCCATTTGCTCTGTTTAAATTTCGTTTAACTTGATTTCTCTGGGTTGCTGCGCCTGGTGCTTGTGCTCGGGACCTGCATAGACATACAGGTTGTTGATGAGCTTGTCACCAAGACGGGTTTTGGGAAGCATGCCGCGAACGGACTTGCGGATGAGTTCAGCGGGACGTTTGCGCAGAATCTCAGCCGGCGTGCTGAAACGCTGTCCACCCGGATAACCGGTGTAGTGCGTATAAACACGGTCGGTCATCTTTTTCCCGGAAAGGGAAACCTTCTCCGCGTTGACGACGATGACATTGTCACCGCAATCCACGTGGGGGGTGAAGCCCGGTTTGTTCTTGCCGCGAAGGACAAGCGCAATCCTGGAGGCCAGACGACCCAGTGCAAGATCCGTTGCATCAATGACGACCCACTCCTTCTTTACAGTCGCCGCGTTGAGCGATACTGTTTTGTAGCTTTGTGTGTCCACTGTCTTGATCTTTAATGGTTTATAACTAAAAGTTGCGATCCCTACACAACATAGGGACCGCAAATGTAGCAATTTTTTCCGAGACTGCCAAATAACCGGGCCGTTTTCGGTCTTTCGGGGCGTTTTTCGTCCGGCGGACAAAAAAGCCGGACTGGACGCCCGCCACCCAGGGAGGTTATCCCATCCCCGTCACCTACACCATGCCCATCATCTTCAGCCTGCGCTAGGGAATGGAGAAAGAATAAGCTGCCTCGTATTCAAAACCTGTGGCCACCCTCGGCCACATAAGAGGGAGGGGCCCAAACTTGTTTGGGAAGGATGGAGCGAAGCGGAAGGTTTTGAAATGAGGCAGCTTATTCTTCGGAATGACCCAAAGCGCTAGGCCTCCAGAATCTCGTTCTGGGTCTGGACGGAGGCCTCGTGGATGGCGTTGAATACGGCCGTGACGAACTTTTCGGACAGGCCGTATTCCGTCCCTTTGCGGACCATTTCAGCCAGCAGGCTGTCCCAACGGGAAGTCTGCACGATGGCGATGTTGTGCTCTTTCTTATACTGACCGATCTTGCGGCTGATTTCCTGGCGGGACTTCAGCATATACAGCAGATTCTCGTCCAGGATATCAATCTGGGCGCGCAGCTGGTGGATGCCGCTCTTGTAATCCTCGTCGGAAGAATCCTTTTCGCGCACCAGCAGAGAGGCCAGCATCTCGCCGAGCACCTTGGGCTCCAGCTGCTGCTTGGCATCGCTCAGCGCGCAGGACGGGAAGCAGTGCGATTCAATCATCAGGCCCTCGAAACCGAGGTCCAGGGACCGCTGCGACAACTCCTTGATATACTTGCGGTCGCCGCCCATGTGGCTCGGGTCGGCGAAAAACGGCAGGTCGGGATAACGGGTACGCAGCTCCACCGCGAGCTGCCAGCCCGGAGCGTTGCGGTAGGCGATCTTCTCCGAGGTAGAGAAACCCCGGTGGATCACGCCGAGCTTGCGGATGCCGGCCCGGTTCAGGCGCTCCAGGGCCCCGATCCACAGGTCGATGTCCGGGTTGACCGGATTCTTTACGAGCACCGGGATATCCGTATCTTTCAATGCATCAGCGATTTCCTGCATCAGGAAAGGGTTGGCCGTCGTACGGGCGCCCACCCAGACCATATCCACGCCGAACTTGATGCATTCATAGACATGCTTCTCGCTGGCCACCTCCGTACAGACTTTCAGGCCATATTCTTTCTGCACCTTCCGGAGCCATTTCAGGCCTTCGGTACCGACGCCCTCGAAGCTGCCGGGGTGCGTACGGGGCTTCCAGATGCCCGCACGGAAAACGTGGATGCCTTCGTCTGCGAGACCTTTGGCGGTCTCCATCACCTGCTGCTCGGTCTCGGCGCTACAGGGGCCCGCGATGACCATCGGCCGCGGCAAGGTGAAAAAGCCCCATTCTGTGACCGGGACCAGGTCCAATGTCTTTGCCATATTATCTGAGTATTTTTTTGATTCGGTTGGCTTCGTGGATGAGCGATTCGATGCGGTCCTGGTCGCCTTCGGCGATGGCTTCGCGGAAATCTTTCATCTTCTCGATATACGTATCCATGACCTGCAGGATGTTATCCCGGTTCTGCGTCAGGATGGGAACCCACATCTCGGCATTGCTTTTGGCCAGCCGGACGGTGGAAGAAAAGCCGCCGGACGCCAGGTCGAAGATGTGTTTTTCGTCCCTTTCCTTGTCCAGTACCGTCAGGGCCAGGGCGAAGGAAGTGACATGGGAGATATGCGATACATAGGCCGTATGGACGTCATGGTTGTCGGCGTTCATGTAGGTCAGCCGCATGTTCAGCACGTCGTAAAGCCGTTCCACGGTCCGCAGGGCCTTGTCCGAGGATTCTTCGGCATTGGCGAAGATGCACGCGCGGCCGTCGAAGAGGTTCGGCATGGCTGCCCAGGGTCCTGAATATTCCGTACCGGCCATCGGATGGGTCGCCACGTATTGCCCGCGGCTGGGATGGTAATGCACGCTGCGCACGATCCGGCTTTTGGTCGAGCAGGTGTCGATGACGATCTTGTCCCGGGCTCCGGCCGCCTGGAAGCGGTCCAGGATATCCGGAAGCATCTTGACGGCCGTTCCCACCGGAACGGCGATGACGACGATGTCGCTGCGGCCGATGCAGTCTTCGTAGGAGACCAGTTCGTCCGCCAGGCCCATCTTTTCCGCGGCGGCAGCATGCACCGGGTCGGCCTCCACCCCCAGCACGGTCGTGGCGAATCCCCGACGCTTGAGGTCGATGGCCATCGAGCCGCCGATCAGACCCAATCCAATAATTCCGACGATCATAAGGAATTGATTTATAGGGATGAAACCTTTTCAATGGCCTTTTCCAGCAACGGCACCGTGGCGCAGAGCGAAGCCCGGATATAATCCTGCCCGTTCCGGCCGAAGACCATGCCCGGCGTCACAAATACACCGGCCTCATAGAGCAGTTTGTCCGACACCTGCTCGCCGAGGGTCTTGGCGGCGTCGCCGCTGAGGAAACGGTTGTCCGGAGAGACCTTTCCCCAGACGAACAGTCCCTGGGAATGGGGGTTATACTGCACGCCCAGCAGGTCGAACAGTTGGCACACCCGGACCAGCCGCTCGCGATAGGTCGCATTGAGCTGCTCAAACCACGCAGGGCCCTGCCCCAGGGCCTCGATGGCGGCCAGCTGGAGCGGACGGAACATGCCGGAGTCCATCTGGCTCTTGACCTTCAGGACCTCGGCCACATAATCCTTGTCGCCGCAGACCATGCCGATTCGCCAGCCGGACATATTGGGGGCCTTGCTGAGGGAATTCATCTCCAGGCAGCACGCTCGGGCGCCGGGGACGGACAGGATGGACACGGGACGGTCGTTCAGAATGAAACTATAGGGATTGTCGTTGACAATCAGGATGTTGTGCTTCATACCGAAGGCCACCAGGCGGGCGTAGGTCTCCGGTTCCGCCGGGGCGCCGGTGGGCATGTTGGGATAGTTGACCCACATGAGTTTCACCCCTTGGAGGTCCATGGATTCGAGAGCGTCGAAGTCCGGTTGCCAGCCGCCTTCCGGCGACAGGTCATAGGTCAGCATCTGCGCACCGACCAGGCGGGAGGCGGAGGTATAGGTGGGATAGCCCGGATCGGGGACCAGCACCTTGTCGCCCGGATTGACGAAAGCCATGGAAATCAGCAGGATGCCTTCCTTGGAGCCCATCAGGGGCTGGATGTCGGTGGCCGGGTCCAGGGTCACGCCGTAGTAACGGGCATACCAGTCGGCAAAAGCACTGCGCAGCTCAGGCAAGCCCCTGTAATTCTGGTATTTATGGCTATCCGGAAGCAATGCCGTAGCCCGCAGGGTCTCGATGGCCGCCGCCGGGGGCATCTGGTCCGGTGCGCCGATGCCCAGGTTGATGACGGGGTCGAGCCCACGGGCCACCCGTTCCGCGCTCAGGCGGGCGATTTCCGGATTCTTGACGGAGAAATAATACGGTTTGACACTTTGTGTCCTTTCGGCGGGTTGTATGATCATAATCAGTTATATTTCAGATGGATATTCCCCGAGTACGGTGAGGTCTTCGATGAGCGGCCGGACGGCGGCCAGGGCCTGGGTATACCGGGGGTAGTCGTCGAACTTGATGTCGGCATAGAAGAAATATTGCCATTCCCGGCCCGGGATGGGAAGGGACTGGATACGCGTGAGATTCATGTCGTAGAAGGACAGGATCGTCAGGATATGCGCGAGGGAGCCCGGCTTATGCGGGAGCGTAAAGCAGAGGGAGGCTTTGGTGCGCTGGGCCTGCGGTACCTGGATGGCGTCGTCCAGGACCAGGAAGCGGGTGAAGTTCTGCTTGTAGGTCTCGATGCCGGAGCGGAGGATTTCCAGGCCGTAGCGTTCGGCCGCGATGACGGAACCCACGGCCCCTACGCCCCAAAGTCCTTCCTGGGCTACCTCCGCGGCGCTTTTGGCGGTGTCTTCGGATTCGACCATCTTAATCCAGGGGCATTCTTTTTCGAAGAAGGCGCGGGTCTGGTTGATGGCCATATAGTGGGTGCGGACTTCGCGGATGTCTTCCAGGCGCTGGCCGGGGAGGGCCATCAGGTTCTGGTGGATGGGCAGATAGACTTCGCCTTTGATCCGGACCGGATGCTGGCGCAGCAGGTCGAAATTGGGGATGAGACCGCCGGAGATGGTGTTTTCGATGGCCATGACCACCGCATCGGCCGCGCCGCTTTCGAGGGCCTGGAATTCTTCGGCGAAGGTGGCGCATTCCACGATCTCGGTCGGTCCGTAGAAACGCCGGGCGGCTTCCTCATGGAAGCAACCGGAAAAACCTTGTATCGCTACTTTTGTCATGTTCGTTCTATCAAAAAAGGCCGCCCGAACGTCCGGACGGCCTATATACACCTATATACGCAATGCCCGGACTTTTACCGTTTCTGATAAAAGTAGTAATCAAAGCCAAAAGCGTAATATCGTGCGTTCCTTTTCATAACCGTTGCAAAGATAAGGAAAAAACCTTTTCGTTGTACCCGCACGGAGAAATAATTGCTAACTTTGTCCTTTGAAATGAAAATCGGAAATATCGACCTGGGATACCGGCCGGCCCTGCTGGCGCCGATGGAGGACGTGACGGACGCGTCCTTCCGGGTGTTGTGCCGGGAAGCCGGCGCCGCCATGGTCTATACCGAATTCATCTCCTCCGACGGCCTGATCCGGGATGCGGCCAAAGCGATCGCGAAGATGCGGACCCTGGAAGAAGAAGCGCCGGTGGCCATCCAGATCTATGGGAATATCCCCGAGGCGATGGTCGATGCCGCCCGGATGGCCGACCGTGCCGCCGAGATTGCCGGCGGGCATGGGGCCGACATCATCGACATCAATTTCGGCTGTCCGGTCAACAAGATCGCCGGCCGGGGCGCCGGAAGCGGCATGATGCGCGAGCCGGACAAGATGGTGGCCATCACGAAGGCGGTCGTAGAGGCCGTCGGCAAGCCGGTCACCGTGAAGACCCGCCTGGGATGGGACGAGAACAGCAAGATCATCGTAGAGCTGGCCGAACGGCTGCAAGATGCCGGTATCCAGGCACTGACCATCCATGGACGCACCCGCTGCCAGATGTACCGGGGCGAGGCGGACTGGACCCTGATCGGGGCCGTCAAAGCCAACCCGCGGATGCATATCCCCATCATCGGAAACGGAGACATCCACGACGCCGAGAGCGCCCGGACGGCCTTCGAACGCTATGGCGTGGACGGCATCATGGTGGGCCGGGCCTCTTTCGGCCACCCCTGGATCTTCCGGGAAATCCGGCATTACCTCGACACCGGGACCCTGCTGCCGCCGCTGTCCGTTCCCGAGCGCGTGGCCCTGGCCAAGCGCCATTTCCAGTTGTCCCTCGACCTGAAAGGCCCCGTGCGCGGCATCTTCGAAATGCGCCGCCACCTGAGCTGTTATTTCAAGGGTCTGCCCGATTTCAAGGAGACCCGCATCCGCCTGGTCACCTCCACCGACCCGGAGGAAATCCGCAGCCTCCTGGACGGCATCGCCGACCGCTGGGGCGACACCGAACTCACCGAAACCGCTACTGTATATGGAATCTGAAGAAAGGAAAATAGACCGTTTCCTGGGCAAAACCGTCCGCCTGGGAAGCGTCACCCTGTCCGTACTGGACATCTGCTTTATCGTCGCCCTGCTCGGCCTCGCGCTGGTGGCGCGGCTGTATCTCTTCCCGCTCCGGTCGGGCGACTACAGGGCCTTCCTGTCCCACTGGATGGAGAAGATCCAGGCCATGGGGCCCTTCCATTCCCTGAGCGTACGGATATCGGATTATTCCTCGTCGTACATGTACCTGATGGGCCTCGTGTCCGGCTTCAGCAACAGCCTGTATGCCCTCAAGGCCGTGTCCGTCGTCTTCGATTATTTCGGGGCCTTCGTGATGTTCCTGCTGGTACACCACCTCACCGGAAGCACCCGCAAAGGCATCCTGGGCATGGCCCTGACCCTGCTGTGCCCCACCGTCATCATCAACAGTTCGTGGTGGTGCCAATGCGACATGATTTATGCTTCCTTCGTGCTGCTGGCCCTGTATTTCCTGTTCAAAGACAAGAGCGCCTGGTGCTGCATTTTCCTGGGCGTCGCCTTCTCTTTCAAGGTCCAGACCGTCTTCATCCTGCCTTTCATCGTCATGCTGTGGCTCAAAGGCAAGACCATCAAGCTGTGGCACCTGCTGTATATCCCGCTCGTCTATGTGGTCCTGCAGATTCCGGCCTGGATTGCCGGACGGCCCTTCAGCGAGCTCATGACCGTGTATTTCAACCAGGCGGGAAGCTATCCCTGGGGCACGCTCAAGTTCCCCAACCTGTATGAATTCCTGGACGAGACCATGAAGCATCGGCACCATTGGGTCGAAGTCGGCAAATTCGGACTGCCGCTGTCGCTGACCTGCCTGGGGACGCTGGCCTGGTATGTGGGCTCGCGCCGTTTCCGCATGACGGACACCCTGATGGTCACCCTGGCCATGTTCTCCGTCTCGGTCGCCCTGTTCACCCTGCCCCACATGCACGAAAGGTACGGATTCCTCGTGGACCTGCTGGCCATCGTCTATGCGCTCCAGCGGCCCGAAAAAGCATGGGTCTCCGTGGGATATATCCTGATTTCGCTGATTACCTACATGCCCTTCCTGGTGGGCGCCTACGTCTTCCCCTTCCCGGTGCTGGCCGCCGCGATGCTGGCCCTGGACATCTTCGTGGGCTATGACTTGTACCGCCAGATCAACGCCGCCTCCCTACCCGACCCGAAAGGAAAATAATACGGACGTTTTTTTATCATTCTTGGCAGAAATTGTGTAAATTTGCCCCGCTTAATTTTAGGGCAGTATTCCCCATGAGAGAAATCAAAACCATCGCCATGCTCACCTCCGGCGGAGACGCGCCGGGGATGAACGCCTGCATCCGGGCCATCACCCGTTCAGCCATCTACAACAACATGAAGGTCGTCGCCGTCTATCGCGGTTACGAAGGCCTGATCAACGAGGAATTCAAGGTGTTCACCTCCTCAAGCGTCAGCAACACCATCCAACGCGGCGGCACCATCCTGAAAACCGCCCGCAGCGAAGCGTTCATGACGCCCGAAGGGCGCAAAAAGGCCTACGAGAACATGGTCAAGCACCAGATCGACGCGCTCATCGTCATCGGCGGCAACGGCTCCCTGACCGGCGCCCAACTCTTCGCCCGGGAATACGACATCCCCATCATCGGCCTGCCCGGAACCATCGACAACGACCTCTACGGCACAGACCACACCATCGGATATGACACCGCCCTGAACACCATCGTCGAGTGCGTGGACAAAATCCGGGATACCGCGAATTCCCACGACCGCATCTTCTTCATCGAAGTGATGGGCCGCGACGCAGGCTTCCTGGCCCAGAACAGCGCCATCGCCTCGGGTGCCGAAGCCGCCATCATCCCCGAAGACAAAACCGACGTGGACCAGCTGGCCGAATTCATCGGCCGCGGCATGCGCAAGAGCAAGAACAGCTCCATCGTCCTGGTGTCCGAAGCCCAGCGGGACGGCGTGGGCGGCGCCATGTACTATGCCGACCGCGTCCGCAAAGAATATCCGCAGTTCAACGTGCGCGTGACCATCCTGGGCCACCTCCAGCGCGGCGGCACCCCGAGCGCCTACGACCGTATCCTGGCCAGCCGGCTGGGCTATGCCAGCATCGAGGCCCTGCTCGAAGGCCAGCGCAACATCATGGTGGGCATCCAGAATGACGAAATCGTCTATGTCCCCATCCAGCGGGCCGTGAAGATGGACAAACCCATCAACAAAGAACTGATCAACGTCTTGTCCGTCCTGTCCATCTGATGCTGCTCTCGTCCATTATCCTGTTTCCGTATTGGCTGACGCTGAAACTCCGCCATGCCTTGTTCGATACCGGCCTGCGGAAAACCCGGCGCAGCGAAGTGCCGACCCTCTGCGTGGGGAACCTGGCGGTAGGCGGCACGGGGAAGACCCCGCATACGGAAATGATCCTGGACCTGCTGCAACGCAGCGACGAATGGGGCAATGCCAACCTGGCCGTCCTCTCGCGCGGGTACAAGCGCAAAAGCAAAGGGTTCCAGCAGGTGACCCGGGACGGAACGGCCGCCCTGTACGGGGACGAGCCCCTGCAGATCAAGAAGAAATTCCCCGCCGTGACCGTGGCCGTGGACAAGGACAGGCTGGAAGGATGCCGGTTCCTCTGCCACCCCGAGACCCTGCAGGATAGCAAGAAAGCCCGCAAATGCCTCCACAAGGACGTTCCCCGGGCCGACCTGGTCGTCCTGGACGACGCCTTCCAATACCGCCCCTTGCAGGCGGACCTCAACATCGTGCTGATCGACTGGAACCGGCCCCTGGACCGGGACGGCCTCATGCCCCTGGGAAGGCTGCGCGACCTGCCCCAGCGCCTGCGCGCGGCAGATATCGTCATCGTGACCAAATGCCCGGCCTACATGGAGGACTGGGAGCGGATGGAATGGGCGAAACGCCTGGGAATCAAGAATTTCCGCCCGGATACCTGCGCCGGTGAATTCCAGCGGGAACGGCCGGTCAAACTCTTTTTCACCCAGATCGTCTATTGCCCGATGAAGCCGGTCTTCGAAAGCGGAGACCCGCACTATATCTATTCCAAGAAACTGGTCCTGTTCTCCGGCATCGCCAAGGACACGCCCCTGCGCCGCTACCTGAGCGACCGTTACCAGGTCGTCCGGAAGTACCGGTTCCCGGACCACCATGCCTATTCCGCAGCGGACATCCGCACGCTCAGCTCGGCGGCCAGACAGTGGCCGACCGCCGTGGTAGCCACGACGGAAAAAGACAGCCAGCGCATCCTGGACTGCAAAGCCGTGCCCGACGTCCTGCAACGCCGGCTCTTCCAAGTACCGATTGAAACCGCCTTCCTCACGGACCGGGAAAAAGAATGCTTCACCGCCACGCTGCTTGAGCGGCTGCGCAAGGCCCGCAGGCAGCCGCTATGACCGTCCGCAGAGATCGCGGATGACCAGGCCGGAGAGGGTGAATCCGAAAATCGCCGTAATCGGGGCGATGGAGCCGTTCAGGGCATTTTTGCCATGGCCCGGGTCATCCTCCGGAGAAGCCCCGAGATTGGGGCGCAATTCTTCACTGTAAACACATAGGAAAGGTTTGGACGGCAGGACGCCGCCCTGGCGGATCCGTTTGCGGAGCATGGAGCCCAGGGGGCAGCCCCGCACGGAAAAGAACTCCGTCACGCGGATCTGGGTCGGATCGACCTTGAGCGCCGCGCCCATCGAAGAAAAGAAGGTGGCGCGTGAGGCGCTGGCCCGCAGGATCAGGGTGATCTTGTCTTTCAGGGCGTCGATGCAGTCGATCACATAATCGTAGCTGTCGAGGTCGAAATCCGCGGCCGTTTCCGCCGTATATTCCCGGCACAGGGCCGTGATGGAGGCCTGGGGATTGACCCGGAGGAGGTGGTCCCGCAGCGCATCGACCTTCTGCTGCCCGATGGTATCGACCGTCGCCATGAGCTGGCGGTTGACATTGCTCGCGGCGATCCGGTCCGAGTCCACGAGGGTCAGGTGTTCGACCCCGGTGCGGACCAGCCCTTCGGCGCACCAACTGCCGACTCCGCCCACGCCGAAGAGAATGATCTTCGCGGAGCGGAGTCGATACAGTACGTCATCCCCCAGCAGCAGCCGGGTACGGGCGTGTATGTCAGGTACAGACACGTTAGACGGTCATGATGTCCTTTTCCTTGGCGGCGATGACGGCATCCACTTCCTTGACATTCTTGTCGGTGATCTTCTGGATCTCGTCTTCTCCTTCCTTCTGGGCGTCTTCCGTGATTTCGCTGGCCTTCTGGGCCTTCTTGAGCTGCTCGACGGCATCGCGGCGGACATTGCGGACAATCACCTTGGTGTTCTCGCCAGCGGCTTTCGCCTTCTTGATCAGGTCCTTGCGGCGCTCCTCGGTGAGGGCGGGCACCACGCAGCGGATCACTTCGCCGTTGTTGGACGGGGTGAAGCCCAGGTTGGCGTCGAGAATCGCTTTCTCAATCTTGGAAATCATGTTGCGCTCCCAAGGCTGGATGGCCAGGGTCTTGGCATCCGGCGTAGAAACGGAAGCCACCTGCACGAGCGGGGTCGGAGTACCGTAGTAGTCCACGGTCACACCGTTGAAAATGGAGGGATTGGCTTTGCCTACCCGGTAGTTCTTGAGGTCTTCCTCGAGGAATGCCACCGCGTCCTTCATTTTTTTGTCGGCCGCATTCACAATGTTCTTTGCGTTCTCAGGTAACATAGTCGTATCGTATTATTATTTATGTACAAGTGTGCCGACCTGCTCCCCTTTCAGAAGCCGGGTCAGATTGCCCCGCGCATTCATATCGAACACGATGATGGGCATGTCGCCGTCGCTGCACAGGGCGAAGGCCGTCTGGTCCATGACCTTCAGATGGCGGGAAATGGCCTCGTCGAAGGTCAGCTCGTCATATTTCACGGCCGTGGGGTCCTTCTCCGGGTCGGCCGTATAGACGCCGTCCACGCGGGTACCTTTCAGCAGGGCGTCCGCGCCGATCTCCAGGGCCCGCAGCGCTGCGCCGGAGTCCGTGGTGAAGAAGGGATTGCCGGTACCGCCGGAAATCAGGGCCACACCGCCCCGTTCCAGGACCTTGACGGCGTCGTCGCGCATGTAGTATTTGGCGACCGGCTCCATCGGAGTAGCCGTAAACACCTGTGCCTCAACGCCTTGCTCTTTGATAAACATAGACAGCGCCAGCGAATTGATGACCGTGGCCAGCATGCCCATCTTGTCGCCATCGACCCGGTCGAAACCCTTGCCGGCCCCTTGCAGGCCCCGGAAAATATTGCCGCCGCCGTTGACGATGGCAATCTGCAGCCCGGCTTTCGCCGCCGCCGCGATTTCTTCGGCATACGCCTGCAAGCTGGCCGTATCCAAGCCTTTTCCAGCAGGACCGCCCAGGCTTTCTCCGCTCAATTTCAGCAAAACGCGTCTGTACATAGCTTCTTTCTTTATAATGATTCGTCAACAAATTTCGGGAAATATTATGAAACTTGCAAAAATCCGCGTATATTTGTCAACTGAAAACAATTAAAAAGACCCTATGGCAAACTTTTTTACCTCCTCAATCGGCCGCAAGTTCATCCAGAGCATCAGCGGTGCATTCCTGATTGTATTCCTGATTCTCCACATGACCATCAACTTCTTCTCGGTCATCGATTCGATAAAGGGAACCTTCGGCGCTCCGGACGGACTTTTCCAGAAAGGCTGCGACTTCATGTCCCTGCCTATCGTGACGATTATGGTTCCTGTGCTTGCGCTCGGTTTTCTGATCCACATCATCTACGGTATCTACCTGACCGTCGTGAACCTGAAGGCCCGTGGAGGCATCAAACGCTATGAGTCCGGCAGCAAAGGCAAGGCGGATTCCTGGAGTGCCCGCAACATGGTGGTTCTCGGTCTCGTCATCCTCGGCGTGCTGATTTTCCACCTCACCCACTTCTGGGCCAAGATGCAGCTGCAGGAGTTCATCGGCGAAGAAGCCTGGAATCCTTATCTGCTGATTCTCAAGACCTTCCAGAGCCCCGTCATTCTCTGTGTCTATCTGCTCTGGTTCGTAGCCATCTGGCTCCACCTCAACCACGGCTTCTGGTCCATGTTCCAGAGCATCGGCTGGAACAACCAGGTCTGGCTGAAGCGGCTCAAGGTCATCGGCATCGTGGTCTCTTCCCTGATCTGCCTGGGCTTCGCCTGCGTCGCGATCAACGGATACATCGAGGCCCATTGCACGACGGCTTCCGCCCAGTACATACAGCCTCTTTTGGAACAAATTGCGGCCATGAAGTAAAAAAACGAGGCAAGCCCTTGTTTTTTTCGAGAGAGTTTCCCAACTTTGCTTCTGCAATGAAAACGATGTACGCAAATAACTTCTGGTGGTGGTGCACTTATAGTTCCAAGCTGTAAGGCATCTCCTCCGTTGTATTTGCTCATACAAGATATCGGGTGATTCGCTTACAGCGCGAATCACCTTTTTTTATGCCAACAATCAACCTTATCAAATAGTTATGAGACAGAAAAAATTCATGCTCCCCGAGAGCGAAATTCCTCAGGCATGGTTCAACATGCAGGCCGTAATGCCCAACAAGCCGCTGCCTATCCTCAATCCGGCCACCCGCGAGCCTCTGTCCGCGCAGGACCTCTACCCTATCTTCTGCGAGGAGTGCGCCAACCAGGAACTCAATGTGACGGACGAATGGATCCCCATCCCCGAGGAGGTCCGCGAAGCCTATGCTGCCTACCGCTGTACCCCGCTGGTACGCGCCTACGACCTGGAAAAAGCCCTCGGCACCCCGGCGCACATCTACTTCAAGAATGAGAGTGTCTCCCCCGCCGGCTCACACAAGCTGAACTCCGCCCTGGCCCAGGCTTATTATGCCAAGAAACAGGGCATCACCAACATCACCACCGAGACCGGCGCCGGCCAGTGGGGCGGTGCACTGTCCTACGCCTGCAAGAAATTCGGCATCGACTGCGCCGTCTATATGGTGAAGATCTCCTACAACCAGAAGCCTTACCGCCGTTCCATCATGAACACCTTCGGAGCGACCATCACCCCGTCTCCGTCCATGTCCACCCGCGCAGGCAAGGACATCATCACGGCGAATCCGAACGACAACGGCTCCCTGGGCAGCGCCATTTCCGAGGCCATCGAGCTGGCCGTATCCACCCCGAACTGCAAGTACGCCCTCGGCTCCGTGCTGAACCATGTGTGCCTGCACCAGACCATCATCGGCCTGGAAGCGGAGAAGCAGATGGCCCTCGCCGGAGAATATCCGGACATCGTCATCGGCTGCTTCGGCGGCGGATCGAACTTCAGCGGCATCGCCTATCCCTTCATGCGCCACAACATCCAGGAGGGCAAAAAGACACGTTTCATCGCGGCCGAGCCCGCTTCCTGCCCGAAACTGACCCGCGGCGTGTTCGAATATGACTTCGGCGACGAGGCCGGCATGACCCCGCTCCTGCCGATGTACACCCTGGGCCATACCTTCAAGCCGGCCAGCATCCATGCGGGCGGTCTGCGCTACCATGGCGCCGGCGTCATCCTCTCCCAGCTGATGAAAGACGGGCTCATGGAGGCGGTCGATATCGAACAGACCGAGTCTTTCAAGGCCGGTGTGCTGTTCGCCCGGAGCGAAGGCATCATCCCCGCCCCGGAGAGCTGCCACGCCATCGCGGCCACGGTGCGCGAAGCCCTCAAGTGCAAGGAGACCGGTGAGGAGAAGATTATCCTGTTCAACCTTTCCGGCCACGGCTTCGTGGATATGAGCGCCTACGACCAGTACTTCGGCGGCAGCCTGGTGGACTTCCACATTTCCGACGAAGAGCTCGCCAAATATCGCGAGAGCGCGGATGTCCTGAACAAGTAGCGTTTCGTCACTCCTTCCGACAGAAAACAGCCGAATCTTGGGATTTGGCTGTTTTTTTTGCTAACTTGCACCCTGGAACGATCAAATTTACGCAATATGAAAGCTGAATCCTTTTTCTCTTTCCTGGCCGGCGCAGCCGCCGGTGCCATCCTGGGCGTCCTCTTTGCCCCCGCTCCGGGCGAGGAAACCCGCGAAAAAGTCAAAAAAGCCGCAGCGGAAGGCTACGATGAGGCCAAAGATATCGCAGAAGACGTGGCCCATGACGTCCATGTGCGCGCCCGCTATGCCCGCCGCGAAATGAACGCCCTGAAAAAGACGGTCGCCGAACAAGCCGGCAGCATGAAGGAGGACGTGAAGAGCAAGATCCTCGAACAGCTGGAGAAGCTTGAATCCGCCCTGTCCAAAGGCGAGGAAGATACGGTGGACGAGCAGGCCTGATTATGGATCCCTACCTGAAACCTGTCGAGAATCTGGCCGGTGACGCCAAGGCGTACGCGGACCTGAAAGTGGATGAGCTGAAGCTCACGGCCACCAAGGGGCTGTCCGTCGCCTTGAATCACCTGCTGTCCATGATTCTGATCCTGTTCACCTTCTCCGTCGTCCTGCTGGCGCTGGCCTTCGGATGCATCCTGCTGCTGGGCCAGTGGCTGGACAGCTATGCCGCCGGGGCCTTCATCATCGCCGGGGTGTTCCTGGTGGTGACAGGTATCCTCTATTTGCTGCGGAAGAAGCTGTTTATCAATGGATTCGTCCAGATGTTCACCGGAATTTTCTTCGAAAACCATGACGGCGCCGAATAACATCCGCAACCTCCATGACCTGGAGGAAGCCCGTGCAGAAATCCGCACACGGCTGCGGGAGCGGGAAAAAAGTCTCGGCCGGGACCTGTCTTCCTTGAAGGAGATGTCCCAGCCGATGAACCTTTTCGCCCTCGGGCTGCATGCCTTCTCCCCGGCCGACAGGCCGCTGGACAGCATGCTGCTGGCGTATGTACGGAGGCTTAAAGCCTGGCTGCAGCGGCTTTAGCCATAGCGGCCTCCACCTCGTCGGGGCTGGCCGGAAGACGCTGGGGACCCAGGCGGCGTGCGCCGTCCGGGGTAATCAGCACGTCGTCTTCGATGCGGATGCCTCCGAAGTCGTAATATTCCTGTAACTTCGTGAAATTCACGAATCCCGCGCCCGTGCCTTCGCGCTTCCACTGCTCAATCAGGGCCGGGATGAAATAGATGCCCGGCTCGTCGGTGATGACATGACCGGGTACCAGGCGGCGTGCCATACGCAGGCTGCCCAGGCCGAGCTGGGTCGAACGCGTCTGGTCCGGGTCGTAACCCACGAGGTTCTCGCCCAGGTCTTCCATATCATGCACGTCGAGACCCATGTTGTGGCCCAGGCCATGCGGCTGGAACAGGCCGGCGATGCCGGCCGCCACCATCTCGTCCAGGTCGCCGTGGACCAGGTCCAGGGCGGACAGGCCTTCGAGCATCAGGCGGGCGGTAGCCAGGTGGACCTCCCGATACGTGACGCCGGGACGCGCCAGACGGAAGGCCAGTTCGTTGCAGTCATAGACGATCTGATAGACGTCCCGCTGCTTGGGCGTATAAACCCCGCTGGTAGGATAGGTGCGGGTGAAGTCCGAGGCGTAGTGCAGATTGCTCTCCGCACCGGCATCGATGACCATCAGTTTCCCCGGCTCTATCACCTTGTCATGCAGGTGGTTATGCAGCGTTTCACCATGCTGGGAAAGGATGGTCGGGAAGGATACGCCCCAGCCTTTGGACAGGGTCACGCCCTCCATCTTTCCGACGATTTCCTGCTCGATGATCCCCAGGCGGATGCTGTCGCGCGCGACGCTGTGCATCTCGTACCCCAGGGCGCAGGCGTCGTCGATGGCGGCGATTTCAATGTCTTCCTTGACAAGCCGCATGGAGATGATCGCCCGGGTCAGCGGCAGGGAAGGCTCCGTGCAGCTGCCCAGCATATCCCTGAGCCTGAGTTGGTTAAAGTACCGGGAAGGGTTGATGTAATGCACCTGGCGGCCCGCCTGGACGGCGGCCCGTACGGCGGCATCGACACCGGCATAGGGGGCACTGGCCGCCACGCCGCAGCGTTCCGCCTTGGAACGGACGGTCGGCTGGGGGCCCATCCAGATGATATCCCCGATCTCCACATCGTCAGCATAGAGGGTCTCCTCCCCGGAATCGATATCCAGAATGGCCGCGTACATGGGGTCATCCAGACCGAAATAATAGAGCCAGGTGCTGTCCTGACGCCATTTGTAGCAATTGTCCTTGTACTGGGCCGGCGCCTCGGCATTTCCCAGGAAAAGGACGATGCCGTGGCAGCCTTCGGCCACGAGCTTGTCAAGCAGGGTCTTGCGCCTGCGGATATAGACTTCTTTCTCAAACATGTTTGGACTGGATTTTATTGACGATGGTAATGAGGATGCTGCCCAAGATACCGGCGCAGAGCGAGCCCATCAGCACGGCAATCTTGCCCATGTCGCGCAGGCGGGCCGTCAGTTCGGGCACCTGGTCACCGAAGGACAGGGTATCCACGAAAATGGACATCGTAAAACCGATACCGCCCAGGCAGGCGACGGCGAAAAGCATCGGCCAGGTGGCCTTGTCCGGCATGACGCCCACCCGGGTCTTGATGGCCAGGAAGCTGGCCAGGGTGATGCCGAGGGGCTTTCCGAGCAGCAGACCCAGGAAAACGCCCATGCTGACGCTGCCCACGCCGGGGGCGAACTGGAATACGTTGAAATAGGAAGGGTCGGTGATTTCGACGCCGGCATTCGCGAGGGCAAAGAGCGGCATGATGACGAAATTGACCCATGGACTGAGGGCATGCTCCTGCGAATAGCTCATGCTGATGAGGTTGCGGGAGGTCTCGCTCAGCTTACGCAGGACATGGCGCTGCGGGCCGTTCGGGAAGCCGCCAGGCTCTTCAATCTTGTCGTATTCTTCGAGCTTATGCCGGTAATAATCCCGTTTATGGTAGTAATATTCACGCGTATAGCGTGGCGTCGCCGGAATCAGGAAGGCCATCACCACGCCGGCCATCGTTGCATGGATGCCGGCATAGTAAAACAGCACCCACAGCAGGATGGACGGAATCAGGTAAGCCACGGGCCGTTTCTCGTGCAACTTGTTCATCAGCAGGATGACGATGATCACCAGCACGGCGCCCAGCAGCAGGTTGACGCGGATGGTCCCGCCGTAGAACAGGGCCACCACCAGGATGGCGATCAGGTCGTCGGCGATGGCCAGGGCGGTCAGGAAGACCTTCAGGGACACAGGTACACGGTCGCCCAGGATGGACAGGATGCCCACGGCGAAAGCGATATCCGTCGCCGTCGGGATACCCCAGCCGGAGGCGGCGGCCGTTCCATGGTTGACGGCCGTATAGATCAGGGCCGGCACGACCACACCGCCGAAGGCGGCAATGACCGGCATAATCGCCTTTTTCGGGGAACTCAGCTCACCGAAGGCCACTTCACGCTTGATTTCCAGACCGACCGTGAAGAAGAAAATCACCATCAGGATGTCGTTGATGAACTTCTCGACGGTCATGTCGCGGGGGAAGGTGATGCCGTCCCCGCCGGGCGTCGTGACCGTGAAGGCCAGGCTGGTCTCCAGGATTTCATGATAGGCCTCCTTCGTCCAAGGAAGATTGGCCAGCAGCATGGCGATGACCACGCAGGTCAGCAGGATGACGCCCTGCGCCCAGGGCTGTTTGCGGAAATTCTTGCCGCTGTGTTCGATATGGACCACGCTTTTGGTCCAGGCATATACAGGTATGAGTTTCATCTCAGTTACTCTCCATACAGATAGCGATATTGCGCGGGCGACAGGTGGTCGATCGCGACGCCCCAGTCCGCGAGTTTGCGCTTCGCCACTTCGCGGTCGATTTCCTGCGGCACCCGGTGGAGCATCCGGCCGGGTTCGCGGGCGATTTCATGCCGATGTTCCAGCAACCACTTGGCGCTCAGGGCCTGGATGGCGAAGGACATGTCCATGATTTCCGCCGGATGGCCGTCTCCCGCCGCCAGGTTGACCAGACGACCTTCCGCGATGACATTGACGGTGCGGCCGTTCTCCAGCGTATAGGCCATGATGTTCTGCCGGGCCGGACGGGACGATACCGCCATCGCCTTGAGCTTGGCCACGGCCACCTCGACGTCGAAATGGCCGGCGTTGCAGCAGATGGCGCCATCCTTCATCAGCAGGAAATGTTCCGGGGTGATGACATCTTCGCAGCCTGTGACGGTGACGAAGAAATCGCCCAGCGGGGCGGCCTGGGCCATGGTCATCACGGCAAAACCGTCCATGACGGCCTCCAGGGCCCGGATGGGATCGACTTCGGTAACGATGACCCGGGCGCCGAGACCCTTGGCCCGCATCGCCACGCCCTTGCCGCACCAGCCGTAGCCGGCCACGACGACGGTCTTGCCCGCGACAATGAGGTTGGTGGTCCGGTTGATGCCGTCCCAGACGGACTGGCCCGTGCCGTAACGGTTGTCGAAGAAATGCTTGCAGGCGGCGTCATTGACCAGCATCATCGGGAATTGCAAGCTGCCCGCACGGTCCATCGCCTGGAGCCGGAGAATCCCGGTCGTCGTCTCTTCGCATCCACCTATCACTTTGGGAATCAATTCTTTATATTCCGTATGCATCATATTCACGAGGTCTCCGCCGTCGTCGATGATGAGGTCCGGCCCCACTTCGAGAACCCGCCGGATCCCCCGTTCGTACTCTTCGGGAGTCGCGCCGTGCAGGGCGAACACCTCCATCCCCTGATGCACCAGCGCGGCGGCCACGTCGTCCTGGGTGGACAAGGGGTTGCTGCCGGTGACATACATCTGCGCCCCGCCATGGGCAAGGACTTCGCACAAGTGCGCGGTTTTGGCTTCCAGATGGACGGAAAGGGCGATTTTACGGCCTTCGAAGGGGCGGGTGCGGAGGAATTCTTGCTCCAGACCGCCCAGCAGGGGCATGTGGCGTCGGACCCAGTCAATCTTGAGTTCTCCGGCCTCCCACAGGTGGATATCTCTGATTTCAGACATAACGATGCATTCGAAAATTATTTGCAAAGATAGCCAATAAAGCTTAATTTTGCGCATAAGACAAGTCCAAAATAAAGACGGATATGAATATGTTTTCGGTGGAGATAACAAGCACATTGAATATACGATGACAGGGCCGACACAGGGGACGGGACCAGACGGCACGATGTGCCCCATTACCGCTTGGAGATTATCCAAGAGGTTTTTATAAACGCAAGAATAAATAAATAACCATGCATGTAAGGACAAAGCTATGTTTTCTTATCTGATATCCAAATATAGATTCAAGTTAGACTTTATCGATACCTACTTTGGGACGGCTGACTGGGATATCGCTTTTCTCATATACGAGATGTTTAGTATCATTGTTGCTATCCCTTTTAGTATCTGGGCTATCGTGCGGATATCGAAATCGATGACTACGAAAAGAAGAAAAGTTATTGTTTCGCTCGCGACCGCTGTATTGCAGCCATCGGCATCCCTTTTTGTCGCCTTTTCTCTATTTTTGATTGTAGCCATCCTTTTTAAGTACGAAGGTGACATAACGGGACCCTTAGTGGTTACGATTTTGACTGGCGAGTCGATAACCTTTCTCTTTATATGTAAAGTATTTGGATTAACAGGCAAGAATCAAAGCGTGAAGAAACAAAGGTCTAACCTGGTCAATTTGTCCCGGGACGAGGAGAAGTCCGGATATCCTCAATCACCCAAATAAACCAAGATGAAAAAGACGTTATTGTTATTACTATTGATGCTGTCGGGACTGCAACTATATAGCCAGCCTCGCGATACGACAACGCTGTTGGCTATTACATATGAGGTCTATTATCATGGTGCAAAGCAGCCCTATGTTTATTATTGGGCCATATCCTGGGAGATGCCCTATGCCTGTCCCATTTATATTACAGAAACGACAAGCGATTTTTATTCGTATATATTGAATTGTACGGTCAAGGATACGGTAAACCTCACTTTCTCTGATTATAATGGACTTGACAAGCCTGCTATCGGGCGCCCTGACGGTTATACGAAGTCGCTGATTGACGTCATTGACAAGCATAAGATTCTGGTTCAAAAGGAAAGAGTCAGGAACAGGTATGGATACCATAGGGCAGGTCCGTTAAAATATACGACTAAGGTATATTTAACGCCTATCCGGGGAGTCTTTGGGCAATTTATAACCCGAATAGATGCCGGATATACTGTCCCGCTGTATTATCTTGCATCAGATGTTGAATACGACGAAACGTACTGGGCTGAATATGAAACAGATAAATGGCCTAATTATTTAAGAATTCCCTATATGGTATTGTCGGGATGTGAGACTGCTCCTGACTTTATGTTCAAGAGAGTTTATTTCAAAGGCAATATGGATTAGATTCCTGTTTCGGTTACAATGAACGCGAACGTAAAGCAATGAGAATACTTTTATAGCTTCCGGATTATTCAGGCTATGACACAAAAGGGGGCTCTCATCACTGATAGCCGCAAAGGCTTGCGAATATCCTATAATATGCTTAACTTGCCGGAGAAAGTTGAAAAGACGGACAGTACGGACCAAAGATAGCCAATAAAGCTTAGTTTTGCGCATACGACAAGTCCAAAATAAAGAATGAACATGGGTCTATTGGATGGAAAAACA
>JAFUWX010000073.1 GCA_017471025.1 Bacteroidales bacterium
GCTCCAGCGGGGGCTCGGCACGACGGCGAGCGGCGCAGGGGCCTTCGGGGCCAGCATCAACATGAACACGGCCCTCAGCGCACCCGAGCCTGCCTTCCATGCGGAACTTTCCGGCGGCGCCTTCCATACCCGCACCCTTACGGCGGCAGGGTCTTCCGGCCGCCTGCCGTCCGGCCTGTACTTCGACATCGCCTTCTCCTCCGGAGCCACCGAAGGCTATATCCAGAACGGTTGGGTCAACGCGGCTTCCCTGTATGCCGCCCTCGGCTGGCTGCGCGGAAGCAACTCGCTGAAACTGACCTACCTCATGGGCAAGCAGGCCTCCGGAATCACCTGGACCGGCATCCCGTACGCCTACCTGGAAACAGACAGAACCTACAATCCCGAAGGCCTATACAAAGAAGACGGGCAGGAAAAACGCTACCGCAACCACTCCGACAATTACATCCAGCAGCACCTGCAACTGAACTATACCCGGCAATTCACCCCGTCCCTGGCCTGGAGCACGACGGCCGACTGGACGCCTGGATATGGCTACAACGAGCGCTATAAACGGAACAAGGCCCTCTCCGACTATGGCTTTCCCGATACTTTCTCCTGGAACGGCTACACCGCATCCTCCGAAGGCGATATCATCTTCCGCAAGACCATGGACAACGACCTGCTGGTGCTGAATTCCGAACTCCGCTACCGCACCCCGACGCTGACCGTGACCGGGGGAGGGTACGGTTCCCTTTACTTCGGCCGCCACTATGGCCAGGTCGTGGAGAGCAAACTGCTGGGGACGGATTTCGATTACGCCGACCAGCGGCGCACGGACGAGGGCAATCCCTGGTATTTCAACCGGAGCCGCAAAGGCGACGTCAACGCCTTCCTGCGGGCGGAATATACGCCGCTGCCATGGCTGACCGCCTATGCCGACCTGCAATACCGGATGGTAAGCCTGACGATGGCGGGGGTCGATGATGAAGACGATCTGCCGCTGGACTTCGCCACGCGCTGGCATTTCCTGAATCCCCGGGCCGGCCTTTCCGCGGTCTTCGGCGGGCATAAGCTCTATGCCTCAGCCGCTTACGGCAACCGGGAGCCGGGCCGGGCCGACATCAAGGAAGTCATCGAAAGCAACAACCTCGAAGGGGGAGACCGCGTCCTCCGGCCGGAACGGATGCTGGACATCGAGGCGGGATACACCTACAGCGGCCGCAAGCTGGACGCCGGCATCAACCTGTATCTGATGGAATATCGCGACATGCTGCTGGAGACCGGGGAACTGTCCCGGTCGGGCTATGCCATCAAGGACAACGTCGGGCGCGGTTATCGCAGGGGCGTGGAACTGACCGCCGCATACCGTCCCTGGAACTTCCTGAGCCTGTCCGGGAACCTGACCCTCAGCCGCAACCGCCTGCTGGATTATACCCAGTATTATACCGAATACGACAACCCCGACGAGTGGAACTTCGTCGGACAGGTCAGCCAGCATTTCGACCGGGTGGATATGCTCCTGTCCCCGTCGCTGGTCGGCATGCTGCAGGTCGCCTGCACGCCGCTTCGCAACATCGCCCGCGGATCCCTTCGGACGACGACGCTGTCGGCCGACTTCAAAGCCGTCGGGAAGCAATACTGGGACAATACCGGCAGCGCGGACCGGTGCATCCCGGCCTACCAGGTGCTGGACCTGACCCTCAGCCATGAATTCACCCTGCCGACCGGACAGCTGGGCCTGGCCCTCTATGCCAAGAATGTCCTGGGGAACCTGTATTATACGGACGCCTGGGTCTATCGGGCCCATTTCCGCGACACGGACAGCTGGTACCAGGAAGAAGGAGTTTTCCCCCAGCCGCCCTTCCATCTGTTCGTCAAAATGTCTTATCGCTTCTAACGAGCAGAATACTTTCAGAACAGTTTTTTGAATAAAAAGAACAAAAAAATCGATTTTTATTTTGCAATTCTCACAGATATGCGTAAATTTGCATCGTTTTAATAAAACGATTCAAAGAAAGCAACACGCTAGACATATATTCTAACCATCAATAATTAATTCACCCATAAAGGGAAACACGCTACTGACTAACCACGAAAAGGCCCGCTGTGAAGCGGGCTTTTTCTGTAATATAACCGTCTATTTTTCAAGCATTTCCGGGCGGAGCCGGCGGGTGCGTTCCAAGGCCTGTTCGTCCTGCCAGGCCCGGATCAGTTTCGGGTTGCCGCTCAGCAGCACATCGGGCACGCGCCACCCGTTGAACTCGGCCGGACGCGTATAGACCGGCGCGGAAAGCAGCCCGTCCTGGAAACTGTCGCTCAGGGCGGAGGTTTCGTCCGTCAAAGCGCCGGGCAGCAGGCGGACGATGGCGTCCGAAAGGAGGGCGGCCGGGATCTCGCCTCCGCTGACGACATAGTTGCCGACGGAGATTTCCCGGGTGATGAGATGCTCCCGGATCCGGTGGTCTATTCCTTTATAATGTCTGCAGAGGATAATCAGGTTCTCTTTGAGAGACAGTTCGTTACAGATTCCCTGGTCCATCATTTCCCCGTCCGGGGACATGTAGATGACCTCGTCGTACCGGCGCTCGGCCTTCAACTCTTCGATCATCCGGAAGACCGGTTCGACCATCATGACCATCCCGGCATCCCCGCCGTAACTGTAGTCGTCCACGGTCTTGCGGGGCCCGAGGCCGTATTTGCGCAGGTTGTGGATATGGATTTCTACCAGTCCCTTACGGACCGCCCGTCCCACGATGGAATGGCTCAGCGGACTGTCCAGCAATTCGGGGACGACGGACAATATATCAATTCTCATCTTTATCTGGATTTTAGTATGCAAATTTAATGAAAAATAGTTATATTTGCGTGTTTGTACAAAACTATTTATCAACGATAACACCATTTCATTATGTGTGAAGAAATGAAACCTGACGCGCTCCAGCCGTCAGACGTAGCCGAGACCGGACAGCCGCAGGCTGCACCCGAACAGGAAAAGACCGTCAAAGAGCAGGTGGCCGGCATCGCCGCCGCCGTCGGAGACAAGGTAGGAGACCTGGCGCAAGCCGTTGCCGACAAGCTTTCCGATTGGAAGGACGCGGCATCGGACACCCTTGACGAGGCCGCCGACAAGCTTTCCGACTGGAAGGACGCCGCCGCCGAAAAAGTGTCTGCTTTCACGGACAATGCCTCCGAGAAGCTGGACCAGGCCGCCGACGGGCTCGAAGAGAAAGCCGACCAGGCTGCCGACAAGGTGGGCGAGGTCGCCCAGCAGGTCGTCAACTATGGTGAAAAGACGCTTGCCGAACTCACCGGCCTGTTCCAGCGCCTGATGAGCGACGAAGACCGCGTCAAGAAAGCCAAAGAGGCGGAAGCCATCAAGTCGGCCTTCTACAAGAAGCTTTCCAAGGAAAAAGCCGAAGCGGGCTTGGACGCCACCGTCGAGGAGACGGCCGAGGAGCCGGAGCAGACCGCTGCCGAAGAGCCGGCCGGGCCTTTCGCCGCCATTGAGCAGGGTTTCAAATCTCTCTATAACAAATACCGCCAGGAAAGGGCGGAATACAACCGTCAGCAGGAGCAGGAACGGGCGGATAACCTGGTCAAGAAACAGGCCATCATCGAAGAGCTCAAGACCCTGGTCGAGAAGCAGGAGGATGTCAGTTCCGCATTCCCGGCCTTCCGCGAGCTGCAGAACCGCTGGCGCGAGACCGGTCCGGTGCCGGCCACGGATTTCCGCAATGTCAACGATACCTACCAGTTCTATGTCGAGCAGTTCTACGACAAGGTCCAGCTCAACCGCGACCTGCGTGACCTGGATTTCAAGAAGAACCTTGAGGTAAAGGAGAAGTTCTGCGAGGAAGCCGAACACCTGGCCGAGGACGATAACGTCGTCGATGCCTTCAAGGAGCTCCAGAAACTGCACGAGCAGTGGAAGGAATACGGTCCTGTCGCCAAGGAATACCGCGACGCCATCTGGGACCGCTTCAAAGCCGCCACGGCCGTCATCAACAAGAAATACCAGGCCTACTTCGAAGGCCAGAAGGCGAAGTTCGCCGAGAACCTGGAAGCCAAGACCAAGCTTTGCGAGCAGGTGGAAGCCATCGCCGCCAAGGAAGAGATCAAGACGTCCAACGAATGGAACGAACTGTCCAAGCAGATTGAGGCCCTCCAGCAGGAGTGGCGGGGCATCGGCTTCGCCTCCCGCAAGGAAAACCAGCGGATCTATGACCGCTTCCGGGCGGCCTGCGACAAGTTCTATGAGCGTAAACGCCTGTTCTACAATGATTTCAAGGACAGCATGAACGCCAACATGGATAAGAAGATGGCGCTCATCGAGAAGGCGGAAGCCCTGAAGGACAGCACCGAATGGAAGAAGACCGCCGACGCTTTCATCGAGCTCCAGAAGCAGTGGAAGGAAATCGGCGCCGTGCCGCGCAAGAAGTCCGAGCAGCTGTGGAAACGTTTCCGTGCCGCCTGCGACGCCTTCTTCACCGAGCGGGACAAGCAGGCCCGTCCGGAGAACGACTTCTACGGCAACCTGAAGGCCAAGAAGGCCCTGGTCGAAGAAATCCTGGCCTTCGAATCCGACGACGAGCAGCTGCGCCGTGACGCCGCCGCCACCTTCGCCCAGCGTTGGCAGGACATCGGTTTCGTGCCGTTCAAGGAGAAAGAGGCCATCACCAAGGCCTACCGCGACGCGATGAAGGAGAAATTCCCGGAAGCCGCTGAAGGCCGCAGGGGAGGCAACCGTCCCGCCGGCGGCAGCGCCCGGCCGCGGGGTCAGCGCGCTCCGATGACGGAGAAAGACCGCCTGGTCCAGGAATACAACCGTCTCCAGCAGGAAATCGACACGTACGAGAACAACATCGGTTTCTTCGCCGCTTCGAAGAATTCCGCTCCGCTCATCAGCCAGATGCAGGAGAAGATCGCGGCGGCCAAACAGGAACTGAAGGACCTGGAAGGCCGCATCCGTGCCATTGAAGACGCTCAGGAAGAGCAGTAGTTTAACAAGCCCGCCGGCGCTGTCCGGCGGGCATAATATGTAGTAGCGTGAACAAAAACACCGTTATCGGCTTTGTATTGATGTTCCTCATTTTAATGGGGTTTACATTCTACAATTCTAAGCAATATGAAAAACAGGTAAGATACCAGGCCTATGTGGATTCCGTCGCGGCCGCCGAGAAGGCCATCGCGGATTCCATCTACTTCGCAGAGCACCCGGAGGCTGTCCTCCCGGAGCAGCCCGAGGCGGTCTTGCCGGAAACGCCCGTTTCCCCGGTCTATAAGGACAGCCTGCTGCAGGCGTCCGCCGCGGGCGAAGGGACCCTGATCACCCTGCAGAACGAAAAGGTGGAGCTCCAGCTCACCACCAAGGGCGCCCAGCCCTGGTCCGCCCGCCTGAAAAAGTACCAGAACTACGGCGGTACGGACCTGTACCTGTTCCAAGGCGGGAAGAGCGAGATGGGCTATAAGATCTACACCGGCGAATATATCAATACCAAGGACTTCGTCTTCGAAGTGACGGCCCGGACGGACTCGTCCGTGACGATGCGCCTGCCTTTTGCCGGCGGCGGCTATCTCCAACAGGAATATCTCCTGCATGAGGACTCCTATCTGGTGGACAACACCTTGTCCTTTGTCGACATGGATGCCGTCATCCCGCGCAACGTATCCGTCATCGACCTCGATTGGCATCTCACGATGCCCCGGATGGAAAAGGGATACAAGAACGAGAGCCAGTATTCCAAGGTGGATTACTATTTCCCCGATGACGACAAACCGGCCGAACTGGCCGGCCGGGGCAAGGGCGGCAGCAAGCGGATCGAAGGCAAGCTCAGCTGGTTCGCCTTCCAGCAGCAGTTCTTCTCCGTCATCATGCGCTCCCGGGAGAATTTTTCCTCCGGCGACCTCTCGCAGGTATTCATTCCGGAGAGCGACCCCAGCCACGACCTGATGACCTGCAGCGCAGCCATGCGCCTGGACTATCGCCGCGAAGAGGCCCCCGTTTACCGCAACGAATTCTATCTGGGTCCGAACCATTTCCAGACCCTGAAACAATATGACCAGAGATACGAAAAGATCATCCCGCTGGGCGGTTGGCTCGTGGGCTGGTTCACGCGTTTCGTGATCATCCCGCTGTTCAATTTCCTGCACAACACGATGAACATCGCCAACTTCGGCATCATCATCCTCCTGATGACCCTGTTCATCAAGCTGGTCGTGCTCCCGTTCGCGTTCAAGTCCTATTCTTCCAGCGCGAAGATGCAGGCCATCAAGCCGGAAATCGACAAGCTGAACGAGAAATATCCCAAGCAGGAAGATGCGATGAAGAAGCAGCAGGCCACCATGGACCTGTACCGGCGGGCCGGAATCAGTCCGATGGGCGGATGTCTGCCCATGCTGCTCCAGTTCCCGATCCTGTGGGCCATGTTCCGATTCTTCCCGGCGTCCATCGAACTGCGTCAGCAGCGTTTCCTCTGGGCGGAAGACCTGAGCGCCTATGATTCCATCGTGGATTTCGGCGTGAACATCCCGCTCCTGGGCGACCATATCTCCCTGTTCGCCTTGCTGATGGCCGTTTCGATGTTCTTCTATTCCAAGATCACGACGGCCGGTCAGACGACCGGTGACGACCCCAACGCCAAGATGATGCGCGCCATGACGGTCTATATGATGCCGATCATGATGTTCTTCATCTGTAACAGCCTGTCCTCCGGTTTGAGCTACTACTACCTGCTCTCCAACCTCATTACGATGGTGGAGACCTGGATCATCAAGAAATGGTTCGTCCATCCGGAAGATATCCAGGCGAAGCTGCGGGCCAGCGAGGGTAAGAAAATGCCCAAGAGCAAGTGGCAGATGCGGCTGGAAGAGGCGCAGAAAATGCAGCAGCAGGCGCTGAAGGAGCAGCAGAAGAAGCAGCGCAGATGATCCGTGAGAATCTGACCCGTATTTACAGCGAACTGCCATCAGGAGTCCAACTGGTGGCAGTTTCCAAATTCCACCCGGTCCAGGACATCCTGGAGGCCTACGGGGCGGGGCAGCGGGTGTTCGGGGAGAACCGTCCCCAGGAATTCGCCGCCAAAGCCGCCGCTCTGCCGGAGGATATCGCCTGGCATTTCATCGGCCATCTCCAGACCAACAAACTCAAGCTGGTGCTGCCCCGCGTCAGCCTGCTGCAGAGCGTGGATTCGGTCCATCTGCTGGAGGCCGTCAACGCCTGGGCCCTGGAGAACGGCCGCGTCATCGATATCCTGCTGGAGCTGCACCTGGGCGCGGAGCAGACCAAGCACGGCCTGACGGAGCAGGAGATCCGGGGCATCCTGGCCGCTTCCTGGCCCGGGGTACGGATCCGCGGCCTGATGGGCATGGCGACCCATACGGAAGACGAGGCCCTGATCCGGGCGGACTTCGCCCGGATTTCAACGCTGCTGAAGGAGCTTCGGCAAGACTATCCTTTCCTGGAGGAACTGTCCATCGGAATGTCCGGGGACTGGCGCCTTGCCGTGGAGTACGGCGCGACCCTGGTCCGGATCGGGACGGCGATTTTCGGAGAAAGGTAGGCAACTTTCATTATTTTTGCTTTTTTTGGCGCCGGGGCGTACGTTTTCTGCTGATTTTTCCTAAATTTGGAAAAACTAACTTAAAGCCTTATGACCGTTATCATTATTGTCGCCATCCTCGCAGTCCTGGTACTGTGGGTGATTTCCGTACAGCGTAAGCTGGTCAAGCTCGATGAGATCAGCAAAAATGCCCTCAAGCAGATCAACGTCCAGCAGATGAGCCGTTACGACGCCCTCGTCACGATGATTGAAACGGCACGCGAGTACGCCTTGGATGTGGAATCGAAAACGATCATCGAAACCATCGCAGCCCGCCGTCCCGTCCAGTCGGCCAACCCGACCCCGGATCAGATCAACCAGAACGAGCAGCTGCTCAACCAGGCCAGGCTCAACATCAACGCCGTCGCGGAGCGTTATCCCGAGCTCAAATCCGCTGAGCTTTACACGAACGCCCAGAAGAATTATGCCCAGAACGAAGATCAGGTCCGGCTGTCCCGTATGACCTTCAACGATACGGTGACCAAGTTCAATACCCAGGTCCGCATGTTCCCGGGCAGCCTGGTGGCCGGTCCGCTGGGCTTCTCGCCCAAGCAGTACCTGGAAGACAACCCGGAAAAAGCCGACCTGCCGAAGGATTTGTTCCGTAAACGGGATTAAGTCATTCCTTTTATCATTCCTAATCATGAGACAAAGGATTTTGGTAACATGGCTGCTGGCCATGTTGCCTTTTGCGTTTATCCGGGCCCAGGAAATCCGGGACATCGACACGGAGGTCTATCTCTTTGCCGACGGAAGCGCCATCGTCAAACAGGTCTGGGACCAGAGGGTCGTGGAAGGGACGGAACGCTATATACCGATAGACAATCCCGGAAAGAGCTACATCCATGATTTCCGCGTCTTCGAGAACGGCGTGGAATACGCCAACGACGGGCGGAACTGGAATTCCGACCGGTCCCGTGCCGCCAAGACCAACCGTTGCGGCATTTTGGAGAAGGGCGGTGGCAACATCGAGCTCTGCTGGGGACAGGGGGAGTACGGCGACCACGTCTGGACGCTCTACTACACGATTGACAACCTGGTCCTTTCGTATCCGGAAGGAGACGGTTTCCATTGGCATTTCCTCAATGACGAATGGACACCTCTGCCGCAACATGCCTCTGTCAGCATCATCAACAAGACCGACAGGGAAGCGTGGTTCTGGGAACGGGCCGATTCCTGCAACGTACAATTCTGGGGCTTCGGCATGGTGGGATCCTCCTGGATCGATGAAGGGACCCTCCACTTCGAATCTACCGAGCCTTTCCAGTACCGGAGTTTCTTCTCTGCGCTGGTCCGCTTCGACAAGGGGCTTTTCGTGGATTGCACAGAAGGCGACGGCACCTTCGAGGAGCTGAAGGAAGAGGCGATGGAAGGGTCTGATTATGAAGAAGAAGATGACAGCGGTACCACCTTGGAGCAGATTTTCGGACTCATTGTTTTCGGCTTTTTCCTCGTCGTCCTTCCCGTCCTGATTGTCGGTTATCTGATCTTCCTCCTCATCCGAAGGATCTATCGCAGGGTGAGCGGGAATCGCTATGACAAGAAGATTTTCGGCGTGAGCAAGATTGAGGGCTGGAGCCGCGATATCCCGCTCCAGGGGAGTCCGACCGCCGTCTATAGCCTTCTCCAGAAAGGCGATTACCTGTCGA
>JAFUWX010000074.1 GCA_017471025.1 Bacteroidales bacterium
TATAGAGTCTGTCAAATCTTTGGGTAGTCATACCCGGAACTTTGCAAGTGAGCCCAAAAGATGCTGAACCAGCAAGACTTATGCAACGTTTTTCTATGCCTCCATCGGCAACGACGCCGACTTGGCCGGTGGCGAATCCTGGAGCGTCTATTTCGTCTATGGCGACGGCACACTCGCCGTCTGGTAGCCCGTCAGCATCAGCCTTTTACACCTAAAAAAGGTGGGAGAAAACGCCTTCTCCCACCTATTATTTTACATTTTTTCCTTTGTTTTCTTAGTTTAAAGTAATACCTTTGCAGCCCTTTTGCATACGCATGTATGGCTATGTGACTACTTTTTGGGTATGATTATGGAGAAGAGTGATTTTAGATTAGTTTAATTATGAAGATGATTAATTTACTTGTGTGTGCCTTTACGACACTTCTGTTGCTTTCTTGTGAGAAAGAGACTACTTATACTGGAAATCCCTTCCGAAGTATTTCCCAGGATGTTACTGTTGATTTCAACAATCGATATCCCGACGTGACCGTGACTGAAACGCATCAATGGAAAGATGCTGATAAAAGAGTCGTCACTGAAATTGTATTTACCGATAAGGAAGGGTTGACCAACACATCCTTATACACGAATGGCAAATGGTCCATTACTGAGAAGCAGTTTGATTGTAATGATTTCATTTTCAGGTTGCCAAAGAAGGTTCTACAGACCTACCTTGATACAGACATTCCTGGCAAGACGTATAGACTGGGCGATGATGACTACGTAATCGAGTTTTCCAGAAATGGGCTTGACAATAAACAGTATGAATTCAGTTTTGTTGCCCCATCATCAGATGAGAATGAGACTATCTGGGTGCGTTATCACATGGTCATCGCTGATGACGGGACTTTATTAACCTGCTCAAACAGTTTGGTCAATCGCTCTGTGTGGTGGTATGATATGAGTTCTTCCATTGAACTTGTGCGCACTATGTACAAGAAAGCCTCCATTCTCGGTACGATAAACATTGCCGGTAACCACGAACTTTTCATTCGCGACAAGGGTATTATCAAGACGGTTACCTTGCATGATTCCGGATATGGTTTTGAATGGGAAAAGACGACCTACTCCCTAGATATCGACACCGCCCTGCCTGCATATGTTATCGCCCAGCAGAACACATATGAAGAAAAACATCCGACCGAGACGTTATATGCCTTGTTACATTGCGATACCAAGGATGGGTCATTCTATGGTCTGACTTACGGTTCCGAGGGGGATAATAATACTTTCTTTGTCAGAATCAGATAAGAGTCCCTTGCACAAACCTTTTGATAACGATTTTTCGTTCATGCAATAATCAGCAGTTTCTCCTGTCAGTACCTTTCAAACAATACGAGGATACCCCTTGGGACGGGGCATCCTCGTATGATTCAGGGAAGGGCTTATTCAGCCTTGCCGTCGGAGCCGAGGACGTTGACGATCTTGTGCTCGTAGAGCTTCTCCATCTCGTCGCGGGCAGGGCCGAGGTATTTGCGCGGGTCGAACTCACCGGGCTTTTCAGCAAAGACCTTGCGGATAGCGGCGGTCATGGCCAGACGGCTGTCGGAGTCGATGTTGATCTTGCAGACAGCGCTCTTGGAAGCCTCGCGGAGCTGCTCCTCAGGGATACCGACTGCATCGGGGAGCTTGCCGCCGTTGGCGTTGATGATATCGACATATTCCTGCGGAACGGAAGAGGAACCGTGGAGGACGATCGGGAAGCCGGGGAGCTTCTTCTCAATCTCATGCAGCACGTCGAATGCGAGCGGCGGGGGAACGAGACGGCCGGTCTTCGGGTCACGGGTGCACTGCTCGGGTTTGAACTTGTAAGCACCGTGGCTGGTACCGATGGAGATGGCCAGGGAGTCGCAACCGGTACGGGTAGCGAAGTCGATGACCTCTTCCGGACGGGTATAGTGGGATTCTTCAGCGGATACCTCATCTTCCACGCCGGCGAGCACGCCAAGTTCAGCCTCAACGGTCACATCATACTGATGGGCATAGTCAACCACCTTGCGGGTGAGGGCGATGTTGTCCTCATACGGGAGGGAGGAAGCGTCAATCATCACGGAAGAGAAGCCCATATCGACGCAGCTCTTGCAAAGCTCGAAGCTGTCACCATGGTCGAGGTGGAGGCAAATCTCAGGCTTTTCCCAGCCCAATTCTTTGGCATACTCCACGGCACCCTGTGCCATGTAACGGAGCAGGGTCTGGTTCGCATAGTTGCGCGCGCCCTTGGACACCTGGAGGATCACCGGGGATTTGGTCTTGGCAGCCGCCTTGATGATGGCCTGGAGCTGCTCCATGTTGTTGAAGTTGAATGCGGGGATGGCGTAACCGCCTTTGACAGCCTTGGCGAACATCTCGCGGGTGTTCACAAGGCCTAATTCTTTGTAAGATACCATAATAAAATTTGTATGTTATAAAAATAACTTTCGTTTCACGTCGTCCTTCCGGACGAAAGGGAATGCTGCAATTATTCTGCCAATACCCGGGTAACGGACAAAATGTCAGACACATTTCCAGCCTACAAATTTACAAAAATGCTGCGAATCCGGCAAATTTCACAGCGCCCGCCGAGCATATCTGCTCAAAAATCGTTATTTTTGCGAAAAGAAAACAAACATGAGCAATAAAGTCGTCATCTTTTCAGCCCCGTCCGGCTCGGGCAAAAGCACCATCGTAGGGCATATCCTCTCCCGGCATCCCGAAATGGAGTTTTCCGTTTCGGCCACTTCGCGCGCACCCCGTGGCGCCGAGCGGCATGGCGTTGATTATTATTTCTATACCGCCGAGGAATTCCGCAGGCTGATCGCCGAGGACAGTTTCGTCGAGTTCGAGGAAGTCTATTCCGGGTCTTTCTACGGGACCCTCAAAAGCGAGGTGCAACGGATTTGGGAGAAGGGACACGTCATCATTTTCGATGTCGATGTCAAGGGTGGCGTCAGCCTGAAAAAATACTTCGGGCAGCAGGCCATGTCCGTCTTCATCCAGGCCCCGTCCGTCGAAGTGCTGCGCCAGCGGCTGGTCGCCCGGGGCACCGACAGCGCCGAAGCCATCGAACGCCGCGTCGCCAAGGCGGCGGAAGAGATGACCTACGCCCCGCAGTTCGACCACATCCTGGTCAATGACGACCTGCAGACCGCCTTCCGCGAGGCCGAGCGGCTGGTCGATGCCTTCCTTGGGACGGAGGACACATGCGAATAGCCGTCTATTCCGGGTCCTTCAACCCGCTCCATATCGGACATCTGGCCATCCTGCGCAGTTTGTCGGCAGACCCGCAGACCGGCTGGATATACCTGGTCGTCTCCCCGAAGAATCCCCTGAAAGAAGGCATCTCGGCCGACAGCGGACGGGAGCGCTACCGGGCCGCCCTCCGTGCGGTCCAGCGGCATCCGGAGCTTCGCGTCTGGGTGGATGACATCGAGCTGGGCATGGAGCCCCCGCACTATACCATCCGCACGCTGGATGCCCTGAAAGCCCGCGAAAAGGAAAACAGCTACCAGCTGGTCATCGGCGCGGACAACCTCGCCGACATCCGGCGCTGGCGGGACTATGCCCGCATCCTCACCGAATACGGGGTATGCGTCTATCCCCGGAAAGGGTTTGATATACAAGAGCTGAAAGAAGATCTGCTCCGGGAGAACCCCGCCTACCGGATCGACCTCATCCAGGCTCCGCAAGTCGATATCTCCTCCACGGCCATCCGCGAAGGCCTCGCCCGGGGCGAAGACATGTCGGCCTGGCTGATGTAGGTGTCAGGGCAGCTGCAGGGCGGCCAGACCGCGGAATGCGGCCCGCGATACATCGGAGACCGGCAGGACGTCCTCCAGCGCCGGGCAATCCTGCCGCAACTCCGCCAGGGCCGGGGCCAGCAGGTCGAAGGAACGGGCAATCTGTCCCCCGAGCAGCAGCCGCTGCACACCGAAAGTCTCCAGGACGGGACGCAAAGCCTCGGCCAGCAGACGACCGGCCTGGTCGAAGGCAGCCCGCGCCGCAGGCTCCCCCGCATGCGCCAGGTCCGCAATCTCACGCACGGCTATTTCCCGTCCATAAAGCCGGCGGATTCCCCGCGAAGAGACATAATCCTCCAGGATACCGTCCCGGCAGGGCAGGTTCCAGATGCTGTCTGCCGGAGAGCCGCTCGGCGCCAGCCGGATCTGTCCGCCAGTCGCCACGATGAAGCCCAGCCCCGTGCCCAGGGTCACGAGGGCGACATTGTCGCAGGCCTGCGCCGCACCGGAGCGCATCTCGCCCAGCAGCTGGGCATGGACATCATGCATGAAAGCCACCGGAACATCCTCCGGCACACCCATCAGCTCCCGGTATGATCGGCCATTGACCGCGGCGAACTTGTGCTGCATGCGGAAAATGCCGTTCCGGTAATCAAAGGGGCCGGGAATCGATACGGCCACCTCATCCACGCGGCCGCCCCGGGCCCATGCGGCCTGCAGGCTGGCGGCAATCTCCTGCGCCGTACCGCCGGAGGAGGAAGGCAGCTGGAATTCGGACAGCAGGATGGCATCATAGGGGGCCGTACCGACGACAGCCCCCTTGATGAAGGTTCCTCCCGTGTCGAGCAGCAGACGACGCGGCATAGCTTAGAGATTATCGTGCTCGAAACCGTCCTTGAGCATCGTCTTATGGATACGGATCGGCTCCTTGCCCAGGTTTTCGATGACGTATTCGCCCATATCGGCCGGAACCACGACGATATCCAGGTAGCCGGCCTCATAGCAACGCTCGGGATCCGCCTTGGACCGGATGCGCACCCGGTCGCCGTCCACGAGGGTCAGGACATGGAAGCGTCCGGCCGTATCGTCCTCGATACGGGTCTCGAATTCCAGGCGGCGCAGGGAGAAGTACAGCAGGTCGTGCTCGCCGATAATGTATTCACCTTCACGGACTTTGCGCGGGGTCTGGACGATGTTGTCCCGCACCCAGGACGTGCGGCGGGAAGTGACGACATTCTGCTCTCCCAGCCGGGTATGGATGGGACGCTGCTTCCCGTCGAAGTCCAGACGGAGGTAGTCGTACATCTTGTAGGTGTAGGAGCCGATGGTCAGGGAACCGATTTCCAGCACCACCTGGTTGCGGCCCGAGGAATGGACCGTTCCGGCCGGAATCATCACCTGAAGGCCCGGCTTGGACTCTTCGTAACTGATGTATTTCATGTAGTCCACCGGTTTGCCCTCGGTGTCCGCCGCCTCGATGGCACGGAAGAATTCGTCCGTGTCGGCGTCGTCCCGGAAGCCCAGGAAGGTCTTGGCATCATGGCCGGTAGCCACGACGTAATAGCTTTCATCCTGCCGGCCGAACTCGTTGTAGCGTTCGCGGTTGAAACGGGCGCCGGAATGGCACTGGATGGACATGTTGCCGCTGCTGTGCCAGGAGTCGTCCCAGTTGAAGCGGATGGGGAAATAGCCGCCGAATTTGCGGACCGCCTCCGGACCGAGCACGGCATCGCCCTCCTTCATGAAGAAGGTGCAGAAGGGGAATTCCACCACGGTCTCCCCCACCTCGACGAGGATGCTGACTTCCATCGGGATCAGGTCGAAAATCCAGGCGCAGTTGCGCATGGTCCGGGGCAGGTTGCGCAGACGCATGAAGTACGAGCCGCCCCAGACGCCTTCCAGATAGACCGGCTTGCAGCGGAAGGGGTATTTCGACAAGGAGGCGAAGATATCCTGCAGGGCTTCCCGGTCGAGCATTTTCATGTCATCGACATGGTCGGATTCGAAATACCAGTCGCATACATTGCCCTGCAGCAGTTCCTTGCGCAGCCCCACCGCCACCTCGAAATCGCAGTAGTAGCAGCGGCGGATGATCAGCGGCGTCGTCAGCGGAGCCGCCATGCCCAGGTTGACATAATGCCCGCGGCGGATGCGCAGCATCGTCTCCTTCGGTGTCACGTCCAGATAGGCGGTGAGGTCGTATTCCCCGCGCATGTCCGGAATCAGGCAGCCATAGCCATAGACGATGACCACGTCGGCCTCGCTGCGGAGCGACGCACGGAAGGCGACCAGGCGGTCCGGATCCAGCATGCCGGCATAGCCCCCTTTCCAGATATAGCCGAAAAGCAGGGTCGGATCCTCGGTCCGGTCCCAGGTCAATTTACTGTCTATCAATTCATAAAGCTCCGCCTCGGACTTGTAGCAGACGGAGAAATCCCGCTTTTCGGTCTTGAGCCCGCGCAGGTGCAACTGCTGTTCCAGCAGGTTGACGATGGCGGAGAAATCCGCCGTGGTGTAGCCGTCGAAGGCGATGACGGTCTTGCCGCGGGCGGCGATGCGGGCGGCCAGGGCGGAAGCGGCTTTGACCGTGCCGCCCTTGACCAGGGACTGTATGGTGCGTTCCCGGAGCGCCGGCCGGTTTACCGGACGCGGGTCGTCATACGGGAAGGGGTTGTACATGAAACTCATGGGCTGAATCTATTGAATATGATGGAATTCGAAATGCATGATTTCCGCCAGGTCGGCGAGTTCTGCGGTCCAGTCGCCATCGACGATGGCGAAATGCTGGGTGGTGCCGATCTTGAGGATTTCCTCGAAAAGCCGTTTGACGGGCACCTGCGGCCGGAAGATGCTGTGGGTATAGGTCGCCAGCAGATGCTTGCCCGGCAGGGATTCGACCAGGGTGCAGACCATCTTGTAGCGGCCGTCGCATTCCACCAGCTGGGCCATGGTTTTCAGGCCCGGGGAGATGCGGTACCAGGCGAAGGGGGCGCCGGCATATTTCCACGAGGTCTTGGCGAAACGCACGTCCCGGGCGATGATGACATTCTGCTGCCAGGCCGGGTCGTTGTGGTCGTTCGGGCCGGCATGCCCGCCGGCAAAGGTCCCGTAGGCATCCTCGATATGGAAGGGCTCCAGGAAATTGACATATCCCCCGGTCATCAGCTTCAGCATATAGGTCATCAGGCCGGCGCCGATGTCGGCCTCCGGCACCAGGACGGACAGGTTCTTGTTGAACCAGGGATGGTAGAATCCGGCCCGGCAGCCCGCCGTACGGAAGGTCGCCTGGTCGATGTCGTTATAGACCATCAGGTCGATATCGTTCTTTTCGGCCATCACCTTCAAGGCCAGGGACGCCTCGACGCAGCCTTGGAACTTGTCATAGGCCACATCGTCCATCATCGCGTATTTGCCCTGGAGTTCGTCGCACCAGGCGCGGACCTCTTCGGCGGGGAGGCCGGCGATCAGGGCGCCATAGTCGGAATACGGCAGATAGTGGATCTCGGGGCCGATTTTGGTGAAGAGGTCATAATTGTCGATGTAGGTGGACCACATGGCCTCGTTCATATTGGCCATCAGGCCGACCGTGGAGTGGCGCAGGATGCTGCGTACGCGGGCAGCGCGGGCATAGACCCGGAGTTTTTCGGTAATCTCCGCCCGGGTGCCCATGACCACCTTCACATCCTTGCGCGGGACGCGGCTGACGGAGCCGGAGGCCTCCAGGGAGCCGACCAGCGTACCGGCGCAGAGGTAATCCACGAAATCGTCTTCGTCCAGGGTGGTCTCGAAACTCATCTTGTCCTTGGCCACGTTGGTGAATATCACGGGGATATCCGGCATATCGCGCAGGAAACGGATCCAGGCGAAATCTTCGCTCCAGGACAGGAATTCCACGATGACGAAATCCACTTTTTCCCGGAAGAACAGGTCGATGGCCCGTTCGGCGTCCTCGCGTTCATAGGTGATGCCCGGCCAGACGAGGTCCAGAAAGTCCATCGTCGCCATAATCTCCTGCACGGCCTTGTCTTTGCGCTGCCCGTAGGTACCGCGCTTGGGGCCGGAAAGGTTCTTGAACCGGGGGGAGGCTATCAGCAGAAGGCCTGCTTTCGCCTTCCTGTTTTTCAATGCAAAATCCATATTATCAATGATTTACTTTTTCATAGTCTTTCTGATACGCCGCCTTGGCCACCCAGAACATGCACAGGCCGAAGACGACCCAAATCAGTCCGAGGATCGGGAAGGTGGCCGACAGGCTGCCCATCTGCTGCTTCAGGGCGCCGAGGATGACGGGAGCCAGGGCGCCGACGGCAAAGCCGGTCATGATCATGGCGCTGGAGCAGGAAGCATGGAGCCGGGCCGGCGTGACGTCATACAGCACCGTGTAGATGTTGGCGTCGAAGAAGGCCCGGAAGAAGCCCCAGCCGGCAAAACACAGGTACAGCACCCAGAGCGCCGATTTCCCGCCCATGAAGAACAGGAAGATGGCACCGAGGATCAGGCCTGCCCCCTGGATATACATCCGCACCTTATGGTCTTTCGCGCCCAGTTTGTCGGACAGGGTCCCGGCCAGCAGTACGCCGGCGAAGGCGGCGATGTAGGTCCACAGCATCGAATGCAGGCCTGCCATTTCCTGGTTCATGCCGAACTCTTCCTGCAAGTAGGCGGGCACCCAGGTCATATAGCCGGTAATCACGAAGATGAAGGCGCTGAAGCCCAGGGTCAGCATGAGGGCGGTAGGTGTCGTAAAAACGGTCTTAAACCCGTCCAGGATGCCGGGTTTGGCCTCCTGGCGGGGCTCCTGCGGACGGGGCATATCCTTCAGCCGGAGGGCCATGACGAGCGCCCACAGGATGCCCACGCCGCCGAAGATGATGAAGGAATATTTCCAGCCCAGGCTGTCCGCGATCTTTCCGGCCAGCCAGCCGGCCAGGATGACGCCGACATAATAGGAAGTCTGGTGGATGGACATGGCCCGGGCCCGGGTGTCGGTATGGTACTGGCCGAGCAGGGAGTAGTTGGCCGGCCCGAAGAAGGCCTCTCCCCCGCCGGTCGCCACGCTGCGCATCAGCACGAGCATGACCACCCCGTTGGCCAGGCCGGTGAACATCGTCGCCACGCTCCAGAAGAGGATGCTCAGGGTCGTGACCCACTTGCGGCTGAAACGGTCCCCCGCCCAGCCGCCGAGCGGCACCATCAGGGCGTAGAAGAGGTTGAACACCGTAGCGATCAGGCCGACGGAAGTATCGGTCAGCTGGAGGGCGTCACGGATCGCCGGCAGCACCGTGTTGAACACCTGGCGGTCCGCCTGGTTCAGCAGGTAGGCCACCCACAAAAGCGCGAGAACCTCCCACTTGTAATACCCTGAATTCGAGTTTTTTTTCATATCTTTGCACAATCGGAAAACCGAAGCGTCACCCGGTCCGACAGAACTGTGGTGTAGTGTGGTTTCCTTCAGGCAAAGATAGCGAAAATAGTTGACAGCAGCAAGTATGCCGGCGAAAATCAAAATAGACACCGGGGGCAGCATCCCGATATACAAACAGCTGACGGACCAATTCGAAGCCGCCATCCGCAGCGGTGCGCTTCATCCGGGGGAAATGATCCCTTCGATGAACGACCTGTCCGCCTCGGCCGGGATTTCCAAGGAGACAGTCAAGAAGGCCTACGCCATTCTCCGGGACAGGGGGCTGGTGGTCCCTAAACAGGGAAAGGGCTTTTTCGTGGCCCGGGATCCGGAAGGCGCCAAGCCTGCCGTGCTGCTGCTTTTCGACCGGCTGAGCATCTATAAACAGCTGCTGTTCAATTCCTTCTCGGAAGAGATCGGGGACAGGGCCGAGGTGACGATCCTGACCCACAACCAGAACCTGGACCTCTTCGAATACTATCTCGACACGCATATCGACCAGTTCGACTACTATGTCATCACGCCGCATTTCCCCCTGGACGCGGCTTCCCAGGCCCGGGCGCTGAAGCTGCTCGGCCGGGTGCCGAACCGCAAGCTAATCCTGCTGGACCGCTGGATGGAGGATCTTCCGGGGAACTATGGCGCTGTGTATCAGGATTTTCAGGAGGATGCCTACGAAGGGCTGATGCAGGGCGCGGACAAACTCCGCCAGGCCCGGCGGCTCGTGACGGTCACCCTGCCTGCCAGTCTGTATGGCTCCCAGGTGTGCAAGGCTGTCCGCAAGGCGGGCGAGAAGCTGGGACTGCCGATGCTGTTTACGACGGACACGCCCGCGGATATCCGCCGGGGGGATACCTTCATCCTGCTGAACAGCCAGCTGGACTGGGGCGTAGCCGACCTGGCCCGCAAAATCGCCGCCCGCGGCCTGACCATCGGCCGCGATGTCAACATCATTTCCTACAATGAAATCGCCCTCAACGAAGTGGTACTGGGTGGCCTGACCACCATATCCACCGACTTCAGCGAAATGGGACGCCTGGCCGCCCGGATGATCCTGGACCGTTCGCTCGCGAAGATCCACTGCCCTTTCCGGCTCACCCGCCGCAGCACGTTCTAAGTCCTTCTAAGGCTGCTTTTCGAAGATCAGGACGGCGATATCGTACTGTCCCAGGGCCAGCCGTGCGGCATTGCCACGGGAGAAGGCCTTGCCGCCTATCGTCCTGATATCCACCAGTTTATATCCCGGCGCCGTGATGCGCCCGGCCGCGCGGTCGGCATAGGTCGTCGCGACGACAGCCATCCGCTCTCCTGCCTGGTAGCTCCGCGCCACGATGGCGGCGTTCCCGCAGGTGAAGCCCTCGGTATAGGTGAAACGGCCGCGCAGGAGCAGCTCAGGCCAGGCATGACGGATGGCATTGACCTGTGCCAGATAGGCCTGGTAGTGCGGCGTATCCGAAAGGATGCCCCGGCAGCGATAGACCTCCACGTCGTTGCGCAGGCCCTTCAGCAGGGTATTGCCGACCCGGCGCTCGATATCCGTATCGTCCCGCACGCAGCGGTCGGTGAAAATGACCTCCGGGAAGGTGTAGCGGAACCATTCCGGGAAGCTCTCCGGCAGGGCGGTGAACTCGACGATATGCACAAAATCGCAATACTGGCTGGTGCAGTCGCTCAGCCATTCGGTGCCCAGCCCGATTTCAGGATTCACCGCCTTGATCTGGTCGCGCAAAGATTTGAGTATCTGGCTCTTGTCTCGTCCGGAATAGACGTTGGGTACGGGGAATTCGCCGCTGCGGTCCCACTGGGGGAATTCTTCGGCGGCGCCCAACTGGTCATAGAAAACGGCATCCACCCCGTAGCTGATGGCCTGGTCGGCCATCTGGGAGAGCCTCTCCCGCCACACTGCGCTGCGGGTATCCGCCACCACGAAGGTCCGGGTATCATGATAGCCCAGGAACGTGCCTTCGCCGGTAAACTTGTAATGCTCCGTATATTCCGCGCCGAAATTGTCGTGGTTGCAGACCTCGGAGCCCTGTCCGCTGCGGTAGAAACTGCTTTCCCGGTCGATCAGCCGGCCGTTGAAATAGAGGATGACCCGGCCGTCTCCTTGCCGGAAACCGGCAATGGCGGCTTTGAGCCCGGCTTCCCCACCCTGGCTCTCGTCCGGATAATAGTCCGGGTTGCCATGGTCCATGCCGTCCCGCCACCAGCCGAAGAGCATCAGCGTATTGACGCCGGCCGCCTCACCGGCCGCCTTGACCCGTCCGGGCATATCGGTGTATTTCTGGAGGTATTCGCCGTACTGGTGCTTGAAGATCACCCGCTGCCAGCCGGTCATGTCCTGTACCCAGCGGGCCGCCCCGCGGTGGTCCCACCAGCTGTCCGCCCAGCTGCGGTAGATGCGGGAAGTTTCGCGCCAATCCCCCTGATAGGGCTGGACGAGCTGGGTGTCGTTGGACCAGCTGCCGCCCGTCAGGCAGTTCGGATATTTATAAAAACCGGCCTCCAGGCGGTTGAAACGCCCTTCAGCGTCGGGATAGACCCGCAGGCCGTGCCAGGTTTCCTGAAAGGTCTCGTCATGGCTGCCGAAATACAGGCCGTCCTGCTCGCCGACGAAGGCGAAGCAGTTCGCCGCCAGGTTGCGGGGATACTGCACGTCATATTGCCGGAATTTCTGGGCAGGCGTCATATACGGGAACTTGTTGCCGCGGCTGACGATGGTTTCCACCGGATCGTCGAACAGCTGGCCTCCGGTGTGGGTGGTCAACAGTTTGTATCCTGCCGGCAGGTCCAGGTCCGCTACCAGCGGATAATGCAGCTCCCGGACCACCGTATGCGGCTCATGGTTTTCCAGGGCGGAGGCAAAGCGGACCTTCCCGTCCTCCAGCCAGATGCTCAGATGCAGGGAGATAGCCAGTTCCTGTCCGCGGCAGCGCAGGGTGGGATAGTCCACCAGGATGCGGCCGCCCTCTTCCCGGACAAGGGGTTCCTGCTCTTCCGCCGATATTTGTATCTCCTTCTCTTTCAGGGTGTTATAGAACATGCGCCACAGCCCTCCGCCACCGACATAGTTATGCCCCGTCGCCAGGCTGCGCAGCTCTGTCAACGCCGCATCCGGAGCGAGTGCCACACGGACTTTTCCGTCGCTGAGGGTCAGATCCTGCGCCCAGGCGCAGAAGGATAGGGACAGCAAAGCTGCGACAAGGTATAACTTTCTCATTCTTTTGTCCTTAAAGGGGATTCTACGATGTATTGACAGATTTCCCGGTAGAAGGCCTGGTCGTCTGGTTCTTCGGAGCGGGCCAGCTGCCAGAGGGTGTTGTAACCGCTGTACAGCGCGATGGGCTTGCGGCCATACAGCCCTGCCGAGCGGAAGGCGGTCATGTACTCCCGGAAACGTCCGCGGAAGGCCGGCACGTCCGCCAGCGTCTTGGTCATCTGCCAGCCGGCATCCGGGGCCAGCATCCCGGGCTGCTTCATCACGGCCGTGCAGGCGGAATATTCCAGTTCGAATTCCATGGAAATATCATGCTCCAGGATGGCCTTGACGGTCTTGTCCAAAGGTTTCTGACCGGTCTCGTCCCAGTAGTAATTGGGCTGCATCCAGACCTCGTCGAAGCCCAGTTCCTGCTTCATGTCATAGCCGGGCGCGAAATTCCACGGAATCCAATAAAAGCCATACTGCAGGCCATGGAGATAGGTCGCCACCGGGGGCAGGATCCGGTCCCAGCGCTTGTAGGCATAGTTCAGGCCGTCCGGACGGGCAACAAGGTCCTCGGAGAGGACATAGAAGCCGGTGAGTTCCAAATATTTGGGCGCGAGGGCCGCAAAACGTTCCCGGCATTGGTCGATGTACCAGCGATAGGCTTTGACCTGGTCTTCCGAACGGGAAAAATCCAGCCCGTCCCCCCAATAGATGGTCGGGGATTCCTTGTCGGCGAACACTTCGAACTGGACCGGATCGGGCATCATCATGACGACCTGACGCTTGCGGGGCGGGTCACCCAGCCGTGCGGCGGCCTGGGCCACAGCGGCATCCAGGGCCGACAAGGCACCGCCCGGGGCCATCCAATAATCCAGGAAATAACTCCAGGAAGCCTTGTTGCCATTGTGCTGGTTCGGATCGGGATTCAATCCCAGTCCTTTGCCGGTGACGCCTTCGTGGGCGTCCAGGCAGAGAAAGGCTTCGAAAAGCCACTGTTCGCGACCCTGGGCATCCTGAAAGGTCACCGAAGGCGCGAAGCGGTCAGCCGTCCAGCGGACCGGCTCCTTGCGCAGGCTGCCGCCGTAGCATAGGGTAATATCGGCAAAACGGGGGGCGCTCACGCCCTCCGTCGCGGCGGTTCCCCGCCGGGTAGAACAGCTGATGGCCAGGGCGGCCAGGAGCAACAAGGATACGGTCTTTCTCATAGGCTACAGGGCGGGCGGAAGGATCAGATAGAAACTGTCCTGCGCGATCGTCACCGGCAGGGACGTGGAACGGATGCGCAGCGGAAGGATATAGCCGGGATGCCTGATCCCGATTTGGGCGTTGTCCACCACGACCCGGACATTGGCCTGAAGCTCGCCGCGCAGGAGGTCCACTTTCTTCGAATACACGAAGACAGACCCGTCCGGGGGCAGGTTGTAGTAATTGCCGGTTGACTTCTGGTAGGCGGGAAGCAGGCTCTCGTCCACATCCACCTCCACGGTCATGTCTTCCCGGGGGTTGGCATAATCCAGCAGCAGACGCACATTGACGACATCCACGGCTCCCGGAACGACCGGCTTATAGGAGAAGGAGTTCCCCGCGTCGTCGGACACGGAGCAGAGGGACAGCGAAGAGGGCTGCAGACGCAGCAGCAGGCAGTCACGGCCTTCGCGGGCCGCGGAGGAGAGTAGCTTGAGCGGGATGACGTATTCCGCAGGGCTGGCGTCATACAGGGCCTGTACCTGGGCCACATTCCAGGCGATGTCCAAGGTCTGGATGTCATCATCCCGGCTGAAAGAAGGCTCCACGCCCGTCAGATGCAGGAGGGTCTCGGGCAGGGCCGTAAACGAGGTGCCGTTTGCCGTATTGTATGCCGCCACCAGGGAAGCGTCATAGGTGACAACGGCCTGCAGCACGGCCGATTGCCGCCGGCCGCTCTTGGAGATACCTGTCAGGTAATGGCCGCTGCACAGGGTCACGACCGGTGCGACCGTTTCCGGATCCGTCAGGGTCACGCCGGAAAAGCCCAGGTAGTCCTGCGGGGCATTGTCCATCCTGTCATCTTTGAAACAGGCGCTTACGGCAAGGGCTGCCAGTAAGATTCCCAAATACTTTTTCATACCTATCCTCCTCAGATGCTTCTAGAATCCATAATTCTGTGTATAGTTGACCATCTCCGCCATCAGTTCCGCACTCATCGGGAAGAGGTAATCCCGGTCCGTGAAGACGGCGGGATACTCCCCGTTGTAGTCCGTATTGACACGCTGCCAGGAGTCCTCATAATTGTCGGCCTTCAGGTGCAGGGTCCAGTTGTCGCAAGGATATTCCGCCTTGGCCGTCAGGGTCCGGATGGCGTCATAGTGGCGCTGGGCTTCCATGCCGAATTCCGCCATCTTGTCCTGTCGGATGCACCAGCGCATCAGCGCCTGGTCCAGCTCCGGATAGGCCACCTCTATGTTATTGAGGCCCACGCGGTTGCGTACTTTGTTAAGGGCCTCGCAGGCCTCGGACAGCTTGCCCTGTTCGTTGCAGGCTTCCGCGAGGTTATAGTAAATCTCCGCCAGGCGGAATTCCGGATAGACCATCCGGATGTTGGCATAGTCCGCCGTCGTGTTGAGCGGGGTGTTCGCCTTGTACCAGCGGCGCCAGGTATAACCGACCCGGTTGATGTTTCCGGCCGGCTGCCAGGCGTTGGTCGGCACCTTCTCCGGATCGGCCTTGTCGGCGGCGCTCATCGCGTCCAGCACTTCCTTGGCGGGTTTCTGGAAATCGGTCACCCGGACTTTCAGGTCCTTGTTCGGCCACCAGAAGCCGTTCGGCACCAGGCTGGCATAATAGCGCGGATCCCGGCCGACGGTCGATTTGTGGGCCTTGAAAGCAGGGGCCCAGGAGGCGTCCACGGGCTGTTTATAGTTTTCTTCCCAACCGTCCATGACATAGCCGGATTTCGCATCCACCTGGGGACGGGAATAGTTCAGTCCCTTGCCGTCCCGCTCGTAGCCGGTCACCGGATAGCGTCCCGTGGAGAACATCGGATAGCAATCGACCTGCTTGAGGGAAGGGGTGATGAGCTGCCAGCCGTACAGCGGGGAGGAACCGTACAGGTTCATCGGCACGGAGGCGGCCAGCAGACCGCCCACGCTCCCGGCATAGGGGTCGGTCGGCGCCCAGGTCCGGAACCACCAGCCCCAGATGATTTCGCTGTTCCAATTCTCGAAGAATACGGAGGAATAGGCGTCCGCATAATCCTGGAACGAAGTTCCCTTGGGCTGGACCAGTTCGTATTGTTCCAGGGCCAGGACCTCGCGGGCCGCCTTTTCGGCCGCTTCCCACTTGCTCGGGTCGGCCTCCTGCGGGAAGATATCCTTGCCGGCGAGGTTTTTCACGCCCTTGTACAGGTCGCAGCCGTTAAACATCGGGGATGCGGCATAGAGCAGGATGCGGGATTTCAGCGCCAGGGCCATTCCGCGGGTCACCCGGCCGCGGTCCGTCCGTTCCGACAGCGTCGAGACCTCTGCCACCGTCAGGGGCAGGTCAGGCACGGCAAGGTCGATCTGGGACACCATGAAATCGACATTCTCCTGGACGGTATTCCGGTCCAGGGTGGAACCCTCGACATTGGCATCCGCCATCTTGTCACCCCATACGATGACCGGCCCGTAATGCCGGAACAGGCAGAAGTAGTAGAAGGCGCGCAGCGTCCGGGCCTCGGCCCGCATATACGCGATATAGTCCGCCGGGTCTTCCTTGTCCAGATGCAGGTTCTCGATGAGGATGGTACACTGGTTGATGGCCTGGTAGTACCGGTTCCAGATCGTGGAGTTTTCGTCTCCGTTCACCGTGGCGGAACCGTAGTCGCCCCAGCGCACCTTGTACATGACGGAAGGATGCTGGGAGGCGCCGAAGAGGGCTTCGTCACTACGCAGGACCACGCCGCCTTCGTACTTATCGACATGCTCATCGCGCGGCAGGTAGGTATAGAGATTGGAAACGTATTTACGTACGGAAGAACGCTTGCTGAGCAGGCCCTCGAAATCGGCCTGGTCCTGCAGGTTCACATCGAAAAAGGAATCGCAGGAAACGGTCAGGGCAAGGGCAGCGACGGCTGCGAGGATTTTGCTGAATGTTTGCATATCCGGGACCTCCTAAAAATTGATGTTCAGACCGATGGTGACATTGCGGGTCATCGGATAGACGTTGCCGTAGTTGGCGTCCAGCTCCGGGTCCCACAATTTGAATTTACTGAATGTCAGCAGGTTGACGCCCTGCACATAGAAGCGCACGCCGGACATGTAGAGCTTCTGCGTCCAGCGGCGGGGAAGCGTATAGCCAAGTTCGACATTCTTCAGGCGCAGGAAGCTCATGTCCCGCTGCCAGAACGTCGAGGCCCGCTCGTTGTTGCTGGCCTTGGACAGGGACAGGCGCGGGTAGGCGGCATGGGCGTCCGGCTGGGCGGCGGTCCAGTGGTTACGGGCCACATCCATGTAGATCTGGCCGGCTTCCTTGGCCGTAGTGGAGGTACCGCCCCAGAACTGGCTGCCGCTGATGATCCGGGTGACATGGCCTACGCCGTTGAAGAAGAAGGACACGTCGAAGCCCTTCCAGTTCAGGCCGGCGCCGAAGCCGTAGGTAATCTCCGGCAGGGTCGTATAGCCGATCGGGACGACATCGTACTCGTCCACAAGGCCGTCGCCGTTGACATCCCGGTACTTGATGTCGCCGGGACGGACGTTGCCGAACTTCTGCTGGGGCCAGGTGTCAATCTCCTCCTGCGTGCAGAAGAGTCCTTCCGCAATCAGGCCGCGCTGCTGGTTGAGGGCATAGCCCTGGGTGTTCTGATAAGGCTCCACCGGAGCGGGTTTATCGTTGTAAACCACGTGGTTGCGTGCGAATGTATAGGTCCCTTTCAAGGACAGCATCATGTCGTTGGCGAAGCGGTGGTCGTAGTTCATGGACATATCCAGACCCGTGCTGTTCATCTCGCCCACATTGACATACTGCTGGACGTTGACGCCCACCGCGGAAGGCTGGGATTCCCGGCGCACGAAGATATGTTCACGCTTGTCGTAGAACCAGTCGAAGGCGAATTTGAGTTCCCGGAACAGGGTCGTCTCGAAACCGGCATTGAACTTGGTCGCCAGCTCCCAGGACACGTCCGGGTTGGCGATCTCGCCGGTGCGGATGGCCGCCGTGTAGATGGCCTGCTCCTGTCCCCAGTTCGACCCGCCGACGCCGGTGGTCAGCATCGTGGCGTTATAGACGAAACGGCGTCCGCCGCCGATCTGGTCATTGCCGACCCGGCCCGCGGAGCCTTTGAACTTGAGTTCCGTGATATAGTCTTTCAGGGGCTCCCAGAAGGGTTCGTTGCTGATCATGTAACCCACGGCGACCGAAGGGAAGAAGCCGAAACGGTGGCCGGGGGCGAAGTTTTCGGAGCCGTTGTAACCGAAGTTCACCTCCGTGAAGTAGCGGTCCCGGTAGGAATAGGTCGCACGGCCGGCGATACCCATGTGCTTGTACGGGAAAGAAGTGAGGTAGGAACCGGGCACGTTGTCGCTGTAAGACTCCATGTTGAACAGGAACATGCCGCTGACGCGGTGGGCGCCGGCGAACTGGCGTTCGTACAGGACGGAGGTTTCGAAATTGAGTTTGTTCGTACCGGAATTGCCCGTGCCGAGCTGGATATATCCCTGATAGTCATCCTCCAGGACATACTCCCGGGTGCCGTCGGCGTTCACCTTCATGCTGTAGGCGGGGACAGAGCGGAAGCGCTGCAGGGAGGTTTGGTTCCAGGCGTCCCAGGCCATCATGACCTTGGCCGAGAGGCCTTCGGTGATGAGGTCGGAGAAATCCTGGGTGAGGGTAATCGTACTCTGGGCCGTGTTGCGGTTGACCGAGGTCCAGCCGCTCTCATTGATCAGGTTATAGGGGTTGTTCGTATTCTTCACCTCCGAGAGGGTGCCGTCGCTGAAAATGGCCGGCATCGCGATCGGGGTATTCCGCATGGTGAGCGACAGGATGTCGCTCAGGTTGCCGCCCGGGGAATTGCGGACCGTATATTGCGTGGAAAGCCCCAGTCCCAGGACCGTGGATTTGGTGATGTTGATATCTACGTTGGAGCGGAAATTGAACTTCTGGAAGTTCATCTGGGAATTGTACCGCTTGGGGTTGACCACGTTCAGGATACCGTCTTCGTAATAATAGGAGCCGCCGACATAATAGCGGACGTTCTTGGCGCCGCCGGTCACGTTCACATTGACCTTGTGGGTCTGGGCGAAATTCTTGAAGGTCTCGCGCACCCAATCGACCGAAGGGTACAGGTCCGGGTCCTCGCCGGAAAGATACTTCGCGCGGTCCACCTCGCTGATGGGCGCCTCCTGGCCGTTGTCCACATAGATGTCGTTCAGATAGTCGATGAACGTGGCGGTGTCCGCCATTTCGGGGATCTTGACCGGAGAGGTGAAGCCCGTCTCCATCCGCACGCTGACCTTGGGCTTGGATTCGGAGCCGCGCCGGGTGGTGATGAGCACGATACCGTTGGCACCGCGGACACCGTAAACCGCCGTCGCGGTCGCATCCTTCAGGATGGAGAAGGAGGCGATGTCTTCCAGGTCCACGAGGTCCATCGAGCGTTCCACACCGTCCACCAGGATCAGCGGAGAGGCATTGGCACCGAAGGTGGCGACGCCGCGGATATAGAATTCCGCGCTGCGGCCCGGTTCACCCGAACGCTGCATGGCCACCACGCCGGCCAGTTTACCGGCCAGACCGGTGGACAACTGTCCCATCGGGGTGGCGAGGGTCTCTACATCGACGGAACTGATGGAACCGATCACGCTGGCCTTGCGCTGCGAGCCATAAGCCACGGCCACGGCCTCTTCCAGCCGGTCGGCCTGGGGCACGAGCTTCACCAGCAGTTCGGTCTGCCCTTTTACGGCCACCTGCTCGTCCTCGTAACTGAGGAAAGAGAAAATCAGCACGTCGCTGTCTTTCACATCAATGGAAAAACGGCCGCCTCCATCGGTCATGGCACCGCGGGTCTCCCCTTTCACGACGACATAGGCACCGGCCACAGGCTCGTCGTTCTCGTCCACGACCCGGCCGCTTACCTTTTTCGTCTGCGCCAAAACCGACCATGCCGGCAACAGAAGGGCCAGGCATAGAAGCATTACTTTCTTGTGTAACATCATAGACATATCGTTTCAGCTATGCAAATATACATAATATTTTCCGATATGCAATACCACAGTACACCTAAGTTAGGGAAATGGAAAAAAGAAGCCGGCAGGGGGAACTTTCCGTCGTTCCGCCTGCCGGCCTGTAAGGGTGATGAGCAGGGAATTACTGCTCGTCAGGGGTGTTGTTGTCCGGTCCCTGAGGTCCCTGCTGAGGGCCTCCCTGGAAAGGTCCCTGAGGACCACCCTGGGCACCGGCCTGCTGCTGGGCCTGGTACATGGCCTCGAAGGCCTTGTTCAGCGCCTCGCTGTAGCGGTCGATATCCGCGATATTCTGGTTCTTCACCGCTTCCTTAAGGGAGGCGACATTGGCCTCGACATCGCTCTTGACCTGTGCAGGCACCTTGTCTCCGTTGTCCTTGAGGAACTTCTCGGCCTGGAAGCACAGGGCGTCGGCGTTGTTGATCTTATCGACGCGTTCCTTCTCGGCCTTGTCGGCAGCCTCGTTGGCCTTGGCCTCGTCACGCATCCGCTTGATTTCGTCCTCGCTCAGACCGGAGGAAGCCTCGATGCGGATGTTCTGCTCCTTGCCGGTAGCCTTGTCCTTGGCGGACACGTTCAGGATACCGTTGACGTCGATGTCGAAGGTCACCTCGATCTGCGGGATTCCGCGCGGAGCCGGTGCGATGCCGTCCAGGTGGAAAATGCCGATCTGCTTGTTGTCCTTGGCCATCGGGCGTTCACCCTGCAGCACGCGGATTTCGACGGAAGGCTGGTTGTCGGCCGCTGTCGAGAACACCTGCGACTGACGGGTCGGGATGGTGGTGTTGGACTCGATGAGCTTGGTCATCACGCCGCCGAGGGTCTCGATACCCAGGGAAAGCGGGGTCACATCCAGCAGGAGGACATCCTTCACGTCGCCGGCGAGGACACCGCCCTGGATGGAGGCGCCGATAGCGACCACCTCGTCCGGGTTCACGCTCTTGTTGGGTTCCTTGCCGAAGAATTCCTTGACGATCTGCTGGACCTTCGGGATACGGGTGGAACCGCCGACGAGCAGGACCTCGTCAATCTGGGAAGCGCTCAGGCGGGCGTCTGCCAGGGCCTTGCGGCAAGGCTCGATGCTGCGGGCGAAGAGGTCGTCGCACAGCTGCTCGAACTTGGCGCGGGTCAGGGTCTTCACCAGGTGTTTCGGCACACCGTCCACCGGCATAATATACGGCAGGTTGATTTCCGTGGAGGTCTGGTTGGAGAGTTCGATCTTCGCCTTCTCCGCAGCCTCTTTCAGGCGCTGGAGGGCCATCGGGTCCTTCTTGAGGTCCGCGCCGCCGTTGTCGGCCGCGAACTCGGAGGCCAGCCAGTCGATGATCTTCTGGTCGAAGTCATCACCGCCCAGGTGGGTATCGCCGTTGGTGGATTTCACCTCGAACACACCGTCGCCGAGTTCCATGATGGAAATATCGAAGGTACCGCCGCCCAGGTCATAGACCGCGACCTTCATGTTCTTGTTCTTCTTGTCCAGACCGTAGGCCAGTGCGGCAGCCGTAGGCTCATTGATGATACGCTTGACATCCAGGCCGGCGATCTTGCCGGCTTCCTTGGTAGCCTGGCGCTGCGAATCGCTGAAGTAGGCCGGCA
>JAFUWX010000075.1 GCA_017471025.1 Bacteroidales bacterium
GACCGAAGGCTCTCTCAAGCAATATACTGCGGTGGCAAGGCCGTGTGGTCACACCTCTTCCCATTCCGAACAGAGAAGTTAAGCACACAATCGCCGATGGTACTGCCCCACCAGGTGGGAGAGTAGGTAGCTGCCGTTTTTTGGATCCCCGGACCAAGTGATTGGTCCGGGGATCTTTGTTTATATCCGGCAAAGAAGAAACAAGGCAAAAAGAATAAGCTGCCTCGTTTCAAAACCCGTGGCCGCCCGTGGCCACGTGAACGGGAGGGGCCCAAACTTGTTTGGGAGGGATGGAGCGAAGCGGAAGGTTTTGAAATGAGGTAGCTTATTCTCTGCCGTTTAATTTTGTTCTGACGCGGCGAGGGCGAGGTTGGCTTTGTCGGTGAAGAAGACCTGGACGCGGTCTTCAGACGAGAGGGTCAGGGAGATTTCCCCTTCGGGAAGGGTCCAGGTAGTGACGAATGTGCATTTCCCGTATTCCAGGGCCCGTAAACCGTCCTCCTCCGTATAGGGATACTGGAACGTCTCCACCACGTTGGACGGCGTGTTATACAGGGCTGTGAGCCGCATTTTGACATAATCATACTGGCCGCGCAGCGCCGCCCAACTCGGCGAGGCCGGGAAAGACACCAGCACCAGATAAGCCGTCTGGCTTTGGGCCGTACAGCCGACAAACAGCTGCACCTCCTCGCCGAAATACTTCCCCCGGAGGTAGTGATTGTCCACCGCCCGCGTCTTGGGCTTGAAACCCGCATCGCGCAGCGCCTTCACACAGACCTTCAGCGGCCCGTCCACCGGCACGCCTTCAAATTCCAAATGGTCCTGGGCAGCCAGGGACACCGTCAACACAAGGCCCAGCAGGGCGGCAATCATCTTTTTCATACAAAATCCTCTTAGATAAAGCAAAGTTAAAAATATAAATTGATTACCTTTGTAAGTTATTTAGAAATATTGCGAAAATGAAACATATCCGGAACTTCTGTATCATCGCCCATATCGACCACGGCAAAAGCACCCTGGCCGACCGCCTGCTGGAACTGACCAAGACCCTGGCAGACCGGGAGATGGAAAACCAGGTGCTCGATGATATGGACCTTGAGAAGGAAAAAGGCATCACCATCAAGAGCCATGCAATCCAGATGGAATACATGTACAAAGGTGAGAAATACCTGCTCAACCTCATCGACACCCCCGGACATGTCGATTTCTCCTACGAAGTCTCCCGCTCCATCGCCTCCTGCGAAGGCGCGCTGCTGGTGGTCGATGCCTCCCAAGGCATCCAGGCCCAGACCATCTCCAACCTCTACCTAGCCGTGGACCACAACCTGGAAATCATCCCGGTCTTGAACAAAATCGACATGGAAGCCGCTCAGGTAGAAGTGGTTACGGACCAGATATGCGACCTGATCGGCTGCGATCCGGAAGACGTCTTCAAAGTCTCCGCCCGCACCGGGCAAGGCGTCGCACCCATCCTCGATGCCATCGTCGAGAAGATCCCGGCGCCAAAGGGCGATCCGCAGGCCCCCCTGCGCGCCCTCATCTTCGACTCCGTATTCAACCCCTTCCGCGGGGTCATCGCCTACTTCAAGGTCTTCGACGGCGCGCTGCGCAAAGGTGACCGCGTCCGCTTCTTCAACACCGGCATGGACTACGTGGCGGACGAAGTCGGCATCCTGAAAATGAAACTCGTCCCGACCGACGGCATCAGTTGCGGCGACGTCGGATACGCCATCTGCGGCATCAAGAGCGCCACCGAAGTGAAGGTGGGCGACACCATCACCACCCAGGACAATCCCTGCACCAACGCCATCGCCGGCTTCGAAGAAGTCAAGCCCATGGTATTCGCGGGTATGTATCCGGTGGATGCCTCCAAATTCGAAGAACTCCGCTCCGTGCTGGAGAAATTCCAGCTCAACGACGCCTCCTTCGTCTATGAGCCCGAATCCTCCCTCGCGCTGGGCTCCGGCTTCCGCTGCGGCTTCCTGGGCCTCCTGCACCTGGAAATCGTCCAGGAAAGGCTCTTCCGCGAGTTCAACATGGATGTCATCACCACCGTCCCCAACGTCTCGTACAAGGTCTTTACGACCCAGGGCGAAGTGATGGACGTCCACAACCCCTCCGGCATGCCTGCGCCCACGCTGATCGACCATATCGAAGAGCCCTATATCCGGGCCCAGATCATCTCCAAATCGGACTATTTCGGGGCCATCATGAAACTCTGCCTGGACCGGCGCGGCACCCTCACGGGACAGCATTTCATCACCGCCGACCGGGTGGAACTCAACTACGACATGCCCCTCTCCGAAATCGTCTTCGGCTTCTATGACCAGCTCAAGACGGTATCCCGGGGCTATGCCTCCTTCGATTACCACATCACCGGCTACCGCCCCGCCCGCCTCGTGCGCCTGGATATCCTGCTAAACGGAGAACCGGCCGACGCCCTGTCCTCCCTCATCCATGAGGACAACGCCTACGATTTCGGCCGCAAAATGTGCGTCAAGCTCAAAGACCTCATTCCCCGCCAGCAGTTCGACATCCCCATCCAGGCGGCCATCGGTGCCAAGATCATCGCCCGCGAGACCGTCAAACAGGTCCGCAAGGACGTAACGGCCAAATGTTACGGCGGCGATATCACCCGTAAGCGCAAGCTCCTCGAAAAGCAGAAAGAAGGCAAGAAGCGCATGCGCCAGATCGGTACGGTACAGGTGCCCCAGAGCGCCTTCATGGCCGTGCTCAAACTCGACTAGCCATGCTGTCCGTCGCCATCTTGCTGACCGTGTTCAACCGGCGGGAAAAGACCCTTTCCTGTCTGGCGGACTGCTTCCGCCAGATAGACGGCCTGGCCGCGATGGAAAAGTATGTCTGCCGGGTCTTCCTGGTGGATGACGGCAGTACCGACGGCACGGCCGAAGCCGTCGCCGAACGCTTCCCCTCCGTGCAGGTGATCCGCAGCGAAGGCGGCCTGTACTGGAACCAGGGCATGCGCCTGGCCTGGCGTACCGCGGCCGAAGAAGATTTCGACTTCTACCTCTGGCTCAACGACGACACCCTGATGCACGAAGACGCCCTCGCCATCCTGCTCGAAACCTCGGAATACCTGCGGCACAAAGCCATCATCGTGGGGACTGCCGTCAGCGACGAAGGGCAGCTGAGCTATGGCGGCAGGACCAAGTCCAACCGCCTCGTGGAGCCGGATCCGGTGCTTCCCGTGCCCTGCTACACCTTCAACGGCAACCTGGTCCTGGTCCCCAAGTCGGTTTACGGCATCCTGGGGAACCTGGAGCCCGCCTACCAGCATAGCTTCGGTGATTATGACTATGGCGTCCGGGCCTTGCGCAAGGGGATCGCCCGCGTCGTGGCGCCCGGCATCCTGGCCTCCTGCAACCGCAACCCCGGCCTGGAACGCTGGCGCGATGCCCACTATTCGCTCAAAGAACGCTATGCCTACCTGGTCAGCCCGAAAGGCCGTCCGCTGCGGGAACAATTCCTGTACGACAGCCGGGCCAAAGGCTTCTTCGGCGCCATCGGGCATTTCATATCCTTGAATATCAAAGTTTTATTCCCCAAAAGAAACAAGCGATGACTTTCCGGGCCGCCCTTCGTTCCATGCGCTTGCGCACCTTGCCGCTGTCCCTTTCCGGCGTCGTCCTCGGCATCCTGCTGGCCGTTGCGGATTACCATGTCCGTCCGGCCACCGCCGTGCTGATCATGCTGACGACCGTCTGCCTGCAGATCCTCTCCAACCTTTCCAATGAACTGGGAGACGTCCTGCACGGGACCGATACGGCCGACAGGCAGGGCCCGCGCTATGGGCTGAACGGTGGGGAGATGACCGTGCGGGACATGCGCCTGCTGATCGGCCTTTTCGTGGCGCTGAGCATCGCTTTCGGCCTGTGGATGATCAAGGTATCCTACGGGACGCTCCTGTGCATGGACGGGGTCTGTCTGATGCTCCTGGGGGCCGCCGCCATCCTCGGGGCCATGAAATACACGCTGGGCCGCAATCCCTATGGCTACCGTGGCCTGGGCGACCTGTTCGTATTCCTCTTTTTCGGCCTGGTGTCGGTGCTGGGGTCCTATTTCGTCGCATCCCACGCCTTCCCCCATCCCTTCCTCCTGCTGCCCGCCTCGGCCATCGGCTGCTTCAGCGTAGGCGTGCTCAATGTCAACAACATCCGGGACATGAAGACCGACGCCGCCAACCGCACCACCGTCGCCCTCCGTCTGGGCCCGAAAGGCGCCCGCATCTACCAGACCGTCCTGATCGTCCTGGGCTGGGTCCTGCTGCTGACCTTCAGCTTCCTGCGCTATCTGGACCCCTGGCATTTCCTGTTCGTGATCACCCTCCCGCTCTATGTCATGCATCTGCGCGGCGTGTGGAAACGGAAGGACCGCGAGCTCGACCCGATGCTCCCGCTGCTGGTCTCCGCCACCTTCCTGCTCGCGCTCCTGATGGGCTTCGGCTATACGGTATTCCTTCTGTCCGGGGTCTGATTTCACCCCCTCATTTCGCGATTTCGCCACATTTTTCGGCAAACGGCGCCGCTACGGGGCGCTTCACCACATCGGTTTTGCGGATTCTGATGCGATTTTTACCTTTGCATCAGAAAAACACACCGATATGAAAGACGATATCCAAACCACCATGCCGAAGAAGAACGCCAGGCGCGTCCTTCGCAACGAACAAAACCACGAAACCCCGCGGTACATCTCTTCTTTCCGTCTGGTCCGCGAGCGGATGGCTTCCTGGAGCTGACGGACCGTCCCCGTATTTTTCTGCGCCGCCGATAGGATTCCCGCCGATTTTTCTTATCTTTGCAAACGTATGAAAATTCGGACCCTTATCCTTATCCTTCTGTGTATGGCCGCTTTCTCCCAGCGGGCTGAGGCCGGTGTCTTCGTCAAAGGCCTGGACGCCTTCGTCGAATATACGGCCGGCCATGAAGCCGCAACCTTGAGTTTCACCACCCGGGGCAAGCAGTTCCGGGCCATCGCCCTGTGGTTTGAGGGCAGCGTGGCCGTTGCCGTGGAAGATGCCGCGGGGCAACGCACCATCGTCTATCGGAACGGCGCCCCGGCCGGCGGGAAAGACTTGCCGAAAATCGGTTTCCAAGGCGCATCCGAGAGCCGCAGCAATGCCTATCTGCTGGGTATTCATGACTTTACGAATGACGGGCAGCCCGAGCTGGTGCTTTCCGTCTCCGACGGACGGGACGGCCTGGCCGTCTATGTCCTGCAGTATGACGGATACAATTGGCGCCTGATCGGGGAAATGCTGACGGCCGGCAAGGGACTGGGCGGCTGCCGGGTCTTCCGCCAGGCCCTGACGATGAAAAACGCCGAAGGGACCCTCTTCACCTGGACCTGCCACGGCTCCACCTTCGACTTCCTGTCGAGCGACAAGGTCAACGACCCGACGGTCCTCTATTAAGGCCGCACCTTAATCTTTTCTGAGACTGAATTCGCAACCGCAGTACTGCTGGTTGTAGAAACACTGTTCGCGGATGATCTCGCCGCGCCTTTCCTGCAGACCGCCTTTGCGCCAGTTGCGCGGCCACCAGACCACGTCCGGATACAGGCTGCAGGCATATTCTCCCGCCGCATTCACCTGCTCCAGGCTCTTCCAGCGGGAAGAGGCCAGGGTCGTCGTCAGGAGGTCGAAGCCATGCTCCTGCGCATAGCGGGCCGCCCTTTCCAGGCGGAAGCGGAAGCATTGCAGGCAGCGCGGGCCGCGCTCAGGCGCCTGTTCCAGGCCCCGCACGACCGCAAGCCAGGCGCTGTGGTCATACAGGTCCTCGACCAGATCCAGGCCATAGGATTCGGCGTAGCGGCGGCATTCCGCCAGGCGGATGTCGTATTCCCGCCGCGGGGTGATGTTCGCGTTGCTGTAGAAAATGACAGGCCGGACCCCTTGCCGGACCAGGTACTCCACAATCGCCCCGCTGCATGGCGCACAGCAGGCATGCAGCAGCACTTTCTTGCCTGCAGGAGGCAGGTCAGGGACTTTGTGGGCAGGGGAGCTCAAGGCGGCTACAGGTCAAAGAGCGTGGGCTCGTCGTCCGGAATATCGTCAATCGACAGGTCGATCACGTCGCCCGCCGTCGCGCCTTTCGGCCGCGCCAGGTCTTCCGGCCGGAGCGGTTTGTGTTCCTCTTCCGGGGCCGTCTCCGGGGTGCTGAGCACGTCGATGGGCTCGTCTTCCTCCGGCATATCCTCCGTCTCGTCCGGGTCCGTGAGGTCGTCTTCCGGCTTGTGTAGCGGCTCTCCGAAAGCGACGGAAGCCAGCTCGTAGCTGTGGCACTTCTTGCCCTTGGCCGCGAGACCCTTCTTCGCGATAAACTCTTCGGCATCAATCGTTTCCGGATCGCGGGAGGCATATTTCCCGCCGAAGGTCACGATGACCTGCGGGTGGGCGTCGTCCGAGAGGGCCACCAGGTAGGAACCCTTGGCCTCGGAAATGAAGGAAAGGGGAGTGTTGTCGCTCAGGGCGAAGGAGAAACGCTTGACGTAGAAGGCCTTGGCGGCGCCGTCCCAATACAGGGCTGTCCAGGTCTTCTCCTCGTCGAACTGCTCGATGCGCAGGACCTCGCCCTGGTAGCGGTTGCTCAGGTCGAAATTCGTGGTGTAATAGGTACCGTTGGAGAAGATGGCGAGCACCTTGTCCTCGGCCTCGAACTGTCCCAGGTACAGGCCGCGCCCGTCCTCGTTCAGCCGCTGCACGTCGGCATCGTACCAGATGTCCTTTCCGCTGATGGTGGAGATGCCCTTGGAACGGAGCTGGATGCTCTTGATGGGGTTCTTCGACACGACATTGCCCCGGGCGCCCTTGCCCTTGATGGCCAGGGTGGAGAAGTCGTATTCGAAGCTGGTCTTCTTCAGCTTGGCTTTCGGCCGCAGCTGGACCCGCACCGTCTCAGCCTCGCCGTTGTGGTTGGCCGTGAACCAGAGGATGGCCGAATCGGCCTTGCCCGTGGTGATATCGTATTCCTTGTCACGGGTGACGGAGGTGATGGCGAAGCGTTTGGCATAGCTCACGCCGGCCTTGCCGTCCCGGTAGATGACATTGTAGATGGTCCGCTCGTCGCCCCGGTTGAAGACCCCGGCATAGATCAGGTCCTCCCCGAAGAAGGCCTTGTCCGCCACCTTGGTGATCCGGTATTTGCCGTTGCGGCCGATCGTGATGATTTCCGACAGGTCGGAGCATTCGCAGATGAACTCGCCGCCGTCCGCCGCCTTCAGGCCGATGCCGACGAAGCCCGCCTGCAGGTTCGCATAGAGCTTGGCGTTGTTGTTGACGACCTTCGTGGCCGCGATGGTCTCGAAGCTGGTGATTTCGGTCAGGCGCGGGAAACGCTTGCCGTATTTCTCCTTCAGGCTCTGGAACCAGGCGATCGTGTAGTCCGTCAGGTGGTCCAGCTGGTTGCGGACCTCGGCCATCTGGGCCTCGATGCTGCGGATCCGCTCGTCCATCGCCTTGGCGTCGAACTTGGAAATCTTGCGCACCGGCTTCTCCACCAGTTTGTCGATGTCCTCCATGAGGATGGGACGCCGGACCAGGTGCTGGAAGGTGAGCATCTTCTCCAGGATATCCTGCTTCTGGTCCTCCCAGGTCTTGTGCCGGGTCTCCTCCAGGATCTTATAGACCCCTTCTTCGAAGAAGATCCACTCCAGGGAATCGTAGTGCCACTCGTTCTCGAGTTCATCCAGACGGATCTGGAGCTGGCGCCCGAGCAAGTCCTTGGTATGCTGGGTGTTATACCGCAGGATATCGTTGACCGTCATGAACTCCGGCTTGTTGTCCTTGATGACGCAGGCGTTCGGGTTAATCGTGACTTCGCAGTCGGTAAAGGCATATAGGGCGTCGATGGTCTTGTCCGGGGATACGTCGTTCGGCAGGTGGATGACGATATCCACCTTGGACGTCGTCATATCCTCGATTTTCTTGATCTTGATCTTGCCCTTGTCCTTGGCTTTCAGGATGGAATCGATCAGCACGTGGGTGGTCTTCCCGTAAGGGATTTCCGTGATGGCGATCGTGTTCTTGTCGAGTTTCTCGATTTTCGCCCGGACCTTCACCGTGCCGCCCCGTTGTCCCTGCATATACTTCGAGCAGTCGGCATAGCCGCCTGTAGGGAAGTCGGGATACAGCTCGAAAGGCTCGTCCCGCAGGATGGCCACGGAGGCGTCCAGCAGCTCGTTGAAATTGTGCGGCAGGATCTTGGAGGCCATACCCACGGCAATGCCCTCGGTACCTTGGGCGAGCAGCAGCGGGAAACGCACCGGAAGCTCGGTAGGCTCCTGGTTGCGGCCGTCGTAGGAGGTCATCCAGTTGGTGATCTTCGGGTCGAAAATCACGTCCTTGGCGAATTTGCTCAAGCGGGCTTCGATGTAACGGCCGGCGGCATTGCTGTCGCCGGTGAGGATGTTGCCCCAGTTACCCTGGCAGTCCACGGCATACCCCTTCTGGCCCAGCTGGACCAGGGCGCCGAGGATACTGGCGTCGCCATGGGGATGGAACTGCATCGCCTGTCCGACGATGTTGGCCACCTTGGTGAGCCGTCCGTCGTCCATGCGCCACATGGCATGCAGTACGCGGCGCTGAACGGGTTTCAGGCCGTCCACGATATGGGGAACGGCCCGCTGCAGAATCACATAGGAGGAATAGTCCAGGAACCAGTCCTTGAACATGCCGGACAGCTTGTAACGCCGGCTGTCCTCTCCCAGCAACTTTGCATATTTTCCCGAGGCCTCCGCCGTCGATTCATCCAGCGGCTGCTCTTCCGACTCCATTTCCTGCGGGATGTCATCCCATTCGTCACTCATCGTTACCTCCTGTTAATTAGAAGCTGTTAGTCCTCGTAACCGAACTTCCGCAATTCCTTGCGGCTGGTCCGCCAGTCCTCGTCCACCTTGACGAACAGACTGAGATATACTTTTTTCTGGAAAAAGTCTTCCATTTCCAGCCGGGCGTCCGTGCCCAGTTTCTTCAGCGCAGCCCCGCCCTTGCCGATGAGGATGCCCTTCTGGCTGTCCCGCATCACATAGATGACGGCGCTGATGTCGTAGCGTTTTTCGCCTTCCTTGAAGGCTTCCACGACCACTTCGCAGCTATACGGCACTTCCTGGTCGTAGTTCAACAGAATCTTCTCCCGGATGATTTCCGAGGCGAAGAAGCGCAGGTTGCGGTCCGTGAACTGGTCCTTGTCGAACCAGGCCGGCGACTCGGGGAGCCGCTCCAGGATGGCCTGATAGACATTTTCCAGGTTGAACTTCTCCTTGGCCGATACCGGGAAGATGACCGCCCGGGGGAGCTGTTCGCCCCACCACTGCATCAGCTTCATCACCCGGTCCTGGTCGCTGATATCGATCTTGTTGATGACCAGGACGATCGGGCAGTCGAGCTTCTGCAACTTGGCGATATACTCCGCGTTCTTGTCGCTCTGCTCCACCGTATCCGTGACATACAGGATGATATCCGCGTCGCCGATGGCCGTATCCACGAAATTCATCATGTTCTGCTGGAGGCGGTAGTTCGGCTTGAGGATACCCGGCGTGTCGGAATAGACAATCTGGAAATCCTCGCCGTTCATGATGCCCATGATGCGGTGGCGGGTGGTCTGCGCCTTCGACGTGACGATGCACAGCTTTTCACCCACCAGGGCGTTCATCAGGGTGGATTTGCCGACATTCGGGTTCCCGATGATGTTGACAAATCCAGCCCGGTGTTTCTTTGTCGTCTCAGCCATTAGAGATAGGCTCCCATTTTGAGGACGTTGGCCTCACCGGCGGTGAGGTAACGCCATTCGCCCTTCTTCACGCCTTTCTTCGTCAGGCCGGCGAAATAGACGCGGTCCAGCGCCTTGACGTCGTAGCCCAGGGATTCGAAAATCCGGCGGACGATGCGGTTCTTGCCCGAATGGATCTCGATGCCCAACTTGCGGTGGTCGTTCTCATCGATATATTCGAGTTCATCAGCCTTCACGTCGCCGTCGCCCAGGGTAATGCCCGAGAGGATCTTCTCGTAATCTTCCTGCGTCAGCGGGTTGTCCAGGGTCACCTGGTAGATCTTCTTCTTGTCGTAGGACGGGTGGGTGAGCCGTTCGGCGATCTCCCCGTCGTTGGTGAACATCAGCACGCCGGTCGTGTTCTTGTCCAGGCGGCCGACCGGGAACACCCGGGCGGTGCAGCCCTTCAGCAGGTCCATGACGGTCTTGTCCGCGTGCGGGTCGCCGGCGGTGGTCACATAGCCCCGCGGCTTGTTCATCACGATATAGACCTTCTCCTCGCCCTTGAGCCGCTCTCCGTTGAAGCGGACCTCGTCGTGGAGTACGTTCACCTTGGTCCCGAGCTCGGTCACGACCTCGCCGTTGACGGTCACGACACCGGCCTGGATCATCTGGTCGGCCTCGCGGCGGGAACATACGCCGGAATTGGCGATGAACTTGTTCAGGCGGACTTCCTCCTGGAAGGTCGCCGGGCTGGTGGCCTGCTCGTCATATTGCAGCTTGTCCACCTGGGGTTTGCGACTCAGCATCCGGCTCATGCCCTCTGCGGCGGCCGTTTTCTTGCCGGCGAAAGCGCGTCCGCGACCGGCCGGTTTGCGGCCCCGTGCGGGCTGGGGACGGCTGCTCTTGCGGCCTTCGCCGAAGGGGCGGCGTCCTTCCTGCTGGAAGCGGCCTTCGCCTCTCCGGGTGTCCGGGCTGCGGCGCGGGCCGTTACTCCTTCTTTCACCGTATCCTTCTCCGTAGCTTCTGCGTCCTTCGCTGTCGGCGAAGCTGCTGTTGTCAGCAAACGCATTGCCGCGGCTTTCGTCATAATTCCTGCGGGGGCGCTCATAGCTGCGCTGACCCCTGTCCTGGTAGTTTCTGTCGCCGTAACTTCTGCGTTCTCCATAGTTTCTTCTCTCGCCATACGGGCGAGCTTCTCCGTAGGGACGTCCCTCACCATAGGGACGGCCTTCGCGGCCCTCATGTCTGGGCTGCCGCTCGTCGGAGGAACTGGCTGCCATGGAAACCCTAGGCCGTCTCGGCCTTAATTTCCTGCCTTCCGCGGTGTAACCGCCTTGCTTGTTGTCTTCCATAATTTCTTGTGCCTCACGGCCTTTTACTGTAATTTGAAATGATATGTGATGGTACCTTCCTGCAGAGCGGGGGCATCGGCGCTCATGTTGAAGTGCGCCTGCATTGCCGCGCTCCGTGCTGCGGCCCATAGTTTCGTACTGACGACGGTCGTCCCGTCGGCGCCCGCTTCGGCCCGTTTGACGGTGCCGTACTGGTCCACCCAGATCTTCACGACGACGGTGCCGCTCTCCTGGCTGGCCTCTTTCGGGCGCGGGAGCACCCCTTCGACCTTGCGGCCCTTCAGGTGCGCATTCGGCTCGCCGGAGAATTTGCCTGTGGTGGTGTTGCCCGAGGCGTGTCCCGCCTTGAGGGCTTCGGTCACCTTGCTGGCCGTCTGGGCGGCGAGGGTGTCTTTGTCTGTCTTGTTGTCGGCTGCATGGAAGAGGGCCCGGTTGTTGATTTCCTTGTCCCGGGACGGCTCATATTTCTCCACGTCGCCGAAATCGTCCACGGTCGCTTCGGGGGCCTCGTTGGCCTTCTTGCCCTGTTCCTGCGCCTCGGAACGCTGGACCAGCTCCAGCGGACGGGTCCGGTCCACCTCTTCCGCCTGCGGCTGGCTGCCGTTGCGCACCTGCCTCGGACGGACGGTCTCCGGCTCCGTGAAATCAATCAGGAAAGTCTGCTCCGGCGGCGGGGGATAGAGGTATTTCACCCCGGAAAACACGCCGAAGACGGCCAGGACCACATGGACGCCGACCGTCAGCAGGACGCCGGTTCCCCGGGCGACCTTCAGCTGTTTTTCACGTTCCTGTCTGTAAGACGCCATACTATTCCGGACTCGTTGCGAGAATGACTTTATAATGGTTGCGTTTGGCGATGTTCATCACGGCGACGACTTCGCCCACCGGGACGCTCTCGTCCGCGTAGATGGAGAAGGTCGGATCCTCTTCCTGCTGGAGCAGCTCCACCAGACCGTCCTCCACGTCGGCGAAGGGAACGGGGGTCTCGTCGCCATTGATGTGGTAGGTATATGTCTTGCCGTCGTGCCAGTCCTTGATGGACACGCTGACGGTCGCCTTCGCGGACACCTGGCCGGTGCTCTTCGGGAGCAGGAGCTTCAGGGCGTTCGGGTTGATCAGCGTCGAGGTGATGAGGAAGAAGATGAGCAGCAGGAACACCAGGTCCGTCATCGAAGACATTCCGATGTCCGACAGCACCTTCGTGGTTCTTTTGATTGCCATAACTGCTTATTTTTCAGCGGGTTCGTGGAGCAGGTCCATAAAGTCCATCGTGGCGCCCTCCATCTTGAACACCAGGTCGGAGATCTTGGAGGTCAGCAGGTTGTAGCCGAAATAGGCCACGATACCCACGATCAGACCGCCTACGGTCGTAATCATGGCCGTATAGATACCGCCGGAAAGCTGGGTGATGTCGATGTTGTTGCCGGCCTGCGACATGTTGAAGAAGGCCTGGACCATACCGATCACGGTACCGAGGAAACCGATCATCGGCGCGCCGCCGGCGATGGTAGCCAGGATGGGAAGACCCTTCTCCAGGCGGGCGACTTCAGTGTTGCCTACGTTCTCGACCGCCGTCTGGATGTCGTTCAGGGGGCGTCCGATGCGCTCGATACCCTTCTGGACCAGACGCGCGACGGGGGAGTCGAACTTCTCGCACAGCGCCACGGCGGACTTGATCTTGCCTTCGTGGATGTAGTCGCGGATGTCGTTCATAAAGTTCTTGTCAATCTTGCCGGCGCGGCTGATCATCCACCATTTCTGCCCGAAGATATAGATGGCGATGATGGACAGAATCAGCAGGACGATCATCAGCCAACCGCCCTTGGCGGCCATTTCGATGAGGGAATAGGACATTTCCTGCTGAACGGGTGCAGCCTGCTGGATCGCTTCTCCCAGTACGGCGGCGGTGTCGGTTTGTAGGAGTGAAAACATCATAATTTATCGAGTCTTTTTACTTTTATCCATAATCGGACAAAATTACAAAAAATATGGCAAATTTCCGTAAGAAACTTGCCAAAATCGTCATCTGGGATGGATTTCCCTACAGGAAGATCAGCCGCGAGGTGGATTCCGCACCGAAAATCCGGACCGCCATCAGGCGCAGGTCTTCCGCCGTGACGGCGTCGATCCTGCTGCGCACCTCCTCGTCCGGACTCACCCGGCCGTACGCGAGGAGGCTCTTGCCCATGGACAGGCACTGCGCCTCGCCGTTGTCGGAGGAGATGGCCAGCTGGCCGAGGAGCTGTTTCTTGGCCGCCCGCAACCGGCTCTCGGTCAGGGGGATTGTCTGAAGCTTCACGATCTCCTTGTGGACGGCGGCGCAGCATTTTTCCAGGTTGGAACGGTCGCAGCCCAGGCAGATGGCCATGATGCCGGTATCGGCATATTGCGTATAGGAATTCTCGACGGCATAGACCCAGCCGTTGCGCTCGCGCAGGATGCCGTTGAGGATGGAATTCGAGGCAGGACCCGCCAGGATATTGCCCAGCAGCACCGCGGTAATCCTGTCTTTTTCTTCATACAGGGAAGGGGCCACGGCGCCGATGACGGCGTTCACTTCGTGGTTGCGTTTGTCCTTGGTCTCGTCGAAATGCGCAGGCTGCAGCGGCACCTCGGGCGGACGGACGCCGGCAATCGGAGCGGCCACGGATGGTTCAGGGAAATATCTGGCTATCAGGTCTTTGACGCGCTTTTCCAGGACGGCCTCGTCAATGTCGGCGACCACGGTGAAGGCCATGGCTTCGGGGAGAAATTTCTCCCGGACGAAGCGTTGCAGCTCCGCCGAGGTGATTTTCCGCACGGAATCCGCCGTGCCCAGGATGGCGCTCCCGAGCGGATGGCCGGCGAAAAGCTTCTCTTCGAAACGGTCATACACGTCGTCCGACGGGCTGTCCTTGTAGGACTGGATCTCATCGATGACCACGCCGCGCTCCGTCTCGATTTCCCGCTGGGGGAAGGTGGGGCAGGTGGCCAGTTCGAGCAGCAGGCTGCCGGCTTTGCGCAGGTCCTCCTTCAGGACCGTCGCATGGATGACGATTTCCTCCTTGGTCGTGTAGGCGTTCAGTTCGCCGCCCAGCTTGTCGAGGTAGCCGTTGATGACCGCGGCGCTCTTGTGCGTCGTACCTTTGAACAGGGTATGTTCCGTGAAATGGGCGATGCCGCCGTGATATCCCGCCTCGTCCCGGGTGCCGCACCGGATGCTCAGGGCGCAGTATCCGACGGCGGAGCCGCTGCGTTTCACCGCATAGTGGACCCCCGATTCCGTCCTCCCGAATCTGATGTTTGCCATGTCCTGTCTATCTGTGTCCGGCCAGTTTCCGGATGTCCGACTTCAGGAAGCCGGCGCCCCGGGAAGCGGTGATGCGGTGTTTGGTATAGTACAGCAGTTCATGGGTGCGGGCGTCCAGCAGCATCTTGTAGCACCAGTCGCCTTTCTGCGGCGAGACCGGCGCGATGACATAGCTGACGGCCGTATCATAGGCCCCGCTCAGGATGATGTCCTCGGCCCCGTATTCGTCCACGATGTACATGTCCCGGCCGAAGCGGGTGGCCTTGAAGCTGTCCCCGATCTGCGGGCAGAGGTCCTTTTCGCTGAAATAGAGTTTCATTTTCGAGAGCCGCGCGATGCCGCCGGACACGCTGCCCAGGCTGACGATGCTGCTGCTCAGGGCCCTTTCCGCATGCTCCTGCATGACGGAGACCAGGGCGGTCAGGAACATCTCCTCCGAGCCCTGCGTGGCGCCCGCGGCCCCGACCGGCATGGTAAAGACTTCCAGCATATCCTCCACCTTGTCGGCCCCGCCTTTGACCAGGGTCAGGAAGGAAATGCCGCGCTGCCGTTCGTTCTCGGTCCGCAGCATGAAGTAGTAACGGTCGCTGCCCTTGAGCCGCTGGAACTCTTCCGCCGTACAGAATTCATACGGGGAAAGCGTCCAGGCGTTCCGGACGGCTTCCTTCAGCGCGATATCCTGGAAAGGGTTGCCGGACAAGACCACTTTCGTCACCTTCAGCGGGAAATCGGCGAGTTTTTCACTGCGGGTGGTAATCCGCTGGCCGACCTGCGCGAACGCGCAGACCGACACCATCCACATCACCACCAGGGTCAACCATCTTCTCATCGTTTCAGCCTATTTTGTTGTCCATCCCGCGCGCGAGTTTCCAGCACGCAGGTTTCCAAACGCAAAGATACGAATTATTCGTGAATATCGGCCTATCCTGCCGGGTCTGGTTTCTGCCCGCGGCAACTTTATCGGCCCCCGATTGCAAATCCCGACAAAGTTTTCTACCTTTGTATATTTGAGTAGAAGGAGTTTTATGGAACCGTATATCGTATCAGCACGCAAGTATCGGCCGGATTCGTTCGCGTCGCTCATCGGGCAGGACAACATCGTCCAGACCCTGAAGAATTCTATCCAGCGGGGACAGTTGGCCCATGCCTATCTGTTCTGCGGACCCCGGGGCGTCGGCAAGACCAGCGCCGCCCGTATCTTTGCGAAAACCATCAACTGCGCCCATCCGGGCGAAGCGATGGAACCCTGCGGCGAATGCGAATCCTGCCGCTCCTTCGCCGAAGGCCGTTCTTTCTGCATCCATGAACTCGACGCCGCCTCCAACAACAGCGTCGAAGACATCAAGATGCTGATCGACCAGGTCAACATCCCCCCGCAGGTCGGCCGCTACAGCGTCTATATCGTGGACGAGGTCCACATGCTCAGCCAGGCCGCCTTCAACGCCTTCCTCAAGACCCTGGAAGAACCCCCGGCACACGCCATCTTCATCCTGGCCACGACGGAAAAACACAAGATCCTCCCGACGATCCTCTCCCGCTGCCAGACCTACGACTTCAACCGCATCAGCGTCCCCGACATCGTCCGCAACCTGCGCGACATCGCCGCCCGGGAAAACATCACCATCGACGACGAAAGCCTGCACATCATCGCCCTGAAGGCCGACGGCGCCATGCGCGACGCCCTGACCATCTTCGACCAGACGGTGGCCTTCTGCGGCACCGACGTCCGCAAAGAAGATGTCCAGAAAAACCTCAACGTCCTCGATTATGAGCATTGCTTCTTCCTCGTAAACGCCTTTCTGGAAGGACGTTACGCCGATGCGCTGCTCAAATTCGACGAGATCCTGGCCAAGGGCTTCAACGCCCTGCACTTCGTCGGTGCGCTGAGCGCCCACCTGCGCGACCTGCTCGTCGCCCGCAGCGACGGGCTCGACGCCCTGCTGGAGCTGCCGGATTCCCTGAAAGCAAAATACCGCGAGCAGGCTGCCCGCTGCCCGCTGCAATTCCTCTATGATGCGCTGGCCGTGACGACCGCCTGCGAAGCGGGATACCGGGCGAGTGTCAATCCCCGCCTGCATATCGAGTTCGCGCTGCTGAAACTCAGTTTCCTGTGCAGCTCGCAGGTATCCCTGCGTCCGGCGCCCATCGTCGTGCCCGGCGCCCAGACCGCGGCGCCCGCAAAAGCCCCGGAAGCCGCCGCTCCGGCTGCGAAAGCCCCCGAAGCTGCGCCTGTCAAGGCTCCGGAGGCGCCCGCAGCGGCCCCGAAACCGGCCCCGGCGGC
>JAFUWX010000076.1 GCA_017471025.1 Bacteroidales bacterium
AAATTTCACGCAGATATCGTTTTCCACACAATTCACAAGTTATCAACAGGCCACAAATGGCAACAAAAGGATTGGATTTGTAAAGTTTACAAAATTAACTATATGATTACATTTGTAGATTAGCTTTGTTTAATTTTGTTAAATAAGCATAATTTATAAAGATGTCGATTATTTTGAATTGCATTGAAAATCAGATGATTTTGATAGTTGTTTTCAATTACTGATATATGTAGGATTTGTATCATGCGGTTATATCCTGTAAACAAGCTTGTTTCATGGTAGTATTTTATATGTTAATGCTCAAATAATCAGAATAATAATATAACTTACATCAAGTAAAATATAGGTATATTCGCGCGTTTTTAGGGCGATACTCCCCTATCCCTGTCCGCGCCGAACATTTGGAAATGACATCAAGATTGATTAAATTTGTAAAAACAGAGGTTAGTATCATGAACACGAGATTGCAGCAATTCCTGGGGGCTGAAAATCTTTCGCAATCGCAATTTGCGGATGAAATCGGCGTTGCCCGCGCCAGTGTCTCCCATATCCTTGCCGGACGCAATAAGCCGGGCTATGAATTCCTCACCGGAATCATGATGCGCTACCCCAATTTGAATATGGAATGGCTGCTTCTGGGCAAAGGCCGGATGTACAAGGATGCGAAGCCGGCCCTTCAGGACCCCGTTGCGCCGCAGGCCGCTGTCCCGGCGGTCACGCCCGCGGCCGAGCCGGAAGATGCCCCCGCCGACCTGTTCTCCACTGCGCGAGAATCGCATATTTCACCCGAGACTTCCCTACCGCAGGTGGAAAAGCCAGCCACGCCGCCTTCAGAGCCCCTTCCTGACGTAGCTCAAAGTGCTGATAATCAGCGGAAAATCAGCAAAATTATCGTGTTTTACGACGATCATTCTTTTCAGGAGATTCTGTAGAGAATTCCGGAATGTTTGCCTATCTCGCCGGGATTTGCTATTTTTGCATCGCGGAATGACTTAGGCATCTCCTCATGTTATATCAGAAATTCATATATCCTGTTTGGTGCAGAAAGGACCAGGAATCGGCTCGGAAATGGGTCTCCAGGTTCTATCGGTTCTTTTCCTGGCTGCCCCTGGGATCACAGCTTCTCCGCTTGCTCTATACGCGCAACTATCCGCAGCTGAGCGGGAATTTCTTCGGTATCCAGATGCCGAATCCCATCGGCCTCGCAGCCGGTTTCGACCCCAAAGGCTCCCTGACGGACATTCTGCTCGACAGTGGCTTCGCCTACGTCCAGACAGGCCCCTTTTATGACAAGGAAGGCACCTTGCAGGGCATCGTCAACCTCCGGCAGCGGAAACGCAGCGGCGTCATCGCCGCCCGGATTTCCGGGAAATCCGCCGGACACGACATGGACGAAGTGGTCCGCAACTATGAAACCGCCATGTCCCTGCTGTATGAGTTCGTGGACATGTTCGTTTTCTATGTAGAAGAATCCGATATGGATTTGGACGGCGTGCTGGACAAAAGGATCTGTGCCGACCGCTATAAGCCTGTGCTGCTGCATGTTGCGCCGGAAATGACGGAGGAGGAACTGGATGAAGTCCTGCACTATTCCCTGCTCTCCGGAGTGGATGGCCTGATCGTGGGCGGCACGACCTACGAAAAGACCCTTTCCCGTGTCCGATATGTGTCCCAGAAGGGCCAGGGGCGGATGCCGGTCATCGCTTCCGGCGGCATCTGTACGCCGCAGCAGGCGGCCGAGGTGCTGTCCCAGGGCGCCATCATGATCGAATTGCACGACGGCCTGATCCAGGAAGGCCCCGGCATTACCCGCAAGATACTCAAAACCTTAAACAAATGATAACCGCTTCTGTCTGTACCATTGGCGATGAGATTCTCATTGGCCAAATCGTCGATACCAATTCATCCACCATTTCCCGCGCCCTGGGTGCCGTCGGCGTACAGGTGACCCACATGGTCTCCATCGGCGACCTGCGCGGGGATATCCTGGGTACATTGTCGCAAGAACTTGAAAATCACGATATTGTAATCACAACGGGAGGCTTGGGCCCTACGAAGGATGATATTACGAAGGGGGTGCTGGCGGAGCTTTCCGGAAGCACGGGCTATGTAGAGCATGCCGGGCAATTGGCCGTCATCCATGATTTGCTCCATTCCCGCGGGCTGGAGGTGCTGGATGTCAATCAGGCACAGGCCCAGGTCCCGGATCGCTGCGAAGTGATCGTCAACCGCCGCGGAACGGCGCCCATCATGGTGTTCCGTCTGGGCAAATCGACCCTGTATGCCATGCCCGGCGTCCCTTTCGAGACAGAAGCCGCCTTACCGGATGTGATAGCGGATATCGCTCAGCATCATGAACTTACATCCATCCGGCACCGGAATGTCATGACCTATGGACTGGCTGAATCCGCCTTGTCCAAGAAAATCGCGGCATGGGAAGACGCCCTGCCCGCCGATATGCACCTGGCCTACCTGCCCGGGCCCCTTGTCGGGGTGAAATTACGCCTTTCCGTCTATGGCGGGGATCCGGAGGAGGTAGAATCCCGCCTGGACGCCCAACTGCAGTCCCTGCGGGGCCTGCTGGGCGATACGATCTATGCCTGGGACGATACGACCCTGGAAAAAGCGCTCGGCGAGTTGCTGCTGCGCAAGGGAAAGACGCTTTCTGCGGCGGAATCCTGTACGGGCGGCGAAATATCGCACCTGATCACCTCCGTTGCGGGGTCTTCTGCCTACTACCTGGGCTCGGTGACATCCTATGCAATTTCCGTCAAGGAGAACGTCCTGGGCGTCCCTGCGGAGACGATCGGGAAATATGGCGTGGTCAGCAGCGAAGTGGCCCTCGCGATGGCAGAGGGTGTCCGTGCGCTGACCGGCAGCGACTATGCCGTCGCGACCACAGGCCTGGCGGGTCCGGGCGGCGGAGACGGCGTGAATCCGGACGGCACGGTATGGGTGGCGGTCAGCGGACCGCACGGCTCCGAGAGCCGGAAATACCAATATCGCAACGACAGAATACGCAATATCGAGCGTTTTTCAGCTTCTGCGCTCTATTTCCTGTTGTCTTTTGTGAAATCTGACTTATCTTGCTGATTATCAGCAAGAGTAACAAACTTGTTAAACTGATTAACAAGTTTGTTACTGTTCTAAAGTGTAGTTATTTTCTACCTTTTGATACTTCTCTGAACACCCTGAGGAAGTTGCCGCCGGCCACTTTTTCGATGGCGTCCTGGCTGTATCCGCGGCGCCGCATTTCCGCAAAGACGCGCCCGATTTGGGAGATATCTTCCAGTCCTTCCGGGGTGACATTGATTCCGTCATAGTCCGTCCCGATGCCAACGGCTTCGATGCCGCCGATTTGCACGGCATGGTCGATGTGGTCCACCACTTCCTTGACCCCGGGCCGGGGCAGCGCGGCGAGCCGGTCTTGCGCCTCGTTCCACCGGGCGATGCAGGCCGGGTCGGACGGGTTGGCGATAAAGGCTTCCTCCGCTGCGTCGGCGGCATCCCCCTCTCCGGAGGATTCCAGCGTGCGCGCGAAGTCGTCCGAAAGGAAAACCGGATAGAAATTGATTTGGATGACGCCTCCCCTGTCGGCCAGGGCGCGGATCATCTCGTCGGTCATGTTCCTGCGGTGCGAGGCCAGGGCCCGGCAGCAGGAATGGGTCGATACGACGGGGGCGCTGGAACAGGCCAATACGTCGAAGAAAGTCTTGTCCGAGGCGTGGGCGAGGTCCACCAGCATCCCCAGGCGGTTCATTTCGGCGACCACTTCCCGCCCGAAGGGGCTCAGTCCGCCCCAGCGGGTCCCCTGGGCGGCCGAATCGGCGATTTCGTTGTCTCCGTTGTGCGTCAGCGTCAGATAACGTACGCCTGCGCGATAGAATTCACGAAGCAGCGACAGGGAATGCTGGATCGGAAGGCCGTTTTCCATGCCCAGCAGGATGGAGATGATGCCCTTCTTATGGTTGCGGAGGATATCGTCGGGAGAGCTAGCCATGGCCACGATGTCGGGATGAGCCTCCACCTGGTCGTGGACCCCGGCTAACATGGCCAGGGCATGGCGCGTCGCCTGGTCCGGAGACATCGTCTGCGGGGTGAACAGCGCGAAAAAAGAGGCACCGACTCCCCCGGCTTTGAGCTTGGGGAAGTCGATGTGTCCTCTTGCATTGTTCTTCCCCAGGTCACGCAGCCTCAGGATCTGCGAGGGCGTGTCGCAATGGGAATCCAGAATCAGCATGATTATTTGTGCGAAACCGTTGCCTTGTTGAGATTGACGATCTTGATGTCCGGGTTGCCGGAGAACTCGAAGGTCGCACCATCCATGTCCAGGGACAGGTTGGCATTGACGGAAGCCATGAACTTGCTGGAGTTCTTCATCTTCAGGGTAACGTCCTTGACCGGGAAGCGGGTGGCGTCCACCTCGCTGCGGTCCTGCGAAGTCAGGTCGATGGAAGACGCGGAGCCGCTGAGATTCAGTTTGGCGGAATTCTTGGTCTCCATCACCACGGCATTGGAGCCGCCGGTCAGGGTCAGGACGGCACTGTCTTCAGCTTTGATCTTCAGGTTGCGGGAATCCTGGTTGAGATTGAGGTTGGCGCTGTTCGCCAGGCTGATTTCCAAGTCGTTGGCGTTGAGATTCATCGTGACGGCGCCGTTCTTGGAAACCTTCACCTTGGCGTCTTTCGCATTGACGGTCAGGTTGTTGACCTTGGCGTTGCCGGAGACTTCCAGGCTGAAATCATTGTTCTCGAAATTGGTTCCCATGGCATCTACAACAGCGTTCTCGCTGAGCTTGAGGCTCTGGAAGGTGGGGACCTTGATCGTCACGTTGAGCACCGGCTTCGGCGCGTTGCGGCCTTTGTACAGGGCGCGGACTTCCTTGTTCTTGTTCATCTCGCGCTCGTCCAGATCGACATACAGCGTTTTGTTCTTGACATAGACGACGACATAATTCTCAAGGGCCGTATCGACGGTCCATTCGGCCATGTAGTTGCCCGTCTCAGAGGGCTTGAAGGAAACGTTGAAGGTATCTCCCACCTCAATGGTGCTGAAGGCGGAATACTCCTGCGACTTCGTGATGGTCTGAGCCTGCGCGGCAATGGCGTAAGCGCAGATTCCGATAAGGACTACTAAAATTCTCTTAATCATAATATTACGAGTTTTGAATTATTGTTCTATCTGCTCTATCAAATCGGCCCACTCCCCGGTCATGGCGTCCATGTCCCTCTTGTTTTCCAGGTAGTCGCGCGTCAAGTCCATGACGTCGTCCCCGGGCTGGGGCGCGGCGAGCCGGGCTTCGATCCGTTTCATGTTCTGCTCCCGCTTGCCGATCTCCTTTTCCAGGAAATCAATCCGGTTCCGCAGTTTCTTTTCGTCGCGGGATACCTGTTTGCGGGCGCTGAACGCTTCTTTGGCCGCGCTGGCCGCTTTGTTGTTTTCCCGGGGCGTATAGCGCCGTTCCAACTCCTGAAGGTTCTCCAGCTTGCGGTGTTCCAGGAATTCGGACACGCTGCCGAGGAATTCCCTTACCCGGCCGTCGCGGAACTCATATAATTTATCGACCAGCCCGTCCAGGAAATCCCGGTCATGGGAAACTACAACCAACGTGCCGTCATACGCGGAAAGCGCCTGTTTGAGAATATCTTTGGACTTGATATCCATGTGGTTGGTCGGTTCGTCCAAGGCCAGGAAGTTGTAGGGTTGCAGCATGAGTTTGGCCATGCCCAGGCGGGCCCGCTCGCCGCCGCTGAGGATGGAGACCTTCTTGTCGATATCTTCTCCCCGGAACAGGAACTGGGCCAGGATATCCCGCAGCTTCGTCCGGATTTCCCCGGTGGCGATGTTGTCCAGGGTGCTGAAAACAGTCTGGCTGCGGTCCAGGACATCCTCCTGGTTCTGGGCGAAGTAGCCGATCTTGACCTGGTGCCCCGTCTTGGCTTCGCCGTCCAGCGGGGCCAGTTCGCCCATGATCACCCGCATCAGGGTGGTTTTCCCTTCGCCGTTCCGCCCGATGAAGGCCACTTTCTCTCCCCGCTTGATTTCGATGTCGGCGTGCTGGAAAACGACCTTTCCGGGATATCCTGCCGCCAGGTCGGCGGCCTTGAAGGCGACGTCGCCCGACCGGGGAGCCGGCGGGAACTTGACGGTCAGGGTGGCATGGTCGGTCTCGTCGATTTCGATCCGGTCCAACTTCTCCAGCGCCTTGATACGCGACTGGACCTGGTTGGATTTGGTGGGTTTGTAGCGGAACCGGGCAATGAAATCTTCCGTCTTGTCGATCATGCGCTGCTGGTTCTCGTAGGCGGCGATCTGGGTGGCCATCCGTTCCGCGCGCAGCTGCACATAGTGGCTGTAGCTGACCTTGTAGTCATGGATATGCCCCAGCAGGATCTCGATGGTCCGGTTCGTCACGTTGTCCAGGAAACGCCTGTCGTGGGAGACCAGCATCAGGGCGCCCCGGTAATTCTTCAGGTAGTCTTCCAGCCATTCGATGGATTCGATGTCCAGGTGGTTGGTAGGCTCGTCAAGCAGCAGTAAATCAGGACTTTGCAGCAGGATTTTCGCCAGCTCGATGCGCATGTTCCAGCCCTGGCTGAAGGTTTCCGTCGGGCGGTCGAAGTCCTCGTCCTTGAATCCGAGGCCGAGGAGGGTCTTTTCGGCCCGCACGGCCGGCGGTTCGCTGTCCTCCAGGGCCAGGCGGTCATTGATGTCGTTCAGCCGGTTGATGAGATCCAGGTACCCTTCTGATTCATAATCGGTGCGGGAGGCCAGTTCGACATTGATGGCCTCCAGCTCCGCTTCCAGGGCATGGAAGGCGTCGAAGGCGGTCATCGTCTCTTCCCGCACCGACCGTCCGCGATGATGCTCCATGATTTGGGGCAGGTAGCCGATGGAAAAGTGCGTCGGCTTATCGACGCGGCCGGAGGTGGCTTGCTGCAGTCCGCAGATGATTTTCATGATGGTGGATTTGCCGGCACCGTTTTTACCGACAAGTCCGATCCTGTCATGCTCGCTGATATGGAAACTGATGTCGTCCAGCAGGTTGAATCCGCCGAAAGAAACAGTTAAATTATTGATCGAGATCATCTTGCTTAACTTCTTTACTACAAACCAATATGCTCCCTTCGTACAGCAGATAAAGCGGGAGGGCTGCAATCAGCATGGAGAAGGGATCGGCCGGGGTAATGATCGCCGCCAGGACCAGAATGACGACGAAGGCGTGCTTGCGGTAGTGCCGCAGGGTTTCCCGGGAGATGAGCCCCATGCGGGACAGGACGGCGATGACGGCGGGAAACTCGAATACGATGCCGAACAGCAGCACCATAGACGTGAAGGTCGAAATGTAGGAAGACAGGGAAATGCTGTTTTCGATGTCCGGACTCACGCTGTATCCCTGGAAAAAGTTCAGGGTCACCGGCAGGATAATGCTGTATCCGACGGCCAGTCCCACATAGAACAGTATGCCGGCGAAGACGAAGGCCGTCCTGCAAGCTTTTTTCTCATGGGCATAGAGGGCCGGTGCGATGAATTTCCAGATTTCCCAGCAGACATACGGGAAAGCCAGGATGAAGCCCAGCAGCAAGGAGGTCTTCATGTGGATGAAGAACTGCGCCGAAAGGTCGATGTTGATCAGCTTCATGTCGAAATCCATGCCCAGCAGCCGGTACAGGAAAAAATCCCCTTGCGAAGGTGCCAGGAGTATCTTGTCGAACACGAAGGATTTGAAACAAAAGACGATGACGCTGATTCCCAGGACTGCGGCGAGCGCACGGATAATCGTCCCCCGGAGAACATCCAGGTGGTCCCAGAAACTCATCTCCCCGCTATCGGCCATCAGTTCTCTTTCTTGGTTTCGCCGGTGGTTTCGATGGTTTTCGTCGGTTCGCTCTTCTCTACATCCTTTTTGATGTCGTTGAGCTCATTCTCCACCTCACTGTATCCTTTCTTGAAACTCTTGACACCTTTCCCGAGACCTTGCATCAGCTCAGGGATTTTCTTGCCGCCGAAAAGCAGCAGGATGACCAGTCCGATGATGACGAGCTCCCAAGGCCCGATCACGCCCAAAGGTAAGACAGTTGCCATACTCATAAGTTGTTTTCGATGATTTTCAAAAGTTTATCGGGACAACGGACCGGACGGCCCGTCGCTTTGTCGAGGAAGCCCAGCGTCACCTGCCCTTCCGCACAGACCTCTCCATGCTGGTTGCAGACTTGCTGGCGGATGACCAGTTTGGCCAGCGGCACCTTGTCGATATCCGCGGAGACGGTCACGATATCCCCCATCCTGGCCGGGCGCTTGTACCGGCATTCCACCGAGACGACGGGAATGGTCACGCCGTCTCTTTCGCAGGCTTCGATCGGGTATCCGAAGTCTGCGATCAGGCCGTTACGCGCACACTCGAAATAACGGATGTAATTCGAGTGATGGACCACGCCCATCTGGTCCGTTTCGTAGTACCGGACCGGGAATTTTAGCTCATAATGCATGATAACAAAAATGTTATCGGTAAAAACAATTATGTTTTACTCGTTGTTTTTCAGCAATTTAATCTGATTCTCGTAGCTCTCGATCTTCGAGAGGGAATCTGCCTCCTTTTTGCGCTCCATCGCCACCACTTTCTCGGGAGCGTGGGCGGTAAAGTTCTCGTTGGAGAGCTTTTTCCTGACATTTTCCAGGAATTGGCGCTGGTAAGCCAGGGCGGCTTCGAGCTTGGCGAGTTCCTCTTCTACGTTCACCAGTCCGCCCAGCACGGCGAAGCACTCGACGGTCCCGACCATGAAGGAAACGCCGGTCGCATCACCGAAATCCTCGACCAGGCTGACCGGGCCGGCGTTCGCGAGTTTGGCGACGACCGGGATCATGTCCGCGGGGAAGCCGCCCTTCACCTTGACCTCAAGCGTGTCTTTCGGCGGGAGGTTCTTTTGTTTGCGGACGGAACGGATTCCCATGACCGTTTCCTTGGCCAGCTCGAAGGCGTCGATGACAGACGTGTCATACTCCCCTGCGGCCGGCGTCGCGGCAAACATGATGGTCTCCCCTTCCTTCCGGGGCTGGATGGCCTGCCAGAGTTCTTCCGTGATGAAAGGCATGACCGGATGGATCAGTTTCAGCAGGTCCTCGAAGAAGCCGAGGGTGCAGCGGACCGTTTCCGGATCGATGCTGGCTCCGTAGGCCGGTTTGATCAGTTCGAGATACCAGGAGCAGAAATCGTCCCAGAAGAGCTTATACAGGGTCATCAGGGCATCCGAGATGCGGAATTTCGCATAGTGGTCCTCGACGGTGGCGATGGCCTGGCTGAGTTTGTTGCGGAACCAACGTACGGCCGTGGCGTCGGATTCGCGCTGCGGCAGGGCGGGATCCACCTGGAATCCGGCCACAAGCCGGTAGGCGTTCCAGATTTTTCCGCAGAAATTGCGTCCCTGCTCCACCTGGGCCTCGTCATAGAGGATGTCGTTGCCCGCGGAGGAGCAAAGCAGCATGCCCAGACGGACGGCATCCGCGCCGTATTTTTCAATCAGGACCAGCGGGTCGGGGCTGTTTCCGAGCGTCTTGCTCATCTTCCGGCCGAGTTTGTCCCGGACGATGCCGGTGAAATAGACATTGCGGAAAGGCTCGGCATGCATATACTCGTTTCCTGCCATGATCATGCGGGCCACCCAGAAGAAGAGGATGTCCGGGCCGGTCACCAGGTCGTTGGTCGGATAGTAGTATGAGAGGTCGCGGTTGGGCTTGTGGTCAGGATGTCCCGGCATTTGCGGGTCGAAGACGGAAACCGGCCAAAGCCAGCTGGAGAACCAGGTGTCCAGGACGTCTTCATCCTGGCGGAGGTCCGCCATCGTCAGGCCGGGCTGTTTGGCCTGGGCGGCCTTCAGGGCCTCTTCCGCGGTGGCTTCCACGACGAAGCTGCCGTCGGGCAGGTACCAGGCGGGAATCCGCTGTCCCCACCAGAGCTGACGGCTGATGCACCAGTCACGGACGTTTTCCATCCAGTGCCGGTAGGTGTTGCGGTATTTGTCCGGAATGAACTTCACGCGGCCTTCTTCCACGCTGGCCAGGGCCTCGCGGGCGAGGTCTTCCATCTTCAGGAACCACTGCGCGCTCAGCCGGGGCTCGATGACGGCGTTGGTCCGCTCGGAATAGCCGACCGGAGAAGTATAGTCTTCCACCTTTTCCAGGTTGCCGGCCTCTTCCAGCATTTTGACGATCTTCTTGCGGGCGACGAAACGGTCTTCACCCACCAGGATGGTGGCATTTTCATTCAGGCGGCCCCGGTCGTCGATGATGTCCAGGATAGGCAGGTTATGGCGCATGCCGATCTCGTAGTCATGCGCGTCGTGGGCCGGGGTGACTTTGAGGCATCCCGTTCCGAAATCCATCTCTACGTAGCTGTCTTCGATGACAGGTATCTCCTTGTTGATGAGCGGGATCAGGACATGTTTTCCGCGCAGCCAGTGGTAACGCTCGTCCGCGGGATTGACGCAGATGGCCGCATCGGCCATGATGGTCTCAGGCCGCGTGGTGGCAATCACCAGGTACTGGTCCGTGGGATGTCCCTGTCCGTCGGAAATATAATAACGGAGATGGTAGAAATGGCTATGGGTGTCTTTGTGGATAACCTCGTCGTCGCTGACGGCGGTATGGCCTTCCGGATCCCAGTTCACCATGCGGACGCCGCGGTAGATCCACCCCTTCTTATAGAAATAGACAAAGGTGTTGATCACGGCCTCCGACAGGGCGGGTTCCATCGTGAAACGGGTCCTGTCCCAGTCGCAGGAGGCCCCCAGTTTGCGAAGCTGCTGGAGGATGATGCCGCCGTGCTCCTCTTTCCATTCCCAGGCGTATTTGAGGAATTCTTCGCGGGTGAGGTCTTCCTTGCTGATGCCCTGGGCCTTGAGCTTGGCCACGACCTTGCTCTCGGTGGCGATGGACGCGTGGTCCGTACCGGGCACCCAGCAGGCGTTCTTGCCGTCCATGCGGGCCTTCCGGATGAGGACATCGTTCAGCGTGTTGTTCAGCACATGACCCATGTGCAGGATTCCGGTGACGTTGGGCGGCGGAATGACGATGGTATAAGGCTCCCGGCCGTCGGGCTCGGAGTGAAAGAATTTATGTTCAAGCCAATAGGCGTACCACTTTTCCTCGATTTTGGAGGGGTCGTATCTCGCAGACAGTTCCATGCTGTATTAATCTATAAAAATCTTACCCGGCGATTATTCGCTTTATCATGCAAATATACTATTTTTTGACTAAATTTGCATATCGAACAGCTATAAAGGTATTGTTATGGAAAACGAAAAGAAACAGATCAGTCTCGAAATCAAACCGGATATCGCC
>JAFUWX010000077.1 GCA_017471025.1 Bacteroidales bacterium
AACGCCGCAGCGGAGTCACTCAACTCCAAGCTCAAAGGCTTCCGTGCTCAGGTAAGAGGAGTATCAGATCTACCCTTCTTCATGTATAGAGTCTGTCAAATCTTTGGGTAGTCATACCCGGAACTTTGCAAGTGAGCCAAATTATTGCTACCTTTGTGTGCTATGAACCACAAAACTTGTACGATAGACGGCCGTGAGTGTTTTATCGCCGACGCCGGACAGCCTCAATATATCCTTATCCAGACGCTGGGGAACCACGAACGCGGGATCTTTGACAGTACGGCGGCGTTGATTTCCGAAGCCTGCGGCGTCCCCTTTGTCCTGGCGGCCTTCCAGGTGTTCGACTGGGACCTGGACCTTACGCCCTGGCACGACGACGCCATCAACCGGAAACCGGAAGTGGGGACCCGGACCGGCGAGACGCTTCGCTATGTGACAGCGTCGCTTCTGCCTGCGCTGGAGGCGGAATACGGGAAACTGCCCGTCATCCTGGGCGGCTACTCGCTGGGCGGACTTTTCGCCCTTTGGTCATCCGCGCAGACGGACCGCTTCACCGCCATCGCGGCAGCCTCCCCTTCCCTGTGGATCAAGGATTGGCTGGACTTCGCGCAGGCGCATCCCGTGCAGGCGGCAAAGGTATATCTGAGCCTGGGAGACCAGGAAGAGCATGTCAAGAACCGGTCGATCGCCCGCGTGGGTGACAGCGTCCGCGGCGAATATGAGCTGCTGAAGGCCCGGCTCGGGCAGGAAAACTGCACGTTGGTCTGGAATCCGGGCGGGCATTTCCAAGACGGAGACAAGCGGATGGCTGCGGCCTTTTCCTGGTGTATCCAGGCGTTGGGGAGCCAGTAAGGAATTTTGATAAGCGAAAAATCTTCCGTATCTTCGATTTCCAATCCTTTCCTCAATCTTTACAACCCGGAACAGGTTTGGGCGACGAAGGGCTATGTCTATATCAAAACCCACCCTGTTTTCCATCTGGAGGCTGACGAATGGGACATCATCAGGCTGCCGCCCATGACAAGGACATTCTTGCCGAGGGTCACCTGGTCGGCGCAGACCAGATTGAGCGGCGGCAGGACGCAGCTTCCTTCTCCATTTTTCCCGACGAACAATTCTTTCACCAGGTTGTCATACTCCTCCGTATAGGGCATCGTATGATTGTTGGCGAAAACAAGTTTCACATCCCGCATTCCTCTCTGGAACTCCTCCGGGCCTGACTTTCTGGGGTCAACGATAAATCCTTCCATTTTGTTTCAGTTTTGATTTCTGTTGCAAAGGTACAAGGCTTACCGCAGCCGGGCGTTATCAATATTTCCCGAGCTGTTGACGATTTTTCAGAAAGTGCCGTTTTCCGGGCAATTGGCGATGGATTGCCCAGCAAAAGCCGCGAAATCCGGACAATTATTTTGCGGTTTCCGCGAAAAGCGGTATCTTTGCGGTGAGATGATAAAACGTGATACGGACGGACACAGGGTAGTGCAAAAGTCCCCGCCAGCTTAATCCTCGCTCTTGAAGCAATTCCGCCACGTAGTCTTGGGGCAAGCATAACAGGAGGTCATTCGGCCTCCTGTTTTAACAAGCAAGCAGCATCATGGCAAAACGCAAATTCGGCACCTGTTTCTTTGAGCAATATGCTCAGATATCGCTCTCGGCACTGCTGGGGAGCGAGTTCGACTGTCTGGTCAACCGGGACCGCCCGGACTTGCAGAGCACCGACGGCCATTCCATCGGTATTGAGGTGACGCGGGCCATGGAGGAGAGCAAGAACGCGCACCTGGAGCTGCTGAAGGACGTCGCGGGGCTTACGCCAGCCGGGCCGGACGAAGAAATTGACCAGATCCTGACCTATGGCTACGGCTATGGCCTCAGAGAGGGTAAATATATCGGAGCCAAGGAGTTATCCTACTGGTCCATGGCGCTTCCGCTGAGACGGATCATCGAAAGCAAGGTATCCAAAGTGGGCAACGGTTTCTATGGCCATTATGACAAAATGGGCCTGTTTATCTTCTCCCGCGAGAACCTGCACGAGGCAGAAGCGCAGAAGGCCATGGACTACACCCTGTCCCTGCAAAAATACCTGGATATCCGTTACGACAGGCTGTATCTGGCCGATGTGGACGACTTCTACGTATGCAACCTGGCCGACGGCCTGAAGGAAAGTTCCCGGCTCATCCGCTATCCTGTGACGCAGGAGCAGCGGAAAGCCTTTTATCGCGAGGCCGTCCAAAGACAAGCGGAATAAACGCGCGTAGAGAAAAAGCTGTGTCTCTGATACGCAGCGACGTCAGGACCGCTCCCCCATCACCAGCTGATAGCAATTCGTCTCATACCGCACAAAACCCAGCTCCTGGTACAGCCGGTTGGCCGCCACGCGCGCGGGATTGGAAGTCAACTGGATATGATGCACCTGGAAGCCCCTGGCGGCCTCCAGCAGCGCCTTCATCAAGGTCTTGCCATATCCCCTGCCGCGATGTCCGGGACTGACCACGACCGACTCGATATCGGCGATGGCGAACTCCAGCGTATGCTTCAGGCATAGTGTTCCGCTCGCGACGATGCGGCCTTCGTCCCGGATCACATACACATGGACGTTGGCATCGTCCAGGGCGCTTTTCAATAACTTCTCGTCACAATAACTCGTGGCCGACAAGACATGCATCAGCGCATCCAGGTCGGCCAGATCCTGCGGAGAATAGGAACGTAATTCTTCAACCATCATATTGCAAAAGTACGATTTTTCCCGAAAGGGCACAAGCCCATAGCACAAATTCAGCTGCCGGCCTTCGCCCCCAGGAACTCCGTCGGCGTAATGCCGGTTAGCTTTTTGAAGAGGCGGGTAAAGTGGTGCGGGAACTCGAATCCCAGCAAAAGCGCCGTTTCCCCCACGTTGTGGCCAT
>JAFUWX010000078.1 GCA_017471025.1 Bacteroidales bacterium
AAGTCAATTAGCTTAATCCGCGTCGCCTAGGCTGCGACGCCGACGAGTATCCCTCGGACTTTAGGCCGGTTATGTTCCGAACCAGGGGTATCATCCAAACCGGATGCACGGGGGGACTCCTTTAAACCCCGCCAAGATTCAAAGGATAAGGGTCAGTTAGCCCGTCTTCCGGCAGGCTCTCCCCGACAACCAAAGGAAGAATAAGCGTGTAGAAAGCCCTCTGGTGCGTTGTTTGGACGGCGGTTCGAGTCCGCCCATCTCCACCGAAAAGGCTGACAATCAGTCACTGATAAAGGGACGCCATCGAATCGACGGCGTCCCTTTTCTATCAATGCAAGCCGGAGACCCGGGGCACGTCCTCACCTCTCCCGTGTCGCCTGCTCCCGGTACTCCTTCGGCGTCATGCTGTACTTCTTGTCGAATTCGCGGTAGAAATAGGTCTTACTGGAAAAACCGCATTCAAACATGATCTCCTGCACGGTACGGGACGTCGTCTTGAGCAGATGCTCCGCATGCTCCAGGCGCAGATGGCGGATATACTCCGTCGGGGTCATCCCCGCCAGGTCCTTGATCTTGCGATACAGCTGCATCCGGCTGAGCGAAGCCTCATTGGCAATCAAGTCCACGGACAGGGCGTCATTCTCCATATTGCGGAGAATGATGTCGGTGATGGACGTGAGCAGATCCTTGTCCTCCTTGCTGACGATGTTCCCGTCCAGATGGCGGACGGCGGACTGGGCGGACTGTCCATAGTCCATCAGCACCTGCCCGCGCCCCAGCAGGTTGTCGATGACGGCACACAGATGGCGGGGATGGAAAGGCTTGGCCAGGTAGGCATCCGCCCCGTTTTCCAGCCCCTCGATCTGGTTCTCCACCGAACTCTTCCCGGACAGCAGGATAAAGGGGATATGACGCGTCCCTTCATCCGCCTTCATCCGGCGCAGGAACTCCACCCCGTCCATCCCGGGCATCACGACATCGCTGATGACCAGGGCCGGCTCACGCCGCCGCACCTGCTCCAGGGCCTCGGCCCCGTCGGCCGCTTCCAGGATATTGAAACGGTCCCGCAGGATGCTGGCGATGAAAGAACGGATGGCGCGGTCGTCATCCACCACCAGCACATCGGTCTGCCGCACGGCAGGCGCCTGCTCCACCTCTCCATATTCCGGAAGGGGCTCTTCCAGGGGAGCCATCGGGATGTCCGGCTGACCGGCGTCCGCCTCCCGCGCAGGCAGTTCCAGGCGGAAGGTCGTATAACTCTGCCCGTCGCTGCGCAGGGACATCTGCCCGCTGAGGGTCTCCGCCAGGCTTTTGCACAGGGCCAGGCCGATGCCGTTGCTGGTCCGGCCTTTGGACAAGGCCTGTTCGAAACGGTCCAGCACGACATAGCGGTCGAAAATGGTCGCCTGCTTCTCGGCCGGAATGCCGACGCCGGTATTGGTCACTTCCATGGTCAGGGTCTCCCCCGCGCGCAGGACCACCCGGATGGACCTCCCTTCCGGGGTATATTTCACCGCATTGGAAATCAGGTTGAAAATGATTTTTTCCAGGCTGTCCTTATCGGTATTCCACACAAGGCGGGCCGGCTGCGCATCGACCTCGAAAACGATATGGCCCTGCTGCATCCGCTCCAGGAAATAATCGGATTCGAAACGGGCCAGCTCGGCCACATCCACCGGCTCGATGTGTACCGACAGATGGCCGGTCTCCGCCTTGCGGAAGAGGATCAGCTGCTGGATCAGGGACTGCATCCGGTCGGAATTGGCGGCGATTACGCTGAGATAATGGCGCTGCTGGGGCGTCATCCGGGTATCGTTGAACAACTCTGCGCAAGGGCCGTAGATCAGGGTCAGCGAGTTGGAGAACTCGTGGGCGATGTGCGTAAAGAACTGGAGCTTGGCCTCATGCACCTCTTCCATCTTCTGCTGGGCCAGTTCATCCTCCCGGATGCGGGCGCGGGCCCGGTCGCGGTAGCGCTTCTGCAGATAGAGCCCCCAGAGGATCGCAGCCAGCAGCAGGGCGTAGGCCAGATAGGCCCAGGGGCTTTCGTACCAGCGGGGAACGATCCGGATGGGAAGGACATACTCCTCCGGCCCCCAGAAGCCGTCTTCATTGGTGCAGCGCACATGCAGGGTATAGCTGCCGGGGCTGAGGTTCGAAAAGACGATGGTATTGGACTTTCCCAGGGCGATCCAGCCCCGGTCCAGGCCGTCCAGGCGGTAGGCCAGGTCGCAGCGTTGCCGGTTGAGATAGTCCAGGGGGACGAAACGGAAACTCATGGAGCCGCGGTCATGCAGCAAACGGAGCCGGCCGTCCCGGATATGGTCCTGCAGGACGGTCTCCCGGTTGTTGATCTGGAATGCGTCCAGCGCCACGGGCGGGAAATAGTCCGAAACGGGAATGTCGCCGGCGTGGAAACGGTTGAGCCCGGCGAGGCCGCCGAAAAACAGCTCGCCGCTGCGGGGGCTGCGGTAGAAGGCGCCGTCCGAGAATTCGTTGTCCTGGAGGCCGTCTTCCTTGAACCAGGAGACCAGCGTCCCGTCCGACAGACGGATGCGGGCCAGGCCATTGTTGGTGCTGACCCAGATATTGTGTCCGTCATCCTCCAGGATGCCGTGTATGGTATTGTTGGGCAGGCCAAGCTGCTCGTCGTAATGGCTCATCCGGCCGTCCGCCCCGAAGCGGAACAGGCCCACGCTGGAGCCGGCCAGGAGGGCGCCGTCCGAGGCTTTGGCCAGACAGGTGACGTCATAAGCGGCCGGCACAGAGGTAAAGGTCCCGTTCTCCCGGTGCAGGCACCACAGGCCGCCGCCGCGGGTTCCGACCCAGACCTGGCCGCCGTCCACCAGGACGGAATACACGACGTCGCTGCCCAGGGAGCCGGCGTCGTAATGCTCATAAGCGGTGAGCGTGCCTTGCTGGATGACCAGGCGATACAGGCCATGCCCGCTGGTGCCGACCCAGAGCACGCCGGGCGCTTCGGGACAGATGGCATATACGGCCGTCAGATCGACTTCGCCGAGCATCTGCGGAGGAATCACGAGACGATGGATTCCGTACCTGTCCTTGGCCGCATAATTGAGGCCGTTGCCTTCCGTACCGATCCAGATGGCCTCGCCGTCGTCCGCCATGACATAGACCGCATCGCTGAGCAGTCCGTCCTTCCGGGTATAGCGGCGGCTGAGGTGGCCGTCGGGGGTAAAACAGAACACGCCGGCGCCCTTCGTGCCGACGAACAGCAGCCCTTCCCGGTCTTCCATCAAGCAGCGCACGGCACTGCCGTCAAAGACCCCTTTGACGCAGGGGAACAGATTCCGTTCCGGGGTGATCAGGGCCACCCCGTGCATATCCGTTCCCGCCCAGAGGATACCCTGGGTGCCCATGCAGAGGGACAGGACGGGGATGCCCGGCAGAAGCGTCTGCGGGCCCTCGTCGGTCTGGAGCACGATGCCGTCTCCACCGGCCGTACACAGGCCGTATGGCGTCTGCACGGAAGGACGCTGCGAAAGCGAGGGAACCGATGCGCAGGCCTGCTGCCCGCGGAAACAACGCCCGTCCTGGGTCCGGACGAGCGGCACGCCGTCTTCTACCCGGAAACTGTCGATGGGCCAGGGATATCCCTGCATGATCTGGAACCGCCCGTTTTCAAAGCGATAGATGCCGCCCCGGTCCACCCCGGCATAGACGGCCTCGGGCGTACAATAGATATGGAAGGCGGATTCCGTGTTGACCCGCATGCCGGCTTCGGTGAAATAGCGGCGGAAACGGCCGGTTTCGGGGTCCAGCCGGTCCACGCCCCGTTCCGTGGCGATCCACAGGAAGCCCTCGCCGTCTTCCGTGATATCCCGGATGATGTTGCTGCTGATGCTGGTCGAATCGCCGGACACCGGTTTATAGACCTTGCAGCTGCTGCCGTTCCAGCAGTCCAGGCCGTCCCAGGTCCCGATCCACAGCCGGCCGCGCGAATCCTGGAAGACGGCATTGACCGAACTGTTTGACAGGCCGTCCGCATTGGTAATCCAACGGACTTCATATGCCGTCGCCGGCAACAGGACCGGCAACAGCAATAACAGCAAAGGCAACAGGCATCGGCGCATAAACGTAAGATTTGCGCCAAAAATAGCACTTTTTCCCGGAATTGTAAAATTTGTGTACCAATTTGAAAGATTTGTACACCCTCGCCAGATGGCCTGAGACTATCTTTGCAGCTACAAAAACGATAACCAAATGGACATAGCCAAAAGAAATCCCGCCAATCCACTGCTGCGGCCTTCCGACCTCAAACCTTGCATTCCCGGCATGGAAATCACCTGCCTGCTCAACCCCGGCGTTTTCCGGATGAACGGCAAAACCTGGCTGCTGCTCCGCGTCGCCGAACGGCCGGTCCAGCAGGAAGGCGTCATCAGTTTCCCGGTATATAACGACAAAGGGGAAATCGAAGTACTCCGCTTCGACAAGAACGATCCGGACCTGAACGCGGCGGACCCGCGCGTCATCGGATACAAGGGACGGGATTATCTCACCACCCTTTCCTACTTGCGCCCGGTATGCAGCAGCGACGATGTCCATTTCACGGAAGATCCCGCTGTCAAGCCCATCTTCGGAGAAGGGTTCCAGGAATCTTTCGGCATCGAAGACTGCCGCGTCGCCACGATGGAGGACGGCTTCTGGCTGACCTTCACGGAGGTGTCCCCGGTCGCCGTGGGCGTGGGCATGATCGCCACGAAAGACTTCCGCACCCTGCGCCGCGAAGGGATGATTTTCCCGCCGCACAACAAGGACTGCGCCATCTTCCAGGAGAAAATCGGCGACCTGTATTACGCTTTCCATCGCCCCAGCAGCCCGGAACTGGGCGGCAACTATATCTGGGTGGCCGAATCCCCGGACCGCATCCACTGGGGCCGTCACATCTGCGTAGCCACCACCCGTCCCGGACATTGGGACAGCGCCCGCGTCGGTGCCGGCGCCGCCCCCATCCGCACGGAGGAAGGCTGGCTGGAGATCTACCATGGCGCCAATGCGGAGAACCGCTACTGCCTGGGCGCCCTGCTGCTGGACCTGAACGACCCGACGAAGGTGCTCGCCCGCAGCGAAGAGCCCATCATGGAGCCCATCGCGGATTACGAAAAGACCGGCTTCTTCGGCAACGTGGTCTTCACCAACGGCTATTACATGAAGGACGCGGACACCATCCAGCTCTTCTACGGAGCCAGCGACGAGGTGATTTGCAGCGCTCAAATGTCTGTCAGAGGAATACTTAACACGCTGAGATAATGTTCAAGGAGTTCAAATATTTCGCTTCCCAGCCGCTGAACATCCGGACCCTGCTCATCACGAACATGCTGTTCGCGATGGTCTTGCCGCTGGTGAACATCTTCGCCGGCGCCTATGTCCTGCGTGCGACGGGGAACGACACGACGATCCTCATCGGCTTCCAGCTGTGCATGTACATCGGCATCGTGCTGTCCGCCATGGGCAACGGCCTGCTGATGAAGTGGTTCAAGGCCGCCACCCTGTATGCCTTCGGCATCCTCATTTCATCGGTGTCGCTGATTGTGCTGATGTTCCTCAAGAACCCCTCCAACGCCGTGATTTTCACGGCCGGCGGCTTCATCGGCCTGGCGACCGGCTTCTTCTGGACCAACCGCTACCTGCTGACCCTGTATTCCACCGATGACGGGAACCGCAACTACTTTTTCGGCCTGGAATCCCTGTTCTTCACCGTGTGGAACATCGTCATCCCCCTGCTGGCCGGCATCGTCATCAAGTTTACCGACGGCCTGACCGTGGCCGGCCGCACCCTGTCGGCCGACAACGGCTACCAGCTGCTCACCCTCCTGGCCATGGTCATCAGCATCTGCGCCTGCTTCGTCCTGGGCCGCGGGAAGTTCAAGAGCCCCCAAAGCAAGAACTATTTCCACATCCATTTCCACGTCCTGTGGAAGAAGATGCTCGCCCTGGCCGGCCTCAAAGGCTTGGTGCAAGGCTTTATCGTCACCATCCCGACCATCCTCATCTTCAAATTCATCGGCGATGAAGGTTCCCTGGGCCTCATCCAGGGCCTGAGCGGTGCGCTGACCGCCATCGTCGTCTATATCCTCGGCCGGGTCGCCAAGCCCAACCACCGGATGGCCATCTTCGGCAGCGGCCTGCTGATCTTCTTCATCGGCACGCTGGCCAACTGCGTGCTGTTCTCCGCCGCCGGCGCCCTGACCTTCATCATCTGCAACGTGATGTTCCAGCCCCTGCATGACCTGGCCTACTTCCCGACCATGATGAAGACCATCGACGCCGTCAAGGTGCTGGAGAACCGGGAGGAATATACCTATATCATGAGCCACGAGGTGGGCCTGTTCTTCGGCCGCGCCCTGGGCATGGTCCTGTTCATCCTCATCGCCACCCTCGCCGGCAGCGAAGGGGCCGACATCGCCCTGCGTTACGCCGTGCTGATCGTGGGCGCGGTCCAGCTGCTTTCCCTGCCGCTGGCCCAGAATATCATCAAGGACATCGACACGAAATATACCAAATGAAAAAGTATTGGATTCTCATAGCCCTGTGCCTGGGCGCCTGCACAGGCCGCTATCATGGGACGCCCGTGGAGCAGGTCGCCATTCCCCGCGTGGAGCTGATGGCCGCCATGCCCGAGCCGTATGCCATCCTGGACTGGCACCAGAAAGCCCTCGATTTCGACGCTTTCGCCTACGATTTTGACAACCCCTACCCTTGCGGTCCGGTCATCTGGTGGGACGACGCCCGCCGGAACATCGACCAGCGCACTTTCGGCCTGTACACCGCGATGAAAGACGCCCGCCAGGGTGCGGACAACAACGGCGGTGAATTCCACGAAAGCCTCAACATCCTCCACACCCTGCTGGGTGCCGGACTGAACGGCATCGACAAGACCGACCAGAACGGTTACAACTGGGTGAAGATGGCCCAGAACTATTTCAATACGGAAAACGGCTGGAACATCGTCATGAACAACACCTGCCCGGAGGTCGCCCTGCTGGGCGGCGGCTATGGCCGGGACTGGTGGTATGACGTCTATCCCAATGTCCTTTTCTATGCGGTCAGCGAGGTATTCCCGGACGTGGACGGCGCGGACGCCATCCTGCGGACGGTCGCCGACCAGTTCGCCAAGGCCGACTCCGTGCTGGCCGGCAACTACGATTTCACTTATTTCGACTATGCCCAAATGAAGGGCTGCAACAACTGGATCCCCAAGCAGCAGGACGCCGCCGGCGGACATGCCTGGGTCCTGTACAGCGCCTCTCGGAAATATAACGACCCGCGCTACCTTAAACATGCGATTTCCGCCCTGGAAGCTCTTGACAGCCAGACGGAAAGCCGATTCTATGAAATCCTTCTGCCGATGGGCATCTATACGGCTGCACGCCTGAACGCCGAACAAGGCTGCCATTTCGACATCGCCAAGATGCTGGACTGGGTCTTTGAAGGCTGCCAGGCGCCGGACGGCCGTAACGGCTGGGGCATCACCGCCGGCCGCTGGGGCGACTATGACATCAGCGGGCTGCAGGGCAGCCTGATCGACCAGGGCGGCTTCGCCTTCCTGATGAACAGCATCGACGTGGCCTGGCCCTTCGTCCCGATGGTCAAATACCAGCCCCAGTACGCCCGCGCCATCGGCAAATGGATGCTGAACAACGTCAATTCCTGTCGCCTGTTCTTCCCCGACCAGCTGCCGGACAGCCTCCAGTGCCTCCCCGGCATGCAGCATTACACGAATTCCATCATCGCCTATGAGGGACTTCGCTACGAGGACAAGCGCTTCATGCCGCAGGAACATGCCGGCAAGCACCCCATCGCCCTGGGCGACGGTCCCCTGTGGAACGAAAAGAACCCGCCGGAGAGCATGTTCAGCGTCTATAGCACCTCCGCCGTCGGCATCCTGGGCGCCATCGTCCGCACCACCGACGTGGAAGGCATCCTCCGCCTGGACTGCAACGCCACCGACTTCTACGCCGAACGGCCGTACCCGGTCTATCTTTACTACAACCCCCACGCGGACAGCCGGTGCGTCACCTACAGCGCCGCAGAAGGCCGCAAGGACATCCTGGACATCGTATCCGGGCAGTATCTGGCCCAAGGCATCCAAGGCAGCTGCACGATTGACATTCCCGCCGATGCGGCCGTCCTGGCCGTAGAACTGCCCGCCGGCATGAACGCGAAAGACAACACCATCCTGTATGAAAAGAATAATTAGCATCCTCCTGGCTTTCATCAGCCTGAGCGCATGGGCCCAGCACCGGGTCTCCGGTGTGGTGACCGACGCCGCCAGCGGTGAAACCCTCATCGGCGTCAGTGTCTATGTGGAAGGCACGTCCCGCGGCGCCGCCACCGACCTGGACGGCCGGTTTGAAATCAATGCCCCGGAAAGCGGCAACCTGCGTTTCGAATATGTCGGCTACAAGAGCGTGACCGTCGCCCTCACGGGCCAGGACACCGTCAACGTCGCCCTGGAACAGGACACGGAGTTCCTCGACGAAGTCGTGGTCGTGGGTTATTCCGTCATGAAACGCCGGGATGTGCTCGGTGCCGTCAGCAAGGTCGGCGGCGAGCAGCTCACCAAGGTGCCGGTATCCTCCCTCCAGGAGTCGATGCAGGGACGCATCGCCGGTGTGAACGTCACCGCCCAGACAGGCGCCCCCGGCGCCTCCATCTCGGTGCGTGTCCGCGGAACCAGCTCCATTTCTTCGAGCAACGACCCGCTGTACATCGTGGACGGCATCCCCGTAGAAGGGGCGCTCAACACCCTCTCCGCCGGTGACATCGACAACATCACCGTGCTGAAGGACGCTTCTTCAGCGGCCATTTACGGATCCCGCGCCACCAACGGCGTCGTGCTCATCACCACCAAGAGCGGTAAGGACGGAGACGCCAAGATCAGCTACAACATGCAGGCGGGTGTCCAGTTCCACGGCAAGCTTCCCAAGATGGTCAATACCGACGAGTATATTTCCATCTACAACGAGGCGGCGACCAACGACAACGCCGTGATTCCCATCCCCCGCAAACTGATTGACCTGTCCGAGCGGGACAAGTTCGCCGACGTGAACCACCTGGAAGAGATTTTCCGCGTTGCGCCCATCCACCAGCATGAGCTTTCCATCAGCGGCGGCAACGGCAAGACCCAGTATATCATCTCCGGTACCTATTTCAACCAGCAGGGTATCATCCAAAACTCCGACTATGACAGGGCGGGCCTTCGCGCCAGCGTCTCCTCCCAGGTCAAGGATTGGCTGAAGGTGAATCTCAACGTCAGCGGTTCGCTGGCGAACAACAGGCTGCTGGCCGCCTCAGGAGACGGATACAAGAACGATGAAGGCGGCTCCGTGGTACGCTACGCCCTCTTCCGCAACCCGGCCATCCCGGTGTTCGACGCTGACGGCAATTATGTCGATATGCCTGGAGAATACTATGGTTCAGGTACTTACAACTCCTTCTTCGGAGACGGATACTCTCCTGAGGGACTCGCGGCCTACACCGACAGGTCCAACAAGACGAAGACCTTGCTGGCCACCGGAAACGTCATCGTCAACTTCACCAAGGATATTTTCTGGAAGACGACCCTGGGTCTGGATTACAGGAACAACACCTACCGCCTGTTCAACAAGACGTGGGGCACCAACAACCGCATCCACGAGACCAACGGCCTGACGGTCAGGAACAACGAGAACGTCGGATGGACGGTCAACTCGACCTTCAACCACAACATGACCTTCGGCGGACACAGCGTCAACTACATGCTCGGCGCCGAGGCGATCCGCCAGCACGAAAACGTGCTGTCCTCCGCCAATGAGGCCTTCGCCTCCGAAGACAAGGACCTGCTTTACATCGGCCTGGGCGAAGGTACCCTCACTTCCAGCCAGGGAGAAAGCGCCTCCGCGCTGCTTTCCTTCTTCGCCAACGTCAACTACAACTACGGCGGCAAGTACTATGTTTCCGCGATCCTTCGCGAGGACGGTTCTTCACGGTTCAGCAAAGGTCACAGATGGGGTACATTCTACTCTGTATCCGCAGGTTGGAACATCGAGCAGGAAGCCTTCATGAAGGACGTGAGCCTCATCAACAAGCTCAAGCTGCGGGTAGGATACGGCGCCATCGGCAACCAGAACATCGGCCTCTATGCCTATTCCGACAGGTATTCCGGAAAATACTATTACGCCTTCGGCAACAACCTCGCCGACGGATACACGCAGACCACCCTGGGCAACGACGAGCTCAAATGGGAGACATCCAAGCAGTTCAACGCCGGTCTGGACATCGAACTGATGGAAGGGTCCCTCGGAGCCTCCCTCGACTACTACTATAAGGTCACCGAGGACATGCTCGTCCAGGAATCCCTCCCTACCTCCGTCGGTAAGACCTCCACGCCCTGGGTCAACAACGGCAGCGTGCTCAACACCGGCGTCGATCTGGAAATCTTCTACCGCAAGCAGTTCAAGGACTGGGGCTTCGACATCGCCCTCAACGGCGGATACCTGCACAACGAGGTGCTGAGCCTGAACTCTCCCATCCTGGGCGGTCTGGTGAATGACGGCGCCTATGCCACCCGCACCGAGGTCGGCCAGCCTATCGGTGCCTTCTACATGTACAAGATGGAAGGCATCTTCCAGAACGACATCGAGGTCATCACCTCGCCCATCCAGGGCGTAGGCATCAAGCCCGGCGACGTGAAATATGCCAACATCAACGGCGACAGCGTCATCGACGGAAACGACAGAACCTTCGTAGGCAGCGCCATCCCGACGTTCACGGCCGGTCTGAACCTCGCCGCCAACTGGAAAGGCTTCGATATCTCGGCCTTCTTCCAGGGCGCCTTCGGCCAGAAGGTCTATATCCAGTACCTGAACGATT
>JAFUWX010000079.1 GCA_017471025.1 Bacteroidales bacterium
ATGCGCCGGAGCAGGGCGGGGATATCGGTCGGCGTCACCACTTCCAGAAAGGCATCGGAGGCATTGTCCTTGAGGCGCCGCACTTCACAGGCCGTATCGTAGAAGGCAAGGCCCGCTTCGCTGCAGAAGCTGCGGATCAGCCCCTCGTCAAAGCGTTTTTCGGCCGGGATGCAGAAGTGGTCCTTGTCCCCGAAGTGAATGAGGCCCATGATGCGCCAGAAATCATTGATCCAGTTGGGGTAATAAAACGGCATGCACCAGCGGTGGGGCTGGGGCGGGAAACTGCCCAGAAAGAGCATGCGCGCGCCGGCCGGCAGGAACGGTTCGAAGGGATGCCGTTCGGTCGGTCGGGCTGACGAAGAGCCCTTCTGGCCTGGAAGTGATGCATTCATACCGCGAAGTTACGATTATTTCTCCAAACAACGGAAGCGGCTGTTCTCCAATAAGAGATAAAAATATCGCACAAACGGATAAAAATCGTAAAAATCGCTGCTGTTTAAACCACCTTTGCTTGCAGCGGCGGTTGTGACACCGTATTTTTGCCCCTGTCAATCTGTTGGTTGATGGGATATCAACCGAAATCTTTATCATGTCACTGGGACTGACCCGACGTGATTCTCGGCAGGCGAGGCCTGCCCGGCTGGACATCTTTCCCTGTGGAACGCCGTTGAAGAATCATCCGGATCAGCCCCTTTTCGATGTTTGGTTTTTTTTGTATATTTGCAAAAATCTGGCACAAGCTGCGATGTATCAGGGAGAACTCGAATCGGATATTCAGTACCTGCCGGGCGTAGGACCCAAGCGGGCCGCCCTGCTGCGCAGCGAACTCGGCGTCGCCCGGGTAAAGGACCTCATCCACCTGTATCCCTTCCGCTATATCGACCGCAGCAGCGTGCAGCGCATCGCCGACGTCCCCCTGGATGCCGCCTATGTGCAGGTCCAGGCGACGGTGGTGCGGACCATGCTCATGGGGGCCGGAAGCCGGATTCTGTACATGCGTGACGTCAACGGTGCCCTGCGGGCTGACGGAACGCGGCCCGGCTACGGCGGCATCCCCACCGAGGCTGACGTACAGGCCGAAAAAAGCATCCATTTCAACACGGTCAAACGCCTGAGCGTCATCGTCAGCGACGGCTCCGGCGAGATGGAGATGGTCTTTTTCCGGGGCATCAAATATACCTTCGGACGCCTTCAGCCCGGGCAGGAGTTCCTGTTTTTCGGCAAGCCATCGGCCTTTGGCGGCCGCATCAACATGGTCCATCCCGAAATCGACAATCCCTTGCTGCCCGGAAGCGGAGCGGGCGGGGTCATGACCGGCGTCTATCCCTCCACGGACAAACTCAAGTCCGGCGGAATCACCGGCAAAGTCATGAACAAACTGATGGGCAGCGCCTTGGCCCTGGCCTTGCCCGAGGTCCGGGAGACCCTGCCGGATTACGTGCTGAAAGAAAAAGGGCTGGTCCCCTTGCCGTATGCCTTGCAGCATATCCATTTCCCGAAAGATGCCCAATCGCTGCAGAAGGCCCAGTACCGGCTCAAATTCGAAGAACTGTTTCTGCTCCAGCTATCCCTGCTGAAGCAAAAGTATATCCGCAGCCGCAACGAGCGCGGCATCCCCATGCCGGCCGTCGGCGCCGATTTCAACGCCTGCTACCAGGCATTGCCCTATACCCTGACCGGGGCCCAGAAACGCGTCATCAAGGAAATCCGTGCCGACCTGGTCAGCGGGCACCAGATGAACCGCCTGCTGCAGGGCGACGTGGGCTCCGGCAAGACGATGGTCGCGGTGCTGACGGCCCTGATCGCCGTCGCGAACGGTTGCCAGGCCTGCATCATGGCGCCGACGGAAGTACTTGCGCAGCAGCATTTTGCGAATATATCGAAATATTTGCGCCCCACGTCGGTGCGGGTCGCGCTCCTGACCGGCAGCACCCGGACCGCCGAACGCCGGGATATCCACCAGGCCCTCCAGGACGGCAGTCTCGGCATCATCGTCGGGACGCATGCCCTCATTGAAGATACGGTCATATTCCACCGGCTGGGCCTGGCCATCGTCGATGAGCAGCACCGCTTCGGCGTCGATCAGCGGGCGAAACTGTGGGCGAAGAACGCCGACGGGATTCCGCCGCATATCCTCGTGATGACCGCGACGCCGATTCCCCGGACGCTGGCCATGACCTTGTACGGCGACCTCAGCATCTCCGTCATCGATGAGATGCCGCCCGGCCGTAAACCCGTGGAAACCATGCAGATAACAGAGCGGAGGCGCCCGGCGCTGAACCGTTTCCTCCGGGACCAGATCGCCCTGGGCCGGCAGGTCTTCATCGTCTATCCCTTGATTTTCGAGAGTGAAAAAGTCGATTACAAGAACCTGGAGCAGGGCTATGAGCGGACTGTAGCGGACTTCCCGTTCCCGCCGTACAAACTGGCGATCGTCCATGGCCAGCAGAGTGCTGAAGAGAAAAGGTTCAACATGGACGCTTTCGTGGCCGGCCGGGCGCAGATCCTGGTCTCGACGACCGTCATCGAAGTCGGCGTGGATGTCCCCAACGCGTCGGTCATGGTTATCGAGAGCGCGGAGCGCTTCGGCCTCAGCCAGTTGCATCAATTGCGCGGCCGGGTCGGGCGGGGCAGCGACAAGTCCTACTGCATCCTGGTCCGGGACGAAAAGGTCAGCAAGGAATCCCAGAAGCGGCTGGATTTGCTATGCAGCACGGAAGACGGCTTCGTCCTGGCGGAGGAAGACATGAAGATGCGGGGGCCGGGCGACCTGGAAGGCACCCAGCAGAGCGGGCTTCCGGTCAGCCTGAACATCGCCTCGCTGGCCAAGGACGGACGGATCCTGTCCGATGCCCGCGAATATGCCGAGCATGTGCTGGAGGATGACCCGATGCTGGAAAAGCCGCAGAACCAGCAGCTTTCGGCGGAGCTCCGCAAAGAGAAGTATCACAAAGACGATTACAGCCGCATCTCATGAAAGGGGAATTGTTTGCGAAATATATCTGGCTGATCCAGACCTTCATCAAGGCCGGGGATACCGGACTTGACCTGGAGCAGGTCGGGCGGCGTTGGCGGCTGCATTTCGGCACGGATTATCCGCGCCGGTCCTTTGCCAACCACCGGGAAGCCATCGAGGAGATTTTCGGCATCCGGATCGACTGCGACCGTTCGACGAATCGCTATCTGATCCGCGCCAGCGCGGATGTGTCGGATGGGGACGCGCAGGCGGCCTGGCTGGTCAACACCTTTACGGTCAATCACTTGCTGGCTTTGGGCAAGGAGCGCCTGACCGGGCGGGTGGCCGTGGAGAACATCCCTTCCGGGCAGCGCTGGCTGACCCTGCTGATGGAGGCCATGACGGACAACCACCTGGTCCGCATCACGTATCAGAAATATTCGGCCGAGGCGGGGGAGACCCTCCATGTGCGGCCCTATGCCGTGAAAGAGGCCGAGAAACGCTGGTACCTCGTGGGCTATTGCCAGGAGCGGCAGGCGCTGCGTGTCTATGGTCTGGACCGGATCAAGGAAATGGAGGTTCTCCAGCAGGGCTTTGCGATGCCGGAACGGTTCGATGTGGATGAACTTTTCGCCGAATCTTACGGGGTCTATCTGCCCGAAGGCCTGTCTCCGGAGCGGATTGTCCTCTGTACGAGCGAGCGGGAAGCCCGTTTCCTGCGGGACCTGCCGCTGCATCCCTCTCAGCGGGAGCTGCCCCAGGAGGGCAAGGGACCGCGTCCGGTACGGTTTGCCCTGCGGACCCGGGTCAATGACAGCCTGATCATGCGCCTGTGCAGCTATGGGGACCGCCTGGAAGTGCTGGCTCCCGACTCCCTGCGCGAGGCGGTGGCCCGCGAACACCGCAGGGCCATGGCCCTGTATGGCCCGGCTCAATAACCCTGTCAATTATTAGGTAATATGATAAATAAAGTTTTGAAAATCACGGCATTGGCCGTATTGGTCATCATGATGAGTCATTGCAGGAAACCCGCAGGGGACGGTGCCTATATCGGCCCGGCCGACCTGCATATCGAAGACGGGCGGATGACCCCGGAAGTGATGCTGGCCCTGGGCCGCCTTTCCGATCCGCAGCTTTCCACGGATGGCAGCAGCATCCTGTATGGGGTGAGCTATACTTCCCTGGAACAGAACCGGAGCTGCCGCAACCTCTTTGTCTGCCGGCCCGATGGCAGTGGACGTAAACAATTGACCCGCAGCGGGAAAAGCATTTCCAACGCCCGCTGGGTGGACGATAATACCCTGGCCTATATCCAGGGCGGGCAGATTTATGTGGCCCCGTTGCAGAAGGGGCGTCTGGGCGCAGGCGTGTGCATCAGCGACGTGCCCCGGGGCATTCAGGCATTCAGCCTTTCGCCCGACGGAAGCCAGCTGATGTATGTCAGTACCATTCCCGGGCCTGTGACCGGACCCGCCGACAGCGACCCGGCCTTGGACAAGGCCCAGGCCTATGTGACGGAAGACCTCATGTACCGTCACTGGGACCATTGGGTCACGGAAACCCCGCGTACCTATGTCGTCCCGTTCCGTCGCGACGGCGTGTTTACCCCGGACAATGCCCTGGATATCCTGGGCGGGGAACCCTATGAACTGCCGATCGAGCCTTTCGGCGGCCTGGAGCAGCTCAGCTGGTCGCCCGACGGCCGCTATATCGCCTATTCGTGCAAGAAGAAAACCGGGAAGGCCTATGCCTTTTCGACCGATACGGACATCTATCTGTACTGCATCCTGACCGGGGAGACCACCCATCTGTGCCGGGGCGGTGGCTATGATACCGATCCGGTCTGGAGTCCGGACGGCAAGCACATCGCCTGGGTCAGCATGGCCCGGGATGGCTATGAGGCGGACAGGACCCGGCTTAAAGTGGCCGACCTGAGCTATGCGGAGGAGGAAGACGGCCAGAGCGCCAATCCCGCCGTCGCCGCCGTCCGTACGATGGAAGATTTCCCCTACAATGTGGCGGGCCCGGTCTGGAGCCCGGATGGCAAGTATATCTATTTCAATGCTTTATATGACAAGGCCGTACAGGGCATCTTCCAGGTTCCGGCGTCCGACCTGGGCCCGCAGCGGGCCGAGGGATGTTTTCTCGTAGGTACGCCGCGCTGCGTGACGAAGGTCGGCCAGTGGTATGACTACAACAGCCCCTTCGCCTTTGGCGACGGGGTGCTGTACGCCAGCTATTCCAGCATGGATTTCCCGACGGAACTCGTGGCCGTGGATATCCGGACCGGCGAAGAAAGCCGCATAACCGATGAAAACGGGCATATCCTTTCCCAGCTGAAGCCGTGCAAATACGAGCTGCGCGACGTGCCCACGGTGGACGGTAAGAACATGAAGACCTGGGTGGTTTTCCCGCCGGAGTTCAATCCCGCCGAGACGTATCCCGCCATCGAGATTCTGCTGGGCGGCCCGCAGGGAACCCTGAGCCAGGGCTGGTCCTACCGTTGGAACTACCGGCTGATGGCTGCGCAGGGCTATGTCGTGGTGCTGCCGAACCGGCGGGGAACGACGGCTTTCGGCCAGGAATGGTGCGAACAGATTTCCGGGGATTATCCGGGACTCAACATGCAGGATTACCTCAGCGCGGCCCGCATGATCAAGGCGGAGCCGTACATCGGCAAACTCGCCGCCTGCGGGGCCAGCTATGGTGGATATTCTGTGTACTATATGGCTGGTATTCACGAAGATACGTATGATTGCTTCATCGCCCATGCCGGTATTTTCGACGAGACCTATATGTATTATGAGACCGAAGAGATGTGGTTCCCGAACTGGGACAACGGCGGTCTGCAGGAATATGCCTATACCCCTGGCCAGCAAGGTCCTGCGGGCGACGGCGTGACTTTCGGCGGCATGCGTCAGGGCGGATCTCCCTGGAGCAACCTTCCCAAGGCCCGGCGGCATTATGCCAACTCGCCGGCGGCGAACGTCACGAAATGGCATACGCCCATCCTGTGCATTCATGGCGGCATGGACTTCCGGATTCCTTACGACCAGGGGATGGCGGCCTTCAATGCGGCCCAGATGATGGGCGTGCCGTCGAAGCTGGTGGTTTTCCCGGAGGAGAACCATTGGATCCTCCAGCCGCAGAACGCCCTCTTCTGGCACCGGACCTATTTCGACTGGCTCGACCGTTGGTGCAAAGAATAAAATTGTTTAAATTTGCGAAATGCAGAAGATGGTGATCAATAATGACGCGTTCTTCGAACGGGTGGTGGCCATGCTCCAGGCGGGGCAGCGCGTCACCATTCCGGTCAAAGGATACAGCATGCTTCCGTTTATCCGCGGGGAACGGGACCTGGTCGAACTCCAGGCCGCTTCCTCGTATGAGCCGGGGGACATCGTGCTGTTCCGGGTCGGAGGCCGTTATATCATGCATCGTCTGCAGGCGGTGGATGCCGAAGGCATGGCGGAAATCATGGGCGACGGCGTTTGGCGCGCCTGTGAGCATTGTCCCGTGACGGATATTTACGGGCGTGCCATCCGGATCCTCCGGGGCGGGAAGAAGGCCATCGACCCCCGCAGCCCCCGGGAACTCCGCCGGGCCCGGCGCTGGAAACGGCTGCTGCCCGCGCGCCGCTGGCTGCTGGTCCTGTACAAGCGGCTTCCCTGGAACCTGTGGCTGCTGTTTGAGCAGCGGGCGGGATGGGTCAAGGCGCATCTTTCCAAACGGAAAGCCGCCGCATCGGAAAACGAATAATCAAGGAATGAGAATATGAAAATCAAGAATGGTTTTGTGCTTCGCAAGATTTGCGGACAGTCGGTGATTTCCGGCGAAGGGCTCAGCCAGGTCAATTTCTCCAAATTGATCAGCCTCAACGACACGGCGGCCTATCTATGGGAGTCTGTCGAGGGGAAAGAATTCGATGCCCAGACCCTCAAGGACCTGCTCCTGGAACGTTACGAGGTGTCCGAAGAGGTGGCTCTGCGGGATGCCGAGGCCCTGCTGGCCAAGTGGACGGAGATGGAGCTTTTGGAAGCTTAACCCCGTGAAGGCTGTCCTGGAGTATGCGAAATGGCTCTGGCGGAGTTCCGCCGGGGCCCGTCTTCCTATTATCCTGAATGTCCTGGCCGGCTGCCTCAGCGTCGGCTTGAACCTGTATTTCATCTGGCTGTCCAAGACCTTGGTGGATATCGCGACAGGCTCGCTGCAGGTGGAGGGCTATGATTCCCTGCTCTTCAATGCGGGGCTGCTGGTTGTCGTCATGCTGCTGCGGCTGGGTATCAACGCCTATGCTTCGCGGCTGGAGAACCTGACCTTCTCCCAGATGAATTTCATCCTGCGTCAGCGCCTCTTCGCCAGCCTGCTCCAATCCCAGTGGCAGGGGAAGGAAAAGATGCACTCCGGCGATACCCTCAACCGGCTTTTCTCGGATGCGGACCAGGTGACCCGGGTCATCTGCCAGGAACTCCCGTCCTTCTTCACGACCCTCATCCAGCTCGTGGCCGCCGTGATTTTCCTGGCCACGATGGATGTCCGGCTGGCCCTGGTGCTGCTGCTGATCACTCCTTTCTTCCTGGCTTTCAGCAAGGTGTTCTTCCGGAAGGTCAGGACCCTGACGAAAGAAATCCGCGAGAACGAGAGCCGCGTCCAGAGCCATATCCAGGAGAGCCTGCAGCACAAGACCCTGCTCCAGTCGCTGGAGCGGGAAGATTATGCACAGGACTATCTGTCTCAGCTGCAAACAGATGAATATCAGCAGGTTGTGCGGCGGACTAACATCAATGTTTTCGCCCGTACCTCCGTGTCCCTGGCCTTCGGGGCAGGCTATCTGGCCGCCCTGTTCTGGGGCGTTTTCGGTATCTATGAAGGGACGCTGACCTTCGGCGTCCTGACGGCTTTCCTCCAGCTCGTCGGCCAGGTCCAGGGCCCTACCGTCCGCCTGACGCGGCAGATTCCGGGCTTTGTCTATGCCACGGCCTCCATCGACCGGCTCCGGGAGCTGGAAGATGCCCCGAAAGAGGAAGATGGGGAGCCGATCCGCCTGGACGCTCCCGTGGGCATCGCCTTCGACCAGGTCACGTTCCGCTATCCCGACGGCCGCCGGAATATCCTGGACGGCTTCAGTTATGATTTCCGTCCCGGCTCCCGGACCGCCGTGCTGGGCGAAACCGGGGTGGGGAAGAGTACGATGATCCGGCTGGTGCTGTCCTTGCTGAAACCCGTTTCCGGCAGCGTCTGCCTCTATGACGGGAAGCAGCGGGTGCCGGTGTCCGCCCGTTCACGGGTGAACCTGGTCTATGTTCCGCAGGGGAATTCCCTGTTCAGCGGGACGATCCGGGATAACCTGATCCTGGGAGATCCTGACGCTACGGAAGAAGCGATGTGGCAGGCACTTGACTGTGCGGCTGCCGGTTTTGTCCGCACCCTGGAAAGAGGCCTGGATACGGTCTGCGGCGAGCAGGGAGCAGGACTCAGCGAAGGGCAGGCCCAGCGTATCGCCATCGCCCGCGGCCTGTTGCGCCCGGGCTCCGTCCTGCTGCTGGACGAGTTCAGTTCTTCTCTGGATCCGGAGACGGAAGCCTGCCTGATGAAAAATCTCACGGCGGGGTATCAGGGGAAGACCATGATCTTCATTACCCACCGTGAGAAAATCGCGGAATACTGTGACGCTATCCTCAGACTATCTGAGGTTTCCTAGTCTGTTTCTCTTCTTTTTCCCGGGGCGTCATCCGTCCCTCGACGAGCTTGTCGTAGGCGGCCCGTTTGCGGTAGATGTCAATGGCGGTGTAGATGGCGCTCATCATCGAGCGGGGGTCAGCCTCGTCCCGGCCGGCCATGTCATAGGCAGTGCCGTGGTCCGGTGAGGTGCGGACGTAGGGGAGACCGGCGGTATAGTTGACGCCGTCTTCGAAGGAAAGGGCCTTGAACGGGGACAGTCCCTGGTCATGGTACATGGCCAGCGTGGCGCTGAACTTGGAATAATGGCCGAGTCCGAAGAAACCGTCGGGGGAGTAGGGGCCGAAGGCGAGGATGCCTTCTTCCTGGGCGGCCTGGATGGCCGGCAGGATGATCTTCTGTTCTTCGTCGCCGAGCAGTCCGCCGTCCCCGCAATGGGGGTTGAGGCCCAGCACGGCGATGTTCGGACGGTCGATGCCGAAGTCCCGTTTGAGGGATTCGTTCATCAGGCGGAGCTTGACGAGGATCTTTTCCGTGCTCAGGCTTCCCGCCACGTCTTTCAGGGGGATATGGCCCGTGACCACGCCGATCTTCATCCGGTCGCTGACCATGATCATGGCGACGTCCTTGGCGCCCAGCTTGTTCTGGAGGTATTCCGTATGGCCGGTATAGCCGAAGCCTTCCTTGTCCATCGCCCGTTTGTTGATGGGGGCGGTCACCAGTACGTCGATCAGGCCGTTTTTCAGGTCCTCAACGGCCCTGTCCAGGGCCGTCATGGCCGATTTCGCCGCCTCGGGCGTGGACTGTCCGGGCTCGACATAGACCGTCTCCGGCAGGCAGTTTACGATGTTGATTTTCTTGAATTTTGCATCTTTGGCGCTGGTGATGACGTATGTGTCCAGCTGATCGATGTTATGGAGCTGCTTCCGGTAGAAGCCGAAGATTTTGGACGAGCCGTAAATGACCGGCGTGAAGGCGTCCAGCGTGCGGGCGTCGGCCAGGGATTTGATGATGACCTCATAGCCGATTCCGTTGCCGTCACCTTGGGATATTCCTACAACCAATTTGTTGTTTATCATAATGTTATATGTTTTTCTATCGTTCTTCAAACATGTCCGACTGCGTTTCGAGATACCCGCTGTCCTGCGGCAGGTCCGGCTGGTGTCCCGCGGCGACGGCGAGCCGGTCGCAACGTTCGTTCTCCGGATGCCCGGCATGGCCCTTGATCCAGTGGAAGGAGACGTAGTGGCGGCGGTATGCGGCGAGGAAACGCTGCCATAAATCCGGGTTCTTCACCTTCGCGAACTGCTTGCGCTGCCACTTCTCCAGCCAACCTTCGTTGATGGCCTTGACGACATAGGAGGAATCGCTCCAGACCTCCACCCGGGCATGGTCCCAGCGGATGGCTTCCAGCCCCATGATCACGGCGAGCAGTTCCATCCGGTTGTTGGTCGTACAGGCGAATCCGCCGCTGAGCTCTTTTTCATAGCTTCCGCAACGCAGAATCGCCCCGTATCCGCCCGGTCCCGGGTTGCCGCTCGACGCTCCGTCGGTATAGAGGAAGATGGGAGGTCTGTCTGGTTCCATTTTCGTCATAAACGGGTTATTTCTATGCAAAGTTAATCATTTTCATTTGTGAATGTGAATTTTTAGGCGTAATTTTGCAAAATGTGTAATCATGCCCTATATGTGTAGGGCCTGGGATGTAACAAACGTCAATACGATATGAAAAAATTTTGTCTCCTTGTCTGCGTAGCGGCTGCGGTGCTGGCGATGGCCTCCTGCAGTTCGCAAACCTACAAGAACATCAACTACCTGCAGGACATCCAGCGGGACACGGTCATGGCCCTGAATACCAGCGAAGGCATCAAGGTCCAGCCCAAGGACATGATTTCCATCGTCGTCTCCGGCCGCAACCCTGAGCTTGCCGCGCAGTTCAACCTCGTGAATGTCAGCTACCAGGCCGGTTCCGAGACGGGTATGATCGGCAGCTACAACCGCCTGATGGGCTATTCCGTCAATACCGACGGTACCATCGACTTCCCGGTCCTGGGCAAGGTCCCGGTCGCCGGATTGAACCGGTGGGAGGTCGCGGCCAAGATCAAGAATGAACTGGAGAGCCGCGGTCTGCTGAAGGACCCGGTCGTCATCGTGGAGTTCCTGAATTTCAAGATTTCCGTGCTCGGCGAGGTGAACCGTCCCGGTACCTATACCATTTCCGGTGACCGTCTCAACTTGATGGAGGCCCTGTCCCTGGCGGGCGACCTGACCATTTTCGGCAAGCGTGACTGCGTCCGCATCGCCCGCGAGCAGGACGGTCAGCGCAAGGTCTTTGTCGTGGACCTGCGGGATTCCCAGCTCTATGAGAATGAAGATGCGTTCTACCTCCAGCAGAACGACGTCATCTATGTGGAGCCGAACAAGGTCCGCGCCAGCCAGTCCACCATTAACGAGAACAATTTCCGGTCCGTAAGTTTCTGGGTATCCATCGGATCCACCCTGATTACGACGGCGAACCTCATCGCCACCATCATCAGCCGGAACAAATAAACAAACACATCTATGGAAGAGAACCTCAACAGAAAGAGAGCCGCTTGGAACGGCGAACCCGAAGAGGAAAATTCCCTGCAACTGGCCGATATCTGGGGCATGATCTGGAACAACCGGATCTGGTATATCATCTCCGTGGCCGTCTGCCTTTTCTTCGCGATCTTCTATCTCTATTATAAGCCGAAGACTTACAACCGTTCCGCCAAGGTCATCGTCGATGAGAGTGCGGAAAATCAGACGATGCGCGACCTGGCCTCGTTCTCCTCGGCCATGAGCCGTTACCGCTACAACAGCGGCAACAACGTCTATAACGAGATCGAAGCCTTCACCTCCCCGGACCTGATGCAGAAGGTCATCGAGAAGCTGGGCTATGAGACCCGCTATGTCGAGAAACAGTGGCTGCGCTCCCGCGAGCTCTTTACCAACACTCCGGTGGAAATGGTCCTGGCCGGCGACAATCCGACCGTCGGATTCTCCTACTACCTCGTCAAGACCGGTCCCGATGCCTATGAGATCCGCGATATCCGCGTCGGCCGGGATGAATTTGGCCGCAAGGTGAAGTATGCGGGCCACCTGGGCGATACCCTGGTGACGAATGAACTCGGCCGCATCGCCCTGTTCCCGACCCTGAACATCGAGAAGTGGGACAAAGATATCCGTGTTTCCTGGTCCAATTCCATGGCCATGGCCAAGTCCTACGGCCAGCGGCTGACCGCTTCGCTTTCCGGCAAGGAGTCTTCCGTGGTGGTCCTGACCATGACGGACCTTTTCCCCGCCCGGGCCCAGAACATCATCAGCACCCTGATCGAGGTCTATAACCAGGAATGGATCCGCAACCGCAACAAGGCGGCCGAGAATACCACCAAGTTCATCAACGACCGTCTGGACGTCATTCAGCGCGAACTCGGCGGTGTGGAAGATGACCTGAAACGCTACAAGGAGAACAACAAGATTACCGATATCTCCGCCGTTTCCAACACCTATCTCCAGGAGTCGGCCCAGTATGCGAACAAGTTCTTCGAGGTCAACATCCAGTTGGAGACCGCCAAGTTCATCCGCGACTATCTCTCCGATCCGGCCCATGCCAACGACCTGATCCCGGCCAACCTCGGTCTTCCGGACCAGGGCATCAGTACCCAGATCAAGTCCTACAACGACGGTTTGATCAACCGCAGCCGCTATGTGGCCCAGAGTAGTGAGGATAACCCTCAGGTTCAGGAACTTACAGTAGCTATCGAACAGCTCCGCGTGGCGGTCCGCCGTTCGATTGACAACTTGATCACCACCCTGCAGATGCAGGCTGACCAGATCGAAAAGCAGGAAAACGATGTGCTCCGCCGCATCGCATCCGCCTCCGGACAGGAGCTGCACCTGCTCTCCATCGAGCGTCAGCAGAAGGTGAAGGAGCAGCTGTACATCTATCTGCTCCAGAAGCGTGAGGAGAATGAAATCGCCGCCCTGGTGAACGTGGGCAACACCCGTATCATCATGCAGCCGAACGGCTCTCCGAGCCCGGTGGCCCCGAACAGCAAGATGATCCTGCTGGTGGCCCTGATCCTGGGCTTGGGCATTCCTTTCGCCGTGTTCTTCCTGATCAAGCAGCTGGATACCAAGGTGGGCGGCCGTGGCGACATCGCCAAACTCGACGTGCCGTTCCTGGCGGAAATCCCGCAGATGGGCCTCAAGGGCAATTGGTTCCAGCGACTGCGGACGAACCGCTTCAACGACCACAACAGCCGGGTCATCGTACAGGCCGGCCGTCGCGATATGATGAACGAGGCCTTCCGTGTCCTGCGTACCAACCTGGACATCATGACCGCCGGCGGCGAAGGCTCCCAGAAGATCATGGTGACCTCCTTCAACCCCAATGCCGGTAAGACCTTCATTATCATGAATATGGCCGCTACCATGGCGCTGAAGGGCGCCAAGGTGCTCCTGCTTGACCTCGACCTGCGCAAGGCTACCCTGTCCAAGGTCCTGGACGAGAACCATACCGGCGTGTCCGCCTTCCTGAGCGGAAAGGTCGCGACCTTCCGTGACCATATCGTCAAGGTCCAGGACAACCTCTTCCTCCTGCCGGTCGGCGCGCTGCCGCCCAACCCGGCCGAGTTGCTGGTGTCCGATACCTTCACGAAGATGATGGATGAACTGAGCGGCATGTACGACTATATCTTCATCGACTGCCCGCCTGTCGATATCGTTGCCGATACCGGCATCATCGCCAAGTGCGCGGACATTACCATCTTCGTCATGCGTGCCGGCCTGTTCGACAGACGCGCCCTCCCGGCGGTCCAGGAGCTGTATGACAGCGGCAAATACAACCGCATGACCGTCATCCTCAATGGCGTGGAAGCGCATAAGGGCAGCGGTTACGGCTATGGCGGCTATGGTTATGGCTACGGCTCTGGCTATGGTGGTTATGGCTACGGTTACGGCTATGGCTACGGCTATGGCGAATCAGACAAGGACGAATAATGTTCGGTCTCTTTCAGAAGAAAAAATCCCTGCTGGAAAGCGGGCTTCTGCATGGCGCCGTCGATAACCATTCCCACATCCTGTGGGGGGTTGACGACGGCGTCCGTACGCAGGAGGAGTCCCTTTCCATCCTGGCTTACCTGGAAGAAGCCGGGTTGACGGATCTGTGGCTGACGCCGCATACGATGGAGGATGTGCCGAATACCACAGAAGGGCTCAAGGCTCGTTTTGCCGAGCTGCAGGCCGTCTATCATGGGGGCATAACCCTCCACCTGGCTTCCGAATACATGATCGATACGCTGTTTACGCAGCGGCTTGAGGCACGTGACCTGCTGCTGCACGGCACCAACAAGGTCCTGGTGGAGACCTCCACCTGGTCTCCGCCCGTGGGCTTTTGGGAGACGCTGGGCGATATCATGGTGAGCGGCTATACACCCATCCTGGCCCATCCCGAGCGCTATCGTTATCTGGAGGACAAAGACTACGCGCGGCTCCATGAAATGGGCGTGCTGATGCAGCTCAACCTGCCTTCCATCATCGGCCACTATGGCCCCGGCTCCGTCCAGCGGGCGATGAAGTTGCTGGACAAAGGCTGGTACTGCATGGTCGGATCGGACTGCCACCGCAGCAAGGTCATCCGCGATTGGTACAGCCGCCCCGTTCTCAGCAAGAAAATCCTGGCTCAACTTGAGCCCCTGATGAAGCCGACGTTCTGATGCGTCGGCTTTTTTTGCGCCCTGCGTAAATTTTCTTAAAAAATCCTTTGCGGATTAAAAAATAATGCCTACCTTTGCAATCCACAAACGGGGTATTAGCTCAGTTGGTAGAGCGTTTGAATGGCATTCAAAAGGTCAGGAGTTCGATTCTCCTATGCTCCACTCCTACTAAACTACTGTAAATCAGCAAGTTACAAGGTCTCTAAGC
>JAFUWX010000008.1 GCA_017471025.1 Bacteroidales bacterium
CCGCCGCAATAGATTATTCGTTAAAAGTGATTTCGTAGCCGACCAGACCCAGGTTCATGACCACGGCATAGACCTGCACCTTGTTGCTGCCGGTGGAAGCAAAGGCCACGTCGCCGATCTGGTTCTTGTTCGCCGCCACGGCGTTCGGTCCGAGGACCGTCTGGCCCGATTCATAGGCAAAGGGCGAGGACATGCCCTGCTCCCCATAACCCATGCCTTCGAGACCCTTCTCGTTGGCAGAGGAACGGGAGGCGAAAATCAGTCCGTCCGTCAGGGAAGAGGCGGTGGGAGCGGCCGTGATGTCGCTGACGACCAGCTGGTAGTAGAACTGGTTGTTGCCGAAGGAGTCCGCGCTGCCGGCATACCAGCCGTTCAGCACACCGAAGAGGTTGCGTCCGGCCGCCTGGATCCAGTCGCCGCCGATGGCATTGCGCTGGTACTGGCCGCCGCCCATGTACCAATAATTCTCGCTGAGGTCGAAGACGGCACCCGGGGCATAGGAGAGATACTGGCGGAAATTGCCGGATACGCTCATGAACTTGACGTTGTCGGCGCCGGTTGCCTCGCCGTCGGTCGGAATCACGTTGGAACTCCACCAGGCGGAACCTTCATGGATGTCCGAGATGAAACGGGTGCTGATGGATTTGCCGTCGCGGATCGCGGCGAAGACCGCCTTGCCGGAGGTGGAGCTGGTGCCCAGGACGGCGTTTTTGGTGACGTCGCCCGCAACCTTCAGGTTGGAGAAGGCCCAGGCCGCACCGGCACCCCAGTGCCAGAAGCCGGCCCATTCCTTCGAAGCGGGCGCGCTGCCGAGCCCGTTGTCCCAGGTGAAAATCCGCACGGTGCCGTTCTCGCCGCTGCCGTCACGCGTATCGACGAAGGTGGCCGCGACCAGGTGGTCGGCATCATCGTTGGCGATGGCCATGAAGTGCATGGTCCCGTCAATGCTCTCGGACTCGAAGTTGGAGGTATCCACGAATTCATCGCCGAGGAATTCGCCCGTAAAACGGTTATAGACAGGCATTTTCGTGTAATCCAGGGCATTGGACAGCACCAGGTAGTCGCCCACGACGGCCAGGGTGTAGTTGGCGTCCAGGGTCATGCCGTGAGGATCAGCCTGGGTGGCCTGGAAGCCGAAGAGCGGCTTGACCTGGATGGCCGGCAGCTCGAAGGGCTCCATCGTGTAGGTCATCTCGTTGGCATTGACGGTGATGAGATAGTATCCGTCAGCCGGGACGTCGAGGTTGTTCTTGTCCGCGTCGCTGTAGCCGACGGCCAGGGTGCCGTCCTCGGCGCCCTTGACCAGGCAAGGCCACCAGACATTGGATTGTTTCTGGAGAGGGAGACGGAGCTCGCCGCCGGCCGTAAGCTTGCCGGACCAGGTGAAGATGCCGTCGCCGGAGGTGGAGAAAGCCTCCATCTCATCCAGGCTCCAGCCCCACGCGGTAGAACTGCCCAGCAGATAGAGCTCGGTGATCTCGATTTTCTCATCCTTGATTTCTTCCTTGAGCTCGACCGTCATCGAAAGGGCATCGCTGTCCTTCGCGTCAATGGTAATCAGATAGACACCATGCACATCGACGCGGAACTTGTTGTCCATCGAGTCGTCCGTGCCCACGATGATGGCATAGGGATCGTCCGAGGTGACGTCGCGCACCAGGCCGGGCCACCAGACATTGTCCTGCTTCTGCAGGAGGAATTTGAATTCGACGTGGGCCTTCAGTTCACCTTCCCAGGTGAAGATGCCGCCGTTTCCGGTCATGGCTTCCATGCCGGAGATGTTCCAGCCCCAGGACAGGGCTTCGCCGATGGGATAGATTTCGGTGATGGAGAGTTTGTCATCCGGGCTCTCGCTCGGATCCTCGGAAACCACCGGCTCCTCGGACGGGTCCTGAGAGGTCTCGTCCGGCTTGCCCGGATTCTCCGGAGTCTTGGTGCAGCTATATGCCCCGAACATGAGGGCCAGCGCACTGAGAATAATCATTAATTTCTTCATATTCAAGTGTTTAATAATAAGATATTTCATAAGCGATCACGCCCAGGTTCATGGCCATGGCATAGACCTGGATGCGTTTTTCAGAACTCTTGGCCATGACCACGTCGCCGAACTGGTTTTTGTTGGGGGCGAAGGAGTTGGGCCCGAGGACCGTCTGGCCGTTCTCGAAGGCGAACGGCGACAGCATGCCCTGCACGCCATAGCCCATGCCCTCGCGGATGTTGTCGTTCTCGCTGCTGCGCGAGGCGAAAATCAGTCCGTCGGTGAAGGAATTCTCGCCCGGGGCGGCCGTGATGTCGCTGACGACCAGCTGATAGTAGAAATGGTTGTTGGTGTAGGGGTCGGCGCTGCCGGCGTACCAGCCGTTCATCACGCCCAGCAGGCAATGGTCTTCGGCCTGGATCCAGTCGCCGCCGATGGCATTGCGCTGGTACTGGCCGCCGCCCATGTACCAATACCCCGCCGTGTTGACGTCCTTCAGGGCGAAGATGGCGCCGGGGGCATAGGAGATGTACTGGCGGAAGTTGCCGGATACGCTGATGAACTGCACGTCGTCCACGCCGGTGGCCTCGCCGCTGGTCGGAATCACGTTGGAGCTCCACCAGGAGGACCCTTCGTGAATCTGGGTGCTGAAGCGGGTCGCTACGTTGGCCCCGTCACGGATTGTGGCGAAGACGGCCCGGCCGGAGGACGCACTGGTGCCGATGACGGCATTGCCCGTCACGTCGCCCGCGACCTTCAGGTTGGAGAAGGCCCAGGCCGCGCCGGTGCCCCAGTGCCAGAAGCCGGCCCATTCCTTGGAAACAGGCGGGGCGTCGATGCCGTCGGGCCAGACGAAGATGCGGACGGTGCCGTTCTCGGTGTCGCTGCGGGTATCCACATAGGTGGCCGCGACCAGGTGGCCGGCGTCATCGGAGGCGATGGCCCAGAACTGCATGTTGTCCGTCAGTTCTTCGGTGGCGAAGGTCGAGGTGTTGACCAGGTCGTCGCCCAGATATTCGCCCGTAAAGCGGTTATAGACAGCCATTTTGGTATAATCGAACGCATGGGACAGGATCAGGTAATCCCCGACGACCGCCATGCTGCGGTTGGCGTCCAGCACCATGCCGTGGGCATCCGCCTGGGTGGGCTGGAAGGCGAAGAGCGGCTTGACCTTGCGCAGGCCCTCCAGGTGCTCTGGCACCTCATGGACGATTTGATAGACACTGGTCACCTTGCCGCTGTGCGAGACGACCCGGAGCGCTCCGCCGACCGTCAGATCGACCAGCCCCGTGGCCGGGTCATAGGCATCGCTCTCGAAGGTCGCCCAGGCCGAAACCTTGGGCCGGGCTTTCTCCAGATACGGCCGCGTGTCGTCGTCCAAGGGAAGGGTGAGGGTACCCTGCTTCCCTTCCGAAGGATGCACGATGGAATAGATGATATCCGGGTCTTCCAGGACTACGTCCAGCAGGAGGGCCGCGTCGGATTTCACCAGATCCACGACGAAGGTGTATTCCTTGCGGGTGCCGTCGGCATAGGTCAGGGTGGATTTGAAGCCGTCCGTCAGGTCTTTGTACCCGGACAGGGGCGGGTTGAAGGTCGCCCCCAGGGGGAGGGTCGCCGTCAGCCGGACCTTGGTGATGTCCGGCATGATCGGCTCGGTATTGCTCAGGTAATAGGGAAGCGACAGGGTGATGACCCCGTTCTGCTCATCGACGGTGGCCGGATATTCCGTCATGCGGTCCGTGCCGACGAGGCCCTTGACGGTCAGCGTCATCACATTCTGGCTGTCTTCCCCGGGGGTCACCAGGTTGTATTCCGGCTTTTGGCAGCCGGCCAGGCAAAGCAGCGCCAGGAGCGCGTAAGTAACTGTGTTTCTCATACTTGCTTAATCGGTCCATGTGCCACCCCAGACCGCGTTCTGTTCGCACAGTTTGTTGGTGGTCAGTTCGGAATAAGGAATGGGCCAGATGTTGTATTTGGCCGGGAAATGGCGGTCCTGCGTATCGCATTCGACCACCTCGTAGGAGAATCCGCCCGAGACCGGGGTCGCCTTGACCCCGTGCAGGCGTTTGCCGTCCAGCACTTCCTGGGCCTTGCCCCAGCGGACCAGGTCGAAGAAGCGGTGGCCTTCCAGACCCAGCTCGCAGACGCGTTCCTTGTCCAGGTCCTTCTGGTAGTCGTCCCAGTTGTTCTTCTGGGGGGCTTCGTCCAGGCCGGCCCGGCCGCGGATGGCGTTCAGGTCGTCATAGGCCTTTTTCCACTGCTCCAGGCGGGCGTTGGCTTCGGAGCGGATGAGATAGATCTCGGCCAGGCGCATTTCCACCCAGTACTGTCCGCTGAGGATGGATGTGTAGTTCATCGACGCGTCGTCGCTGACGAATTTGCGGAAAAGGTAGCCCGTGGTCGATTTGTGCTGGTTGTCCTGGCCTTCGCTCTTGTAGGTCATGAAGCCGTCCAGGCCGTCTTCGTAGATCTCCAGGGTACGGCCCTTCCACGGGGCGCCGTTGTAGAGGATGGAGGCATAGAAGCGGGGGTCCCGGTTGTCGAAGGGCTTGCCGCCGTAGCTGGCGAGGTTGTCCCAGTCGAAGGCCTGCCAGGTGCCGCCGACCTTGATGTCGAAGCGGGAGGCATATTCCTCCGTGGGCGTCGCCGCCGCGCCGACCGAGACGTTGTAGGGCTGGCCGTCGCCGGGCGGGCAGAAATAGGAATTGAAGTTGTGCTGCTTGCCCGTGGCGCCGCCCGTGCTCTGCGCAAAGAGGACAGGCAGGATCAGCTCCTTGTTCTGGAAGGAGGTGAAAATCTTGTAATAGTCGTCGTAGGTGCTGCCCGCAAGCAACTGATACTGATTCAGTTCGAAGAGTTCGTCACAGGCATCGACCGCCTTCTGCCAGCGCTTCGCGTAGAGGTTAGCCCGGGCCTTCATGCCGATGGCCGCGCCTTTGGTGATGCGTCCGTAATCGGTGCCGGACCAGCTCAGCGGCAGGTCGGCCGCCGCCTTTTCATACTCGGAAATGATGAAGTCCCAGCACTGCTGCTCGGGCGTACGGGCCATGGCCTTGTCCTCGGGGCCATCGACATGGTCCTCGCGGACACGCAGGATGACACCCCCGTGGCGGAGCACCAACTCCTGGTAGGCAAAGGCGCGCAGGAAACGGGCTTCGGCCAGGCGGACCTTGACGATTTCCGGGTCTATGGCCTTGATATAGCCATAGTTATAGTCGAAGAAGAATTCGTTGATCTGGCGGATATAGCTGTACATGCCCCAGTTGGAGCGGAAGTTGCTTTCGGGCGTGATGATGTCGCTCTGGTAGAAGAACTTGTTCACGGTGCCACCGCCGGTGCCGTACCAGCTTTCCTTGACCAGGTCGGTCACGCAGTCGTCGAAGATATAGCCGGCGGAGATGTCCGCGTTGGCGTACAGCACGGCGTATAAGCTCTTGACATAGAGGTCCATGTGCTCCGGCGAATCATAGACGACCGTCTCGCTGTGCCAGCCGGTGGGGTCCAGCTCCAGCGGGTCCTTGCAGGCGAAGGTGCAGCTCAGGATGGCCGCGATATAGATGAGGTTTCTTGTTTTCATGGCCATACGGTTTAGAAGGTGATATCCAGGCCGAAGGTGACGGTGCGCTGCTGCGGGTAGTAGCCGGTGACCGCATTCGGACTTTCCGGATCCAGATACTTGAACTGTGTGAATGTCAACAGGTTGTTGCCCGTGACGGACAGGCGGATGTTCTGGATGTTGATCTTGCGGGTCCATTTGGACGGCAGGGTGTAACCCAGGCTGACGTTCTTCAGCCGGAGGTAGGCGCCGTCGCGCATCCAGAAGTCGGAGACCCGGTAGTTGTTGGCATAGGAGCCGCCGTTGACGGACAGGCGGGGATATTCGGCCGCCGTGTTGTCCGGGCGCCAGCTGTTCTCCACCAGGTAGAGCGGAGCGTTGTCATAGCCGGCGTAGAAGGGCCGGGTCAGCGGGTTGGCGTCGGTCACGCCGTTCGCCCATTTGCCGAGTAGCATCTTGTCGCACAGGGCGCCGCCCTGGAACTGGATGTTGAGATCGAGGCCTTTCCAGTTCAAGTCCGCCTGCAAGGCATACATCAGCTCGGGCCGGATGTTCCGGCCGATCTGGACCATATCGTCGCCGTCGAGCTTGCCGTCGCCGTTGATATCGACATATTTGATATCGCCGAGCTGGACATCCACGCCCTGCGGGGCGTTGTCCAGGTCTTCCTGGGTCTGGTACAGGCCGTCGGAACGATAGCCCCAGATGGCGCCGATGGAGGTGCCGATGGTGCTCTGCCAGGGCAGGACGTTGTCGGCTTCGGTCTTCTTCAGGATGCGGTTGCGGGCCCAGGAGACGTTCCCGGCCAGGCGGTAGTAGAAGTCCCCGACGCGGTGCTCGTGGCGCAGCGACAGCTCGAAGCCGCGGTTGTCGAACTTACCGTCGTTCTGGTTGGTCGGATAATGCCCGCCCAGGGAGCCCGGATAGGCCGCGCCCAGGCTGTTGAGGATATCGTAGGTATATTTGTAGAACCAGTCGAATTCCAGGCTCAGCAGGCCCTTCCAGGCAGAGAGTTCCATACCGACGTCATAGGTGCGGATGCGCTCCCAGGTCAGGTCGTACCGCGGATAGGAAACGGTGTTGTACAGGCTGGACTGGGCCGTCTGGCCGAAGGCGACGGCATTCTGGCTGCTGGCATAGCTCTTCCGGTACAGCCAGGGGTTGACATTGTCGTTACCCACCTCGCCCAGGGAGCCGCGAAGCTTCAGCAGGTCGATGGCGGAGACGTTGTCCTTGAAGAAATCCTCGTTGGACACGACCCAGCCGGCGGATACGGAGGGGAAGAAGCCCCAGCGGTGTTCCTTGGCGAACTTGTACGAGCCGTCGTAACGGGCGGCCACCTCCAGGAGGTACTTGTCGGCATAAGCGTAATTGATACGGCCCACATAGCCGGCGTAGGCGCTGATGCCGGAGGAGCTGGAGGACTTCAGGGTGGTGGGGTCGGCCTGGCTGATTTCCACGATATCGAAGAAGCCGAACTTCATGCCGCCGCCTTCCAACTTCTTGCTCCTCAACTGGTTAAGCTCATACAGGAAGAGCGCGGAGACTTCGTGGTCGCCGAATTTCCCGTTGTAGGAAATCTCGGGACGGAGGATGGTCTGGAAAAAGCGTTCGTTGCCCATGGCCAGGTTGCCGGTCTCCAGGGCGTTGGAACACATCATGGGCTCGGGGTCGAAAGTCTTGGCCATGAAGTTCCAGGCCATGACCTTATAGCCGTAGGCGAAGGTCTTGGAATCGATGTCACGCAGGTCCCAGCTGTAGTTGAAGGCCGCTTTCAAGCCCTTCAGGAAGGGGAAGGAATACTCGGCCCGGGCCGCCGTCTCGACCTTGAGGGTCTGGGTCTTGGCATAGCCGCTGTGGGAGGCGCCATAGACCGCGTTCGCCACGAAGGCGCCGCTGGTGCGCATGCCGGACGTGGCCATGCCCTTGTACTGGGGCGCCGCGTCCATTTCGTAGGTCTGCGGAACGAAAGGCAGGGCGTACATCAGGCAGAACGGGACCGTGCCGCCGAGCTGGCCGTTGGCGAAGGACATCACGCCGGGCTGGTTGTAGTCCTGGACCATCAATCCGAGATTGAGGCTGATCTTCAGGTTCTTGGACGGCCGGGCATCGACGTTGGAACGCACGTTGGTCCGCTGGCTGTAGTGGTCTTCGAGGAAGCCGTTCTGGCGCTGGAAGGCGCCGCTGATGTAATAATTGACCTTGGAGGAGCCGCCCGACACGGAAATGTTGTGCTGGTGGGTGAGCGTGGTGCGCAGCATGGGGTCGATCCAGCTGGTGTTCTCGATGCCGTCGCTGAGGTCCCCGTTGTTCACCTTGGCGATATCGGCCGCCGTGAAGAAGGGTACCGTGTCTTCCTGGGCGACGCCCGTGCTCATCTGGTCCATCTGGTAGCCGAGGTTGTAGTACTTCATGTACTGCTCGCCGCCAAGCATCTGGGGCAGGCGGGTCGGGCTGGAGAGGATCAGGCGGCCGGAATAGCTGACCGAGGCCGTGCCTTCGTCGCCACGCCGGGTCGTGACCAGGATGACGCCGTTGGCGCCTTTCATGCCATAGACCGAGCAGGAAGCGGCATCCTTCAGGACGGAGATGCTCTCGATGTCGCCCGGGTTGAGGGTGTTCATATCCCGTTCGATGCCGTCCACGAGCACGAGCACGGTGCCGGCGTCGTTGTACGAGGAGTAGCCGCGCACGAGGATGGACACCTGGTCGGAGCCGGGCTGGCCGAGGGACTGCTGGGTGATGAGTCCGGGCAGTTTGCCCACCAGCGCCTGCGAGGTGTTGGTCACCGTCGCTTTCTTGAGTTCGGTCTGGGAGACGGCGGCCACGGAGCCGGTCAGATGGATCTTTTTCTGGGCGCCATAGCCCACGATGACCACCTCGTCGATATAGTCGGTGTTGTTTTTCATCGTGACGTCGATGACGCTGCGGCCGGCGATGGGGACGACTTCGGTGTTCATGCCCAGACAGGAGAATTCCAGTTCGCGCGCGCCTTCCGGAAGCCGGAGGGTCCAGGAGCCGGCGGAGTTTGTCATGGTGCCGGTGCGGGTCCCTTTGACGACGACGCCTACCCCAGGGAGGGGCGCTCCGTCTTCATCCGTTACGGTTCCTTTCACCGTCTGTTGCGCCCATAGGGCGGAAGGAAGCAAGAGCATCAGGGCAAGCATCCAGGCAAACACCGCATGCCTCTTGCCATGAAGTTCTTGATGATGTGATACCATGGTTGATTAAATTAGTGGTTATCTGTATGTTCGTTCCCCGTAAAATTAGATATTTTTGCGGAAAAATGAAAAGGCGGGACGTGTTTTTTTATAAAAAATTCCATCGTCCGGGAGGACATCTGCGGGGGGCCGCTTGTTTTTCTGCATTTTTTTTTGCAACTTTCGCCAATGATTCATTTCTAACACGTATCATATGAAGAACTATCTACACAAATCCATCGCCATCGCCATGATGGCCCTGATGACCTGCAGCCTTCCGCTGTCGGCCCAGAGTTTCCTCCAGGGCCTGAAGGACAAGGCCAAGAATGCCGTGAAGGACGCCGTCGAGAACGGCGCTTCCAAGGTAACGGGACAGACCTCGACGTCCAAGGGCGCATCGTCTGCCGTATCCGCCATTTCCAACGCGGTGCCTGCCGCCAAGGGAAAGACCTACTATGTCAGCGCCACGACGGGTTCCGCCCGCGCGGACGGCCTGACCCCCGCTACAGCCATGAAGGACCTGCAGAAGGCCATCGACACGGCCGAAGACAATGACGTCATCCTGGTAGCCGAAGGCAACTATCTCGGCAACATGGACCGGGGTTATATCGAATGCGGCAAGTTCGGCAACGCCCAGAACGACCGCGGCAAATTCCTCAGCTTCTACGGCGGCTACTCGACCGACTTCAGCGAGCGCGACGTCATCAAGCATGTGACCAAATTCCAGCCTGTCGATCAGAAATTCATCGCCCCACTCTTCAACATCAACGCCAGACGGCCTTACGGCTATACCGGCCCTGTGGGCACGGTGGTCATCGACGGCTTCGTCTTCGACCTGGGCGAGAACAACCTCTACTGCGCGGCCAATGTCGATGACGAGCGGACCGGAACCCCCAACAAGGGCGTGCTTACCGGACGTTTCATCGAACCGGACGGCGCACCGGCCGTGCCGAAGGTGGGCTATGCCAACGGTGACGAATACGGCCTGCACATGGATGTGGAAGGCAATGTACGCGTAGCCAACTGTATCTTCGTCAACTGCCGCGACTACGGTATCGCCGCCATGATGGGCAAGGGCCACATGGAGATCTGCAACAACATTTTCATCTCCTGCCGCTACGCTTCCTGCCAGGTCCGGGGCACCACGAAAGACAGCGAAATCGACCAGGTGTCGCTGGATTTCCACCACAACACCGTGCTCTTCACCTGGACGCGTACCAAGGTCTTTGAGGACATGGGCCAGGGCTTCCGCTTCATGAACGGCATCCGCACCATCAATGTCCACAACAACATCTTCGGCTGCAACAGCAACTGCGCCGTGGAGCGGGTCTATTACGAAACCACCGCCGCCATGGAGAAGGCCAAGATCAGCAACCTGTTCGACAATTATTTCTTCGCCAACAAGCGCGACCTGGAAATCGCTTCCATGGGTGCTGCCAGCATTTCCGTCCCGGCCGCCCGCATCGAGGAGGCTGAGCAGATCGGTCCGAAATACGAGGGTAACAAGGAGCTCCCCGAGAGCGAAATCGCCTTCGTGAAGGCCATCGACCAGTCCTATCTGGAAGGCTTCCTGAGCCTGAAGATCATGTCTTCGCAGAGCTACAACGCCAATTCCGCCGCCAACCAGATCAACCGGGCCTTCGGCCTGAACCAGCAGGGCAGCGAAATCGTCCGTCCGTCGATGTATTGCAACAAGTATCCTTGGGAGAAAGCGAAGGACCTGTTCGGTGTCGTGGCCGGCTACGGTGCCCAGATACCCCAATAGTGAATGATTAACCAATAAATAGTTATGAAGAAAATTCTGTATGCGGCAGCCCTCCTGCTGGGATTGGCTGCCCTGGGCTCCTGCAAGAAAGCGGAGCCTGTCACCCTGGACAAGAGCATCATCGGAAAATGGGAGCCCGCAGGGTTTGAACTGTATTTCGAAGGCAAGAAAGTGGCTTTCGACAAGGAGATTAAACTCGACCTGCACACCAAGCTCGAGTTCCTGGGAGATGGAAAGGGCAAGCAGGAGGTCACGGATCCGACCGGAGCGTCGCTCAGCGAAACCTTTACCTATGTCATCGACGGCAACAAGCTGACCGTTACCCTTCCGGAAAAAGAGGGGACGGTAAACATTACCAAGAATGTCGTCTATACGGCGGCTGTGAACGGCAATACGCTTACCCTCACCTGGGATAATACCGACCCTTCCTTCCAGGTGGCTGCTTTAATGCTGACCATGGAGGCAGGCACCCGTGTTGACAAGGTGATTTTCACCTACAACAAGAAATAAACCCTCTTTTGTAGAAGACCCGAAGGGACTGGTCCGTCATGGCCGGTCCCTTTTTTTGTGAACTGCATTTTGCAACCGGGTTGCAGGAAAGACCCGCTATCTTTGTGCCGTAAAACCTAAGTATCATGACAACACACGAGCACCATAGCGACTGTTCCTGCCACGCGCATGAACATGAGCACCCGCATCATCATGAACACCATCTCGATGAGCATCACCATCATGAAGATGAGCACGGACACCATCATCACCACGAAGAAGGCGGCACGAAGGAAAGCCTGATCAAAATCGGCGCGGCCACCGTGCTGCTGATCGCGGCCGCCCTGCTGGAACACCATACCGACTGGGCCACCTGGCAATACCTGCTGGTCTATCTGGTCCCCTACCTCATCGTCGGCTGGGACACCCTGAAGGAAGCCGCCGAAGCCCTCGCCCACGGAGAAGCCCTGGACGAAAACTTCCTGATGAGCATCGCCACCCTCGGCGCCCTGGCCATCGGATTCCTGCCCGGGGCCCAGACCCAGTTCCCGGAAGCGGTGTTCGTCATGCTGTTCTTCCAGGTCGGCGAGCTGTTCGAAGGCATCGCCGAAGGGCGCTCCCGCAAATCCATCGCGCATCTGATGGACCTGCGGCCCGACACCGCCACGGTAGAGCGCGATGGTAAACTCTTGACTGTCAGCCCGGAAGAAGTCCATCCCGGAGAGATCCTCGTCATCCGGCCCGGAAAAAAGGTGCCCGTCGATGGCCAGGTCCTCGAAGGCCAGTCCAGCCTGGACACCGTCGCCCTCACCGGCGAAAGCATCCCGCGCAGCATCGCCCCGGGCGATGAGATCCTGTCCGGCTGCGTCAACCTCAGCGGCGTCCTGCGCGTGCAGGCCACCCGGGAAGCCGGCGCATCCACGGCAGCCCGCATCCTCGAACTGGTCGAAGAAGCCGCGGAGAACAAGTCCCGCAGCGAGACCTTCATCACCCGTTTCGCCAAGGTATATACCCCCATCGTGGTGGGCTTAGCCGTCGCCCTCGCCCTCATCCCGTCCCTGATTACGGGACAGTGGGCCGTCTGGATCTACCGGGCCCTGATGTTCCTGGTGGTATCCTGCCCCTGCGCCCTGGTCATCTCCATCCCGCTGACCTTTTTCGGTGGCATCGGCGGGGCCTCGCGCAAAGGCATCCTGGTGAAAGGTTCCTCCTTCATGGACACCCTCGCCCGCATCAGGACCGTGGTGTTCGACAAGACAGGCACCCTCACCGAAGGGGTGTTCAGCGTGACGGCCGTCCATCCGGAAATCATTGACCAGCAGGAACTTCTGCATCTCGCATCCCATGTCGAGCGGCATTCCGTCCATCCCATCGCCGCCGCCCTGCGCGAGGCCTGGCCCCAGGAGGAAGACGGCTGCGAAATCTCGGATATCCAGGAGTATGCCGGCATGGGTCTGACCGCCCGCGTGAACGGCCGGCGGGTGGCTGTCGGCAACGAAAAGCTGATGGCCGCCGAAGGTGCCGACGCGCACCCCTGCGAAACCTCGGGCACGACGGTGCATGTGGCCATAGACGGTGTCTATCAAGGACATATCCATATCGCCGACCGGATCAAGGCCGATGCGGCGGAAGGCATCCGCGCCCTGCATGAAGCCGGCGTCCGCAAGACGGTGATGCTGACCGGCGACCAGGAGCGTATCGCCGCCGGTGTGGCCCGGGAACTCGGCCTGGATGCCTGGCATGCCGGACTGCTGCCGGGCGGAAAGGTGGAAGAGGTCGAAAAACTGCTGGCGGAAGGCCCCCTGGCCTTTGTCGGAGACGGCATCAACGATGCGCCGGTGCTGGCCCGGGCCGACCTGGGCATCGCCATGGGCGCCCTGGGATCGGACGCCGCCATCGAAGCTGCGGACGTGGTGCTGATGGACGACAAGCCGTCCAAGGTGGCGATGGCCGTGCGGATCGCCCGCCGGACCCTGCGGATCGCCCGGGAAAACATGGTATTCGCCATCGGCGTCAAGCTGCTGGTCCTCGTACTGGCCGCCTGCGGCCTGGCTACGCTGTGGATGGCGGTGTTCGCCGACGTGGGCGTGACCGTCCTGGCCGTCCTCAATGCGATGCGGGCGCTGAAATAGGGCTATTTCCGCGCGATATTGTACTGGATACCGAGCTGCTTGAGTTCGGCGATCAGCTCCGAGGTGACGGCCACCTGGAATTTCTTGGACAGGAATTCGATCTTGTAGCGCGTCTCCGGGTCAAACAGATACAGCGTCAGCGGGATGTTACCGCGGTGCTTGCGGACCAGGTCGAGCAGTTTCAGCCGGAATTCGGCCGTCAGCTGCGGGGTCTCCAGATGGAGGGAGATGCCGCCCAGGTAGGTCTCGGTGACATTGCCCAGGAGCATCACCTTCTTGAGCTTGAAGGCATAAGGCACCGACTGGCCGGGGCGCCGTTCTTCGGGACGGATGAAGTATTTCTCGGCGATTTCCCCTTCCAGGAAAATGGAGGAATGCAGCTGCATATAGTTCATGAAGGCCTCATGGTCCCGGCCGAACAGGGCCAGTTCGTATGAGCCGTCGAAATCGTCGATCAGCGTCTTGGAATACGGCTTGCCCGCCTTGTTGGTGAGGACTTTCACATCCGTGATGAAGCCGGCCACGCTGACCCGCTTCTGGGGCTGTTTCTTCTCTTCGCATTCGACGACCTTGGCGGCCAGCTTGCTGATGGGCAGGGTCACGAAATTCTCCATCTCGAAGCGGTACTTGTCCAGCGGATGGGAGGACAGGAACATGCCCACGAGCTCTTTTTCCTTCTGCAGGAGCTGCATCTGGTCCTCTTCCAGGCTCAGCGGCGGGAATTCGGGACGGACGGGCTTGAGCTCCTCCACCTCGCCGAACAGCGACGAAGCGTCGTCCTGCTCGCCCTGGCGGAAACGCTCCCCGTACAGCAGCAGTTCGTCGATGAACAGGTTGCCGCCCCGGGAGGGCTCGAAGTATTGCATGCGGGCATAGCCGAAGGAATCCAGGGCACCGGAGAAAATCAGGCATTCCAGGGCCTTGCGGTTGACGATGCCGGACATCCGTTCGATGAAATCCCAGACGTCGGCAAAGGGACCGTGCTCCTGCCGCTGCTGGATGATGGCATCGACGATGTTGGCGCCGAAGCCCTTGATGCCGCTGAGGGCGAAGCGGACGTCGCCGTTCTTGTTGGCCGAGAAATGGGCGTTGCTCTCGTTGACATCCGGATTCAACACCTTGATACCGTGGCCCTTGCAGTCATCCATGATCTTCTTGATTTCCTCCATGCTCTTGGCGCAGGTCAGGCAGGAGGCGAAGAATTCGGACGGATAATGGCACTTGAGCCAGCCGGTCTGGTAGCTCACCCAGGCATAGCAGGTCGCATGGGATTTGTTGAAGGCGTACTGGGCGAATTTCTCCCAGTCTTTCCAGATTTTGTCCAGGATTTTCTCCGGGTGCCCGTTGGCGGTGCCCCCGGCCATGAACTTGTCTTTCAGGCTGTTCAGGATATCGATCTGCTTCTTACCCATGGCCTTGCGGAGCTTGTCGGCCTCACCCTTGGTGAAGTTCGCCAGCTTCTGCGACAGAAGCATCACCTGCTCCTGATAGACGGTCACGCCATAGGTGTCATTGAGGTATTCCTCCATCTCCGGGAGGTCGTATTCGATGGGCTGCAGGCCCAGTTTCCGCTCGACGAAGTCGGGGATATAGTCCATCGGACCCGGGCGGTAGAGGGCGTTCATAGCGATGAGGTCCTCGAAGCGTTCCGGGTGAAGCTTCTGCAGCCAGTTCTTCATGCCTTCGGATTCGAACTGGAACACGCTCGTCGTGTCGCCGCGGCCGTAGAGTTCGTAGGTGGGCTTGTCGTCGATGGGGATGGCTTCGATGTCGATATCCACCCCGTGGTTTTCCTTGATGAGGTCCAGGCAGTTGTGGATGATGGACAGGGTGATGAGCCCGAGGAAGTCCATCTTCAGCATACCCACGTCCTCGATGTAGTGGCCGTCGTACTGCGAGGTGCGCACGTCCTCGCCGGTATCCTTATCCTTGGACAGGCAGATGGGGAGGTAGTCGGTGAGGTCCCCGCGGCCGATGATGGTGGCGCAGGCGTGGACGCCGACCTGGCGGACCGTGCCTTCGAGGGCCTGGGCGTAACGGAGGACCTCCTTGTTGATGTCCGGACCGTTTTCCAGCTCGTCCTTGAATTCGGGCACGAGGCGGTAGCAGTTTTTCAGGGTGATCTTGACATCCACGTCTTCCATGCCCCGCTGGAAGGTCTTTTTCGCGGTAACCTTCTGTCCGTCAACTTCTTCCTCCACTTCCTTCTCCACTACCTTGAAGCCGGGCTTGAGCTCGTCTAGCTTGGGATTGTAGGGATATTCTTTCTCCTTCTTCTCGCTCAGGCGGTCCGGCACCATCTTGGTCAGCCGGTTGGATTCGTCGATGGACAGGTGGGAGATGCGGGCGACGTCCTTGATGGCGCTCTTGGCGGCCATGGTGCCGAAGGTAATCACGCGCGACACATGCGAGGCGCCGTATTTCTTTTCGACATAGTCATGGGCCTTGGAGAGGTCTTCGAAATCGACGTCGATATCCGGCATGGAGATACGGTCCGGATTGAGGAAACGCTCGAACAGGAGCTGGTATCGGATCGGGTCCAAATTCGTGATTCCCAGGCAGTAAGCGACGACGGAGCCGGCGGCGCTGCCACGGCCCGGGCCGACCATCGACCCCATTTGCCGGGAGGCCATGATGTAGTCCTGGACGATCAGGAAGTAGTCCGGGAAGCCCATGCGGCAGATGGTCTTGAGCTCGAAGGCGATGCGTTCCTCCTGCTCGGGCGTCAGCTCGGGGCCATAACGCCGGTGGGCGCCGGCATAGGTCAGGTGGCACAGGTAGGCGACCGAGTGGCAGAAGCCGTCGCCGCGGTAGGTGCCGTGCTTGTCGCAGCGGCCTTCGTCGATGATGTCCTTGTATTCTTCCAGGTGGGCGTCGATCTCCTGCATGAAGGCCGGATCGATCTCATAGACAGGGAGTACCGGGTCGCGGTCGATGCTGTATGACTCGATTTTCCCGGCGACTTCGAGGGTATTCTCCAGGGCTTCCGGGTGGTCCGGGAACAGGGCCAGCATCTCTTCTTCCGTCTTGATGTATTCCTGCTGGGTGTAGCGCAGGCGGTTCGGGTCGTCGATGTAGGCGTTGGTCGTCAGGCAGATCAGGCGGTCATGCACCGGGCCGTCTTCCTTGCGGACGAAGTGGGCGTCGTTGGTGGCGATGACCTTGATGCCGTGCTCGGCCCCGAGCCGGAAAATCTCTTCGCAGTAGCGGCATTGCTCCTCGTAAAGCTCGTTCGACAGACCGGGCACTTCCGTCTTGTGCTTCATGACTTCGAGGTAATAGTCCTCGCCGAAGACCTTCTTGTGCCAGGACAGGACTTCCTCCACGCGGGCGGCGTCGCCCGAAAGGATGGCCCGGGGCAGTTCGCCGGCAATGCAGGCGGACGAACAGATCAGGCCTTCGTGGTACTTCTCGATGACTTCGTGGCTGACGCGCGGCCGGTAGTAATAGCCGTTGATATGGCCCTCGGAGACGATTTTCACGAGGTTCAGGTAGCCCTGGTAGTTCTTGGCCAGCAGGATGAGGTGGTAATATCCCTTCTCGCGGACGCGATGGTCGCCTTTGGCCACGTAGATCTCGCAGCCGATGATGGGCTTGACGCCGGGGTGTTTCTTGGCGAATTTGAAGAATTCCTTGACGCCGTACATATTGCCGTGGTCGGTGATGGCCAGGGCCGGCATGCCGAGTTCTTCAGCCCGGTTAAAGAGGTTTTCTATCGACGATTGACCGTCGAGGATGGAATATTGGGTATGGACGTGCAGATGAACGAAAGCCATGGAGCGTGTCGGTTTAGGAGAACAAAAGTACGGAAATATGCAGAGATTTGCAAAAGAAAAAATCGGCCCTATGCAACGTTTTCGGGCCTTCATGCATCTTAAACTAGGCTGAATGAGCATTTTATGTCGAAATCCTCCTTTTGTTGTACGACTTTTGGCGAAATATGCTATATTTGCAGGGAAACTCCTAAAACGGATCAACCTAATTTTGCTAAAATATGAAAAAGACCGCCATCTTCCTTACTGCAGCCGCAGTATTCCTGTCGGTTAATCTGCATGCACAGGATGTTACTGTTGCCGAAGAAGCCTTCGACCCGACGGCTTTTGTCCCCCAGGAGGACAAGATGATTTTCAACCACCTTGCCCTGGGTGTTTCCCCTACGGATTTCTCCACGTTGCTCGTCCCGGTCGTCGCGACCACCCTTACCCCCTATGTGCAGATCAGAGGCGGTCTTGATTGGTTCCCTCCGCTGAAAGCCTCTTGGGTGCTGGGCCGCTTCGGCAAGGCCGATCTCCTGAATATCAAGGATATTCCTTTCGGCGGGAATAATTATACCTTCAACCTGGACGGGACGCTGAACGCCAGCGACATCAAGCTGTTGTTCGACATCTTCCCGACCAAACGGACTTCCTTCCATTTCACGGCGGGTTTCCTGGTGAGCCTTTCGGGCGGCAAGGTCATCAAGGCTTTCACCACCGAGCCGTTTGACAAGGATCCGAGCGACTGGGAGTCCCTGGGTGTCAATATCCACAACGCCCAGTACTGCATCATGACGGACAAGACCGGCAACATGCAGATGTCCCTCAAGACCAATGCGGTCAAGCCTTACCTGGGCATCGGTTTCGGCCGGGCCATCCGTCCCGACAGCCGCGTCCGCGTCACCTTCGACATGGGCGTGTATTATAGCGGCGGTTTCCGCGTGGCGTTCGACAATGTCCACCCGCGTACCGCCGGCGGATCCTGGGATATGACCCAGAAACTGACGTATTCGCTGACTTCGGACGACCTCACCGGTTCCGAGTGGAGCGACACCCTCACCCAGGAGCAGCTGGACAGCTGGGGATTGTCCCAGTTCGGCGTCAAGGGCCCCATCAAGGCCTTGGATTACATGAAAAGGGTCACCAGCTGGTGCCCCTACTTGAAGTTGAACATCTTCATCAAGATTTTCTAGCCAACCATTAAAAACTATTACGTAATATGAAAAAGACTTTGATTATGCTTGCGGCAGCGGCCATGATTCTTCCCGCCGCATTCTCCTGCAAGAAAAACAACTCTGAGAATCAGCCGTTTACCCTCGCCGACCCGGTCAACAAGCCGCACCAGGTGAAGGTGGAATTCGTGACCAAGGCTTCTTCCGCGGAAGCCCAGGAGATCAAGGTGAAGGGTGTCGATGGCAGGACCGCCGCGCTGAAGTCCCTCGAACTCACCAATGGCCAGAAGGCTATCGCCATCATCGACTACGCCAACCGCGAGGTTGAGAACCCGAAGGCCGTCAAGGCCGAAATCGGTGCGAAGGTTTGCAAATATACCGTGAAGGCGGTCAAGGCTACCCCGGGTACCACCTATGAAATCGAAGGTCTCGGTACCTTCACGCTGAACCAGACCGGCGACGGCTACAGCATCACCGCTGTGGTGGATGGCGAGACCGTAACCGTCAATGTGACTGAGGTCAAGGCGATGGTCGGCGCTGACAGCGACCTGTTCAAGAAGGTGGCCCGCGAGTGGAAAGTCAAGGCGACCACGATCAACGCTTCCGGTACCGGTATCCCGGCCGGCCTGACCAAGGTTTTCAACGATGGCTGCAACCTCGAGTCCATCGGCGAATGGATTTCCAGCAAGATCGAAGGCGTCAGCGCCGAGAAGATCGCTGCGCTTAAGGGTTACAATGTGAGCGGCGTCATCCTGACCGAGTCCGGTTCCGTGTCCATCGAGTTCACGGGCAAGGATGCTTTCGCTGGCACGCTGAACAACCTGGATATCAATGCGGGTACTTTCGGTTATGTTTTCGAGAGCACGGAAGGCAACATGATCCTTTCCGCCAGGGCGACCGGTATCATCCGCGTGGTGGGCAACAAGCTGTTCCTGACCCTCGTCGGTGCTGCCAACTACAACGAGACCAACAACTACAATGTCGAGGTGATCTTCGAGCTTGAGGCTGCTTAATCCCGATTGGCAAAATCAAAGAGGACTGGCCGTCTGGTCAGTCCTCTTTTTGTGTTGATCCCAGATGGGAACGCTTTAATCTACAGGGGTAAACTTGTAGGTCTTGATAACGATAGGCTCTTTCTCTGCCTCGCCCATGACGTTGCCGGGTACAACCGCTTCCTTGAGGGTTGTCTGGGCAAGGGCGCCGGTGCGGATAAGCCCCAGGGCCACAGCAAGAATGGATTTCAATGCTTTTATCGACTATTTCTTTGTGAGGGTCTTGGGGAAAGTCATGGCGAAGGTGCCGTCTCCACCTACGATGCTGAGGGTGTTGCCACTAATCTCAAACCAAACAGCGCCGATTTCTTCTCCTTTGTATGAGCAGGAGAATAGATACTTTCCGTCGTTCTTCTTGATGACATAGTCATAGGTGGTGGCAGGGCCCTCTCCGTCTTTCCTTGTCAAAGTTTTTTCGGTGAAGGTGAGAACAACGGTTGTTGAACCCATATCGATTTCTTGTCCGTTTAAGGTTGCGGTGGTTTTGTTAACACCTTCCCATGTGCCGATAAGCTGCTTCTGGATAGCGGAGTAGTCTTCTTTCTGCTCACCGGTCTTGGTGCAGGAAGCGAAAAGTGCGATGCAGGCTGCTGCAATTGCGAATAATTTAATTGTTTTCATGAATGACTTAAATTAATAGTTTAACGGATAAAATCTTTCAATAGTTTGTGTAAAAGTTTGCTGACGTCGGCATTGTCTTTGGGATGGGAGGCGAAGGTGGGCACCTGCTGGGCATAATAGATTACGCGCTGCTCCTGTTTGTCGATGACGACGCAAACCATATAGTTGCCGTACGGATCGTTGGGGATGTAACTCTGGCTGGGGTTGGTGAGACCGCTGATGCCGGTTAATTTTTCGGCCGCTTTGTCAATCAATCTGCTGGCGACTTTTGTACGCCTTTCTCTATCATAGGCCTCCTGGGACATAGTATAGCCCCTGGAATAGATGAGGACGCCGTAACGGTTGTTTACGCTTTCCATCCGTTTGAGGAGGGACCTGGGGACCCGCAGACGGTCTACCTGGTTCTTCTTGAGATCTACCAGGTTCCGCGCCCATGTCATGGTTTCGCTGTCTTCTCCCTCATAATCGGCCGGAAGCATTTCGGTGAAGGGGAAACGCTCCAAATTGATAATCTGGCTGATGACGTCGGTGGCGACGTCGGAACTTTGCTGACTGTAAGAGCCGCCATCGGTATCGTAAAATACCATGTAGGAGCAGGGCTTCAGGAAAGCAAATTCCTGGATATTGGATACTTGTGAAGAACCGGAACCCGTGTATCGGGCACTGCCACAGGACACCAGGGCCAGCAGTACAAGAAGAAAAAGAGGAGCTTGGATCTTTTTCATACGCTTTGTTGTTATCAGTCGGCGGTAATTGTCAGTCTGATGGTGAGAAGGTCTTCCAGCCGGGTATCCTCCTCACCCTGTTCGGTCCGAGCCTCCTTCAAGGCCTCGATGGTTTTCTGGATAGAGGAAACCTGGTCTTGAATAGAAGCGATGGCCGTTCCCTCCAGGGAGATAAGGCGGGACTTGATGTCGGCCATTTCAGTTTCGATGTCTTGGCATCCCAGCATGAGCAGCGGGAGCAACAGGCAGAGTAAACGCTTCATTAGATGTTATTTTAAGGTATTATCATTATTGCTCATTGATGACAGCGCTCCTGTATTCCGAGGGGCTCATACCCAAACGGGTTTTAAAGATGGTTTGGAAAGTACGCCTGGAAGAAAAGCCGGCATCTATACAAATGCTTTCGATGGTGTATTCGGGGTGCTTTTTCAGGAGGGAACACGCTTTTTCAAGACGCTTCTCCGTAAGATAGGAGGCAAAATTGCCATACCGGGACTGGTTTTTCAGCAAGCGGATTATGCGGCGCTGGGAAAGACCAAAAGTCTCCGCCACTGTTTTCAGGTCTATGTCTGGTTGCAGATACAATGCGGTTTCCTCCATTTTTGAATCCAGCCATGCCAGCAGTTGTGCATCATCCATTTTCATTGGCTGCTCCACTGAAGAGATATCCTGTCTTATTTGGTCTACGGGCGTCTCCAACAGTTGCTGGGTAAGGCTTGTATTTTTATCCACCACAGTACGGGTTGTCCGGACAAGTAGTACTATTACCACTATCATTGCCAAAAAGGCGAGAAGCAGAGATAAAAAGATGATTGTAGATGCCGCGTTCGTCATTGTCTATGATGGATTGACAAAGGTAAAGAATTCCTCTGGTTTTATCCAAAACGTATTATGGCCAAATTAGCTACACTTTGGCAAAAATCAATGCACTTCTGGGATTTTAATGGCAAGTCTTTCTTTTTTCGGCCATAATTCTTTATTTTTGTAATCGTCATGAAAACTTCGACACAAATCAATTCCCTGCACAGCGGACTGCCGCGCATGCTTATAGAATTCGCTTTCGCACTAATGGTTTTATCGGCCGTTTGTACGTATGGGCCTGTTCAAAGTTGGATGATTTCCCACATCCCCATCCTTAACGGATTGCTCAATACGGCAGGCATGGTGGTGATGTATTATGCCATGCTTCGCGGGATGAAAGGACTCCCTCACCCCTTGACCGCATTTTGGTGGATAGCGATTGGGATGAACCTGCTTGGGTTTGTCTTTTTCTGCCTGGGGGAACCGGCACACGGGTTATCTGCAACCTTCGCAACGCTGCTGCCGCTTATCTATCTTCCGCTTGGCATCCTTCTCCTGGTATGGTACCGGGGGTATCTGGGCAACGTGGGCATGTGGATGATCCTACGGATATTGATAGTGAACCTGATACCCGTCCTTTTCTATGTTACAGGCCTGTTGGAATTCCGATGGGGACTTATCGCGATGGAAATCATCACCATCTCTGCCGATCTCCTGTACGCCTGGGCCTTGAGAAGGGTGCTGGTCTACCAATAGGATCAGTTCTATTGCCTTGACCGTCCTGCCGGTAAGAAAAGCAAAAGACTGCCGATAATTGGTCAATCCTCTTTTTGTATGTCGGTGGCCATGGGTGGCATTCCGAAGAATCAGCTACCTCATTTCAACAACCCTCGCTTCGCTCGTCCCTCCTATTCCATGGAGTCGGGCCAGCCTTGGGCTTTCATCGGGAGTTCGACACCTTCGGGGGTGACCAGGACGGCGCCGACTTCGGGCTGGGCGAGGTGGCCGATGATTTCAAAGGTTTGGAAGTCCCTGCGGAACTGTTCCATTTTCAGGATGGGAACAACGAAGAGCAGACGGTAGTCTTCCCCGCCATTCATGGCGGCGGAGACGGGATCCACGTTGAGGGTGCGACCGAGGTCGAAGGACTGGCCTTCGAAGGGAATCCGGTCGGCATAGACTTTGGCGCCGAGCCCGGTGGTACGGACCAGCCGTTTTACGGCATCTGCGAGCCCTCTGTCAACGAGTACGCCCGCGGACGGGAGGATATCCCCCTCGATGAGCTGCGGCACCGTAAACGGGCTGATTTCGGGCTTCAGGTAGGAGCCGACCATCATCCGGTATTGTTCCAGCTGCGGCTGGACGTTTTCGCTGTCGAAGCGCTGCTTTTCGCGCTGGAGGATACGCATGCCGAAATAGGCGCCGCCTACGCTGCCGCTCAGGCAGAGGAGGTCTTTCGTCTTGGGCGCAGGCCGGCGGGCGTCGGTGAGTTTGTTGCATTCACCGGTGGCGGACAGGCTGATGACCAGGCCGTTCCGGGAGGGGAACAGGTCCAGGTCGAGGGCGGTATATCCGTGTTCTTTGGCGGCGGAGACGATCCCGTCCCAGAGTTCGCGGACCTGCCCGAGGTCGAGCTTGGCGGAAATGCCCAGGCGGACGCTCAGGGTGACGGGGCGGCAGATGGCGGCCAGGAGGTCGCCGGTGACGGCCGTTACGCTCTTGTATCCCAGGTGTTTGAGGGGGAAATACACGAGGTCGAAATCGACGCCTTCCGTGAGCAGGCGGCCGGCCGTGAGGATGCGGCCTTTGGCGGTGGCGGTAAATTGGTTCGGGGCAAAGGGTTTGAATCCGCTGCCTTTGTAAAGGGATTCAATCGCCTGTACACGGCCGATATCTGCAAAACGTTCTGCTTCCATAATTTCTGCTTTTAATCATTCCGAAAATAGGATACCTCATTTCAATAGCCCTCGCTTCGCTCGTCACTCCTATTTTTCTCCATTTGCAAAATTAACCAATATTGTCAGGATTTCCAATCGGGCGGGGCATAAACGCCAAACCGCCGCAGAAGCAGCAAACCGAAAATTGCTTCTGCGGCAGTTCTGAATTTGGGTGTTCAGTAACCTTATCGTGGCGTCGGACACAGGGCCCGACTGCTATTTTCACAATGGCAAAGTTACGGCAATATTCCTCGGCCACCAACTTTTTCGCCCTCTCAAAACTCTCACAACGATAATATAAATACCTAATAATCAACTGTTTATATATTTGCGAGATTTTTAAAATCTATCACCTTTGTAAATAATTGATTGTCAATGATATATGTGTAATATATTGATAATTAAATATTTATACATAAAATCACGCATTACCCCGGCCAGCAACGAAAACTCCCGAGAATGGCGGACCATTCCCGGGAGTGATACGAGGCCGTAGGGCCTGATTACTTCGTGAGCTTGAAGCCGAGCTTCATGTCCTTGTAGTTCTCAGTCAGAGAAGCGAAGGTGCTGGCGGTGCTGCTCTGCTTGGCGACATAGGAGAGCGCGGTCTTGAGGAAGCTGAGGAGCTTGTTGCTTTCGAAGAGCACTTCGCAACCGGTGGCGGTCTTCTTCAGGGAGCCGGTCATGTTGAGGAACTTCATCGTCTTGCCGAACTGGAGCTGGACCGTGTTGCCGTCATCAATGGTACGCCAGGTACCGCTGATGGGGATGTTCTTGATGGTGCAGACGAAGGTGAGGTCTTCGTTGAAGGTGAAGGTCATGGCGCCGGGAACGATGCCGACCTTGGCGAGATAACCGTCGATCTTGCCCTCAACGCCGGAGGAAACGGCCGTGCCGGCGAGGTTGGAGACGACATTGTCGCCGCCCAGCGCGATGGCTGCGCCGCCATAGTTCCACGTACCGGGAAGGCTGACGGCCTGGGTGTTGCCCGTAAAGGCATAGACGACGTTGGATACGGTGTTCAACAGGCTGGAGGCGTCGGTATTACCTCCTGTCAGGCCGCCGAGAAGGCTGCTCAGTCCCTGGGCGGAAGCGCTGCCGGCAATCATGAGGCAGGCGGTTGCAATGGCTAAAAACTTTTTCATACAGTTTATGGATTAAAAAATAACTTTCATTCCGGACAAATATAATTACTTTTGGCGGAAATCGGAAATATCATCCACCAAAGATACAAAAAATCCGGCCACCTGTTCGGGCGGCCGGATTAGATAAGAATCAATTACTTCCTGGCTTTCTGCGCCTCTTTCTTGGCACGGGCCATGGTGGCGTCGTACATAACCGGGGTACCGATCATGATGGAAGCGTAGGTTCCGATGATGATACCGAGGCAGAGGGCGACGGACAGACCGCGGATGGATTCACCACCCCAGATGGCGATGGCGAGCATCGGGAGGAGGGTCGTGATGGACGTATTCAACGTACGGGTGAGGGTCGCGTTGATAGCGGTGTTCACATTCACACGGAAGTCTGCGTTCGGATGCAGCGTCTTGTACTCACGGATACGGTCGAAGATAACCACGTTATCGTTGATGGCGTAACCGATGATCGTCAGGATAGCCGCAATAAATGTCTGGTCCACATCCAGGTTGAACGGGAGGATACCCGAGAACAAGGAGAAGAAGCCGATGATGATGATGGCCGTGTGCGCCAGGGAAACGACACCGCCGACACCCCATGTCCAGCCTTTGAACCGCAGGGCGATGTAGGCGAAGATGACGAAGAGGGCGATGATCACGGCGATGATGGCGTCACGCTTCATGTCGTTGGCGATGGTCGGACCGACCTTGTCGGAGGAGATGATACCGTTCGGGTTGTCGAGCGTGCTCATGAACTGATCCAGGGTCATTTCTTCCTGGAAGAAGCCCTTGACGGCATTGAAGAGCATTTCCTCGACTTCGGCATCGACATCCGTGGATTCCTGATCGACCTTGTAGGTCGTGGTGATCTTCATCTGGCTGGCGCCACCGAACTGCTTGACCTCGACGGAGGAGTTGTCGTCGGCGAACACGGCCTCGACGGCAGCACGGATATCTTCCGCGGTCTGCGGCTGGTCGAAGCGGACCACATAGGTTCTACCACCCTGGAAATCAACACCGTAGGTGAAGCCCTTCAGGGTGATGGACAGGATGGCGATGAGGATGAGGGCTCCGGAGATCAGGTAAGACCATTTCTTCTTGCCGATGAAATCGAAGGAGGTATTCTTCAGGATGTTCTTCGTCACGTTGTTCTCGAAGGAGAGGGTCTTGCCGGCCTTGATGCGGTCGTCAATGATCAGACGGGTGATGAAGATGGAGGTCAGCACGGAGGTGATGATACCGATGATGAGGGTGGTGGCGAAGCCCTGGACAGGGCCGGAGCCGAACACGAACAGCACGATACCGGTCAACAGGGTGGTCACCTGGCCGTCGATGATGGCGGAGTAAGCGTTGCGGTAACCGTCGGCCACAGCCAGCGAGAATCCCTTGCCGGCGGCCAGTTCTTCCTTGATACGCTCATAGATAATGACGTTCGCATCCACGGCCATACCCAGTGTCAACACGAGACCGGCGATACCCGGCAGGGTCAGCACGGCGCCGAAGGAGACGAGGGTACCGAAGAGGAAGAGCACGTTGCACAGTAGGGCGACATCGGCCACGAGACCTGCACCCTTGTAGAAGAGCACCATGTAGATCAGCACCAGGATGAAGGCGATGATGAAGGAAATCATACCGGCCTTGATGGAACGGGCACCGAGGGAATGACCGACGACCTGCTCCGGGATGATCTTTGCGGGAGCGGGGAGCTTACCGGACTAGAGGAC
>JAFUWX010000080.1 GCA_017471025.1 Bacteroidales bacterium
CACGGAAGCCAACTGCTCCAGCTCCGGCGTCAACACGCCAAACTTCTCATGAAAAACTACACCATTCTCATGGACAATACACGCAAAGACACTATCTTTGTGGACGTCAAGACCGCATACTTGTCGCATAGGCATTCAAATTTTGGGACACCAAGCCCGTTAAACAAAGATAATCGTTGCGGCGCGCCGAGAGGCGACGACCGCTTGCCTACAAAGATAAGACAGCGGTCTTGATTTTTATGCAACTGGCCTAAAATCGCAAGATTTTATGTAAATTTACATCGGGAATGGAGGACGTCCGTTCCCGGATAGGAGATTAACCATGAATACAATGTATAACGTGACCAAACTGGCTGATACCACCACGGGCGGCATCCGCAGCACTTCGTTCGCTACCTGCGGCCTGACATGTTCTACCCGGATCAACCTCGAAACCGAAGGCGACACCATCCGGCGTGTGGAGATCGTCAAGGGCTGCGACGGCAACACCAAGGGGCTGGCGCGGCTCTGCGAAGGCCGGAAGGTCCAAGACGTCATCGGCCTGCTGGAAGGCATCAACTGCAAAGCGCGCGGCACCAGTTGCCCGGACCAGCTGGCAAGGGCACTGAAAGAGCTATGAAACGCATCGTCGTCATTTTGCTGATCTGTCTGGGCACGCTGTTTTGCGGCGAGGCCTATGCCCAGCGCGTGACCAATTCCAACTACCAGACGGTCGCGCATATCAAATCCGACGGCACCATCCAGGATGCGAACTACCGCACGATCGGCCATATCCGCTCCGACGGCACCGTACAGGATGCGGGCTATAAGACCGTCGGGCACCTGCGGGATGATGGTACGGTCCAGAATGCCAACTATACCACCATCGGACACATCAAAAAAGACGGCACCGTCCAGGACGGCGGCTACCGTACCATCGGCCATATCCAATCGGACGGGACCATCCAGGACGCGAATTACCGGACCATCGGCCATGCCCCGGACATCCCCATGGCCTGGGCGGCCTGGTATTTTTTCTTCTGATGCTATTTTGCCGGCAGGGCCTTCCTTCCGGCATCGGTCATGAGCCCGCGTCGCTCCAGATCCTCGCATCGACGGATATTGAGCTCCGTCCAATGGCTGCCGCTGCGCCGGGGCGAAATCCTTTGCGCCAGTCGGCCGTCGGGCATTTTCTTGAGCGTCGAATCAATCCAGCCATAGCACAGGCATTCCTCGACGATGTCCAGATAGGGGACCGCATCCGGCCGGGGCGTTTTGCTCCGGTTACAGGCCACCCAGCAATGGCTGGCGGAGGCATGATTCCGCTCCAGCCACTCCCGCAGCCGGCTCCGCTGTCCGCAGTCAAGAAAGACGTCTATCTCCATGGGGGCAAAGATAGTCATATTGCACCATAAAACCAATTCTGCCGTCGTTTCAGGATATCGTCCCAAAGAACGATTCGAATCTCGCCAAAAATGTGTAAATTTGGAACCTTGACCAGAACCATCTGGACAAAAGACAGATAGAAGAAATGAAATCCCTTGTAGTTATCAACGCCTGCGTGCGGCAGTCGGATTCGCGCACGCTGCGTATCGCAGAGCCCATTATCAAGACGCTGTCCCGGCGGTACCATGTCACCCGGTATGACCTGCCGGAGATGGACATCGTTCCGCTGACCCCCAGCCTGTATGCCGGACGCGGGCAGGGCGATATCCCCGCCTGGGCCAAAGAAGCGGCGTCCACCCTGGCCCAAGCCGACCGTATCCTGATCGCCGCCCCGTTCTGGGACATGAGTTTCCCGGCCGTGCTCAAGTGCTTTTTTGAGCAGACGTCGCTGTTTGACATCACCTTTACGGACAACGGAAGTACCTGCATCGGCCTTTGCAAAGCACCTAAGGTGCTGTATATCACGACCCGCGGCATGGATATCCCGACCGGAAGCGAATGGGAACAGGCCACCCCGTACATCCAGGCGCTCAGCCGCCTGTGGAACCTTGGGCCGCTGACCACGATCGCCGCCCGGAATATGGACTACAGTACGGAAGACGAGATCGCGGGCAAGGTCGCGCGCGCCGTCGCCGAAGGAACAGAACTGGCGAAAACATGGTAACCCTCATCCTCATTGCGATTACCGCGCTGGTGAGCATCCTCTGCTTCACCGGCACCTTGAACGGGAACAATCTGCTGTTCAATGCCTATTCCGTCTGGCATCAGAAGCAGTGGTACAGGATGTTCACCTATGGCGCCGTACATGGCGGCTGGGGACATCTGCTCTTCAACATGCTCACGCTGTACTTTTTCGGCCCCGTGGTCGAGGAGTACTTCGGCGCGGCCTTCGGCAACCCGCTGGGGCCGATCCTCTTCGTCGTCCTCTATGTCACGGCCATCGCCGTATCTACGATAGGCGACCTCGTCAAATACCGGAACGACTGGAATTATAATGCAGTGGGCGCATCCGGCGCCGTATCGGCCATCCTGTTTGCCAGCATCCTGTTCGAGCCGAAGATGGGCATCTATATCTTCATGATTCCGATTCCGGTGCCCGGCTATATCTTTGCGCCGCTGTATCTGCTCTACTGCTGGTATATGGCCAAGCGCAATATGGACAATATCGGCCACACGGCCCATTTCTGGGGTGCCGTCTATGGACTGGTATTCCCGCTTCTGTGCAAGCCGGCCATCTTTACGCACTTCCTCGCCCAGCTCGGTTTATAGAAGGAAATGCCCCGCATCATCTTCCATATCGACGTGAATTCCGCCTTCCTCAGCTGGACGGCCGTGAAGCTGATGCGTGAGGGATATCCGGACATCCGTCTGGTGCCTTCTGTGGTGTCCGGCGACCCCAATGACCGGCGGAGCATCATCACGGCGGCCTCCATTCCGGCGAAGAAACTCGGCATCCGGACGGCGCAGCCGGTGTCCATGGCACTGCGCACCTGCCCGCAGCTGGTCATCGTCGGCGGAGACTGGGGCTGGTACAAGGAATGCTCCGAGGGCTTTATCTCGATATGCCGGTCCTATTCTCCCGTGCTCCAGCAGTTCAGTATCGATGAGTGCTTCATCGACATGTCACAGCAGTGTACGCCCGAGAATGCCGTCGCTGTGGCCACCCGGCTGAAGGAGCAGGTGCGGGAAACATTGGGCTTCACCGTGAACGTAGGCATCGGCGCCAACAAACTGCTCGCGAAGATGGCTTCGGACTTCGAGAAACCGGACAAAGTGCATACCCTGTGGGAAAGCGAGGTCAAGGAGAAGATGTGGCCGCTGGGCGTGCGGGATCTGCTGTGGGTAGGGAAGAAGACCGAAGAGCGTCTTACCGCCTATGGCATCAACACCATCGGCCAGCTGGCGCAGCTGGGGATGGAGTCGCTTTCCGTTCTGGTGGGCAAAAAGTTTGCCCGCCAGCTGCACGAGAATGCCAACGGCCGGGACAATTCCCCGGTGGAGACGGAGCGGGCCGAGGCCAAAAGCGTCAGCGCCGAACGGACCTTCTCCCGGGATTATACGGACCCGAAAGACATTGACAGGGCGCTTTTCCATGTGGCCTGTATCGTTGCGCACCGCATCCGCCGGCATGATTTCCGGGCATCGACAGTGTCTATGTTCATCAAGTACAAGGACTTCACCGTGGCGCAGAAACAGACTTCGCTGGACCAGCCGACGGACGTGACGGCCGTTATCCTGAACGAAGCCCGCAGGATGCTGGGCGAAGTCTGGGACGGCATTACCCCCATCCGGCAGGTCGGCCTCGGCGTCAGCAAGCTCACGCATGAGTCGGCCATCCAGATGTCGCTGTTCGAGGACCCCAAACTGGAATATTACCGCGAATGGGATAGGCAGTATGACGAGAAGAAGGCCAAGGCGGAGGATGCCCGCATGCTGGCGTATGAACGGAAGAAAAATGATGAAAAAAAAACCGAAACCCCATGATAGCCATGAATAAGAAAGTTTATTTTGCCGGTTCCATCCGTGGCGGACGCCAGGATGCCGAGCTGTACAAGCGCATGATTGCCTATATCCAGCGCCAGCATAAGGTGTTGACCGAGCATGTCGGCGACCTGTCCAAGAGCCAGACCGAGGGCATGAAAGACCGCGATGTGGCCATCTATGAGCAGGATACCGCCTGGCTGCGGGAAGCCGATGTCGTGATTGCGGAATGTACGACGCCGTCCCTGGGCGTCGGCTATGAACTGGCTTATGCCGAGGCCCATGGCATTCCGGTCCATATTTTCTATGACAAGTCCCGTGCGAACCTTTCCGCGATGCTCACCGGCGACAAATATTTCCAGATCCATCCCTATATGGCCGAAGCGGATATCTATCCCGTACTGGACGCCATCCTGCGGTAAGCGCCGTTAACGAAAAAGAGCAGGATCATCACCGGTGATGCCTGCTCCTTTCAGCTTCTTGCGGTCATAGACCTTTTTCGACTTGTGTACGGCCTTTCTGAATGAAACCGGCCGTCCATGTTCGGCAATCTCTTCGAGCCTTGCCGCCCTGCGCTGGGCGAGCATGTAGTCCGCCTCCGTGATGCGCAGCTTCTTCATTTTCTTATTCGGCTTCATAACGTTATGGTTTACGACTCGATAGATGCAAAAACCATCCCGTTCGTTGCCCGGGTCATTGGATTTCCGTCAGTTCTCCGGTGATGGAATCGATGATGAATCCCCTAACTACGACATCCTTCGGCATCAGGGGGTGGCTCACGACGGCGGCCACCGTCTTCCTGACCGACGCTTCCGTGTCATGGAATCCCTCCAGCCAATTCTCGACGTCCTTCTTTTCTTCCCACGCCGAAAGCACTTCCTGCGATACGCCCCTTTCCAGCATGTGCGGCTTGAACGCTTCGTAGCTCATGTGGCAGGCCCCGCAGGTGGAGTGGTGGACGACCATCACTTCATTTACGCCCAGTTCATAGATCGCGACAAGGAGCGACCGGATGGCAGAGTCTTTTTCCGAGAGGATCAGGCCGCCGGCATTCTTGATGATCTTGGCATCGCCGTTCCTCAGGCCGAGGGCCTTGGGAAGGAGTTCGGTCAGGCGGGTGTCCATGCAGGTCAGGACCGCCAGTTTCTTTTCCGGGTATTTATCGGTCATGAACGGTTCGTAGGCTTTGGACGCAACGAACTGTCTGTTGAATTCAAGGATGGAGTCAATCATATTATTTCTCTTTTACGTGTTTTCCGGTCATGTGTTCAATCGAAAGCTCCAGCACCAGCGCCCAAGACGGACAGGATTCCGCGTGGCGCGGCTTTCAGAAGCGCCTCGCACTCCTGCTCGGTAGCCGCCTGCTTGAAGCGGCGCATGGACCTAAATGTCATGACTATACTCTCCATATTCACAGCCTACGTTTTCCGCATGGATGCGGTCGATGAGTTTTCCCTTCCGGTCGAAGAGCTGGACAGTTCCCCGGCCGTTGCCGCCGTTCCAGAGTCGGTTGTGGCGTTTCTGCCCGTCCGGGGCCTCGTAGTTCACCAGGAGCATGTCCTTTTTCTCGCAGGTGATATCGGTAATCATTTTGCCGGAAAGGGAACGCTGCTCCACATGCCAGATAATCTGGGTGTCCGTCTCCTTGCAGTCGAATTCCGTGTGGACACCGGTCCAGACCTTGGAGAAGTTGAACTCGTAGGGCTTTCCTTCATACCAGAAAGCCGAAAGGAGCTTGCGTGGAAGCGCGATCGGGCCCACTTTCGGTCGGCCGCCGCCGATATCGAAGACGCTGTCCGTCAGTTTCTTACCTGTCATCTCGCTGGTTAGGTTATTGGAGGACAGCCATACCCAGGGGCTGGTGAAGTCCTTGCCCCAATTCTTGTCGGCATAACCGTAGCAATCTTCGGGGCGGACGATGAACCGGCGGCCGTTCCAGATGACTTCACCCTCGAAGGCCGTCTTCATTCCCTCGGCGTGCCAGAACATCTCGAAAGCCTCGGCCTTGCGGAACATGTTATTGGCTCCGAAACCCACGTTGAAGGCGGTGATTTTCCGCATCTTGAGGTCCCAGGACATCTCGCCGTCCGCACACATCCATTCCGGGTGACGGGCCGCATCGGACACCTTTACGTGGCCACGGGTGCTGTCCTCGGTGACAAAGCAGTCATCGGCATCGAGGCGGAAGGGAACACCCCAGTCCACGTGGATGCGCTTCCATCCGAAGAAGCGGTGCAACTGCGCGGCATCCTCGCCCCAGGCTCCGGCTTTGACCATCAGGTATGACGGTTTCTGTGGCTTTCCCGGTATCTGTCCGAAGATGGGCTCGTCCCCACCAAGAGCCGGGTTACACAGGAAAAACTCAATGAAGAAAGGCTTGGCCTCTCCGGTCTGGGCGTCGTGCCCGGTGAAAGAGTGCCACCACCAGTCATAGCCTTTGCTGGCCTGTGCGCCGAAGAGCTGGCAGGCGTCGCGTGCGATATCGTGTTTATTGAATGACATGATCTGTTTCCGGTCTATGTTGTATCGAAAAGGTGTCAAAGAAGTTTCATCGCGATGGCCGCGCAGGCCTCGGCATCGGCCAGGGCGTGGTGATGCCGCGTAAGGTCATACCCGCAGGCGGCCGCGACGGTTTGGAGCTGATGGTTCGGAAGCCGGCGGCCATAGTGCTGCCGGGAGGCAGCCAGGGTATCATAGAACACATAATCCGGATAGTCCATCCGGTACACCCGGTGAACGGCCTTGAGGCAACCTTCGTCAAAGCGGGCATTGTGCGCGACCAGCGGCAGGCCCTCGATCAACGGCACAATTTGGGCCCAAACATCGGGGAATACAGGGGCATCCTCCGTATCTTCGGCCGAAAGCCCGTGTACCCGCTGACAGAACCACTGGTAATACTCCGGCTCGGGGTGAATCAGGCTGTAGAACGTATCCACCACCTCTCCGCCTCGTACGACAACGATCCCTACGCTGCACACGCTGCAGGGCTGCTCGTTCGCCGTTTCAAAATCTATCGCTGCAAAATCCGTCATAGTCCGTAGTCTTTATGCCTGGTCAATTTCTCGTCCAAATCTGTTGATGATGCTTCTCTTTGCAAAGATACGAATAATCTGTATCTCCATCTCAAGAAAAATGAGTATATTTATCCGCTTTAAACCATTTACGGGATAAAACTGCGTGATATGAAGAATGCCCTCATAGCCCTTGCTGCCGCACTGGTCGTCTGTGCAGCTGCCGTGATGACCTGTCCGGACAAACAGGCCCATAAGGATGCCATTATGGACGTCGTCAATGAAAAGATCAACGAAGAACTCAAAACCGATGATACCGAAATGCAGGGGCTGTCGGCCCTTTTCGGCTCAATCGGCTCCGGCATTGCCGGTCGTATCGTAGATAACCGCCTGATCGTCAAGAATCACTTCCTATGGTCAACCGGCGAATTCCAGGACCTGGACGGCGCGTACAAACAGATTTCCGTCGGGGTCTTCGGCCACATCTTCACCATCAACAAAGACGACCTTGACAAAGCCATTGACGAGGCGCTGTAACCCTTCTCAGACTGCGTAAATATCATCATAATATGCTGAAAATTGGAGATATAATGCCGTCCTTCGAGGTGATGGACCAGGACGGGAAAATGGTAAAGTCGGCCGATTTTATCGGCAAGGGCAAGAAGACCGTCATCTATTTCTATCCCAAGGACAATACATCCGGATGCACATCCGAGGCCTGTTCCATCCGGGATAATTGGGAAGCGCTGCGGGCTGCCGGGTACAATGTGGTGGGCGTGAGTAAGGATTCCGGGAAGTCACATGCCGGTTTTGCGGCCAAACATGCGCTGCCGTTTACGCTCCTGGCCGACACCACGAAGGAAATGCATGAGGCCTTCGGCGCCATCGGCGAAAAGAAGATGTATGGGAAAACGGTTCTCGGGACGCTCCGGCGCACGTTCATCTTTGATGAGAACGGTATCCTGGAGCGCGTGATCGAGAAGGTGGACACCAGGAACGCAGCAAAACAGATTCTGGAGGGATAACGTATCCCTCCTGTCAGCAGGGGCGAACCCTTATTGGATCGTTGCGCATAGTATGGTATCAAATGTCTTTAAACTCAAAAGGGGAGGCCTTCCATCTCTACTATCCTCCTCATGGGCGAATAATCATAAAGATTAAAAACTCATGGCAATAGCGATTCCATTTCCAGTTGGAGCATATCCAATCGTGGCTACGGTTTGCCCGGCCGCATTTGTTATTTTCTTCTTTCTGCTACCGCCGTACCAAGCAATACCTGCTCCGGCAAGCATAGTCACAAATCCACCAATCTCAAATGCTTGTCCTGTTTTATATGCAGGTTGCTTTTTGGCTTCTTGATTCAAATTGTAGATTTCTTCTGCTGTACCTGTGGTTGAATGACTTTTCGTGTACTTATTCTGCTCAATCATACAAACGACATTGCCGCCAAGCCAAGCAGCAGCACCCACACCGGCAGTTATAATACCACCATAAAATGCCGTATTGGCCATCTTGTATTCCTTTGTTGTGGTAACATCTACGGTGGGGTTATTAGCATACTGTGCTAAGGACATCACAGAGGACAGCAAGAATAGAACAAATGAAAATACAATCTTACGCATGGCAATAATTATGTTTGGTTTACAAAGATACTGTTTTTTTCTGCGACTTCTTCCTTTTACGCTATTTTTGGGGCACAAAAAAACCAGGGAACTATCCCGGGCTTTTTCGTAACGTATTGATAATCTGAGGCTCGCCATGAATCCACAACTGACAC
>JAFUWX010000081.1 GCA_017471025.1 Bacteroidales bacterium
GTCCGCTCATCGTCGCTATCCTGCTGGGCTACTTCGGTCCGAAGTGGAAAATCACCACCTATACGACCCTGAGTGCCAATATGATGATCCGTGAAATCGGTATCTCTTTCTTTATGGCCGCCGTCGGTCTGGGCGCCGGACAGAACTTTGTCAGCTCGATTCTGGGCGGCGGTTATTGGTGGATTCTCTACGGTTTCCTGATCACGGTGATTCCGGTTTCGGTGACGATCCTCATCGCCCGGCTGGTCTTCAAGCTCAACTTCTACCAAATCTGCGGCCTGGTCTCCGGCGGTACCACCGATCCCGCCGTGCTGGCCTTCGCCCAGGGCGCTTATGGCACGGATTATACCTCCGTCAATTATGCGACGGTATATCCGCTGACGATGTTCATGCGTGTGTTGGCGGCCCAGTTGCTCATTCTGTTTACGCTCTGATGGAACTGTTTTATCCAGCCGGTCAGGTGGAATTCCTGCCCCGTCCTACGGCCGCCAGGCCGGGTCGCCCCGAAGATCTGATCGGGGAGAAGTTCCCGGTCGTGGAGCCCAGCGGGGAAGTGGTCGGCATCACCACGCGGCGCCTGGCCCATGGCGGAACCCGCCTGCTCCATCCGACCGTCCATCTGCATGTCCTGCGCCGCGACGGCATGCTGTACCTGCAGCGCCGCGCCTTGACCAAGCGCAATTATCCGGGATTCTGGGACTCCTCCGTCGGCGGACATGTCGATTTCGGCGAGCGTATCTTGGATGCCCTTTTCCGCGAGACGGAGGAAGAGATCGGCCTGACCGAATTCCATCCCATCGCTTTGAAAACCTATGTGTATTCCTGCCCCCGGGAGTGCGAACTGGTCTCCGTTTTCGCCTGTGTGGGTAACTTTGAACTGCACCCCGACCCGGTGGAAATCGCCGAAGGACGCTGGTGGTCATTCAAAGAAATCGAAGATAATTTGGGAAAGTCTGTTTTTACTCCTAACTTTGAGGAAGAGTTTGCCGGCATCTCGCAGATGCTGCTGGCTCTCCTCTAAGAACTGGATATGACAAACTTGAAAACGATAGACGGCCAAGCCCTTCGAAGCACGGCCGTCCTCCGGCAGGTCCTGGGCGCCGTCCAGGAGCCTTTCGTTCTTCTTAACGTTCGCGGAAACATCTGTGAGCCAAGTGTTTATATGCAAGAGCGCATGCTTCGCGTGCTGGAAGATACCGGGGCGGACATGCTCTATGCCGACCACTGGGATATCGCCTACGACGAGGCCGGGAACCGCACGCTTACGCCCCATCCCCTGATTGACTGCCAGCTGGGCGCCCTGCGCGACGACTTCGATTTCGGCGCCCTGTGGCTGCTGCGGATGTCTTCCGTGCGGGAGGCCCTGGCCGGGATGGATACGGAATATACCTACGCCGCCCTGTATGACCTGCGGCTGCGCCTGGGCGATATTTTCCACCTGGCCGAAAAACTGTATTGCGAAGTCGTGACGGACCACCGTACTTCGGGGGAGAAGCAGTTCGACTATGTCAACCCCCGCAGCCGGGAAGTCCAGCTGGAGATGGAGCAGGTCTGTACGGCCCATCTCCGCCGCATCGGTGCGCTGCTGACGGCTCCTTTCCGCCCCGTGCCCCGGGACGAAACGCCTTTCCCGGTGGAAGTCTCCGTCATCATTCCCGTCTATAACCGCGTGCGGACGGTGGGCGATGCGGTCCGCAGCGCCCTGGACCAGGTCCTGGACGTTCCCTTCAATGTCCTGGTCGTGGACAACCATTCCACGGACGGGACCACGGCCCTGCTGGACGGGATTCAGGATGAACGGCTGGTCCATATCGTTCCGGAGCAGACCGGTCTGGGCATCGGCGGCTGCTGGAACCGGGCCGTGTATGACCCGCGCTGCGGCCGGTACGCCGTCCAGCTGGACAGCGATGACGTGTATTCCGGCCCCGATACGCTGCAGAAAGTGCTGGACTGCTTCCGCCGGGAGCAGGCGGCCATGGTGGTGGGGGCTTATCAGATGACGGATTTCCAGCTCCGTCCCATTCCGCCGGGAGTCATCGACCACCGCGAGTGGACGGACGGGAACGGCCGCAACAACGCCCTTCGCGTCAACGGTCTCGGCGCCCCGCGTGCCTTCTATGTCCCCGTGCTGCGCAGCATCGGATTCCCGGACGTCAGCTATGGCGAGGATTATGCCGTAGGCCTGCGCATCAGCCGGGAATACCGCATCGGCCGGATTTGGGAGCCGATTTACTGCTGCCGCCGCTGGGAGGGCAATTCGGACGCCGCCCTCAGCGTGGAGCAGGTCAATGCCCACAATGCCTATAAGGATATGCTCAGGACCATCGAACTCAAGGCCAGGTTATGAATCAGGAAATCGCCAAATTCGTCCGCGACCAGCTGTCCGTCTGGCCCTTGGCTGCCGCGAATTTCCGTTCGCTGAAAGCGGCGGAAGTCCGGGAGCTGGAGGTGAACGGGCTGACGGTCCGGCTCCAGCATAACCCCGGCCGCATCCGTTCGTCCGCCGCCAAGGTGGATACGGCCTCCATCCGTTCGCGCAAGTGTTTCCTCTGCGCGGAGAACCGTCCGCCGGAGCAGCTCGTCCTGCCTTTTGAAGGCCGCAAAGGCCGCAAATACCATATCCTGGTCAATCCCTATCCCATCTTTCCCGCCCACCTGACCATCGTGCGCGACCGCCATGTCGATCAGTCCATCTGGCATCAATATGTGGATATGATGGACCTGGCGCGGCGCTATTGCGGACTGACGGTCTTTTATAACGGGCCCCGTTGCGGGGCTTCTGCGCCGGACCATCTGCATTTCCAAGCCTGCCCGTCGGGCCTGATGCCGGTGGAAGCACAGGCGCAGCGCCTGCTCGACGAAATCGCCCGAAGTCAGGAGCCGAAGTCCGTCGCCATCGGAGACGAGCCGGTCACGGTGCCCGCTTCCCTGGCCGCCGACATGGACTATATCGCTTCGGTCCAGGACGCACAACTATTTCATTACAAGCATTTTACAAGAGGCGTCTTTTTCCTGCGCGCCCGCACGTCCAAGTCGATGGCGAAGCTTTTCTACCGGCTGCTGGATGCCGCGCCGGTGCCGCAAGGGGAGAAGGAGCCGATGTTCAACCTGCTGACCTGGTACACGGATTTCTCCCATACGCCGGAGTACCGCGCCGTCGTCTTCTTCCGCGGCGCCCATCGCTCGCATCATTATTTCGCCGAGGGGCCCGAACACCTGACGATGAGTCCGGGAAGCGCCGACATGGCCGGTCTGCTGATCGTCCCGCAGGCGGAAGACTATGCCAAGCTGGACAGCCGCCTCGTGGCCGAAATGATGGCGGAAGTCTCTGTGTCCGAGGAGGTTGAAAAAGAGATTATCTGGCGCTTGACCCGTACGCAGCCGAAGATCCAGGTCGGTATCATGTCCGGGAACGAAATCGTCTTCGAAATCATTTCCGACGGTGCGGGGCCGCAGAAAGTCTCATATCGTGAAGGGAAAATCGATTACAACGGGACCCTGTACGACGAGCTTTTCTTCGAGGCGATGACCATGTCCACCCTCTTTGCCGAGCCGACCTTCATCCTCTATGGCGTGACCATCGGTTCGGGCTTCCATTGGGAACGCCGCGAGACCCAGAAATTCGCCGGATCGCTGAAGTTCATCGTGGAGAACAACCAGGTCGTGGCGGTCAACCTCATCGGGGTAGAGGACTATCTGGTGAGCGTCATTTCTTCCGAAATGTCGCCCTCGGCCAGCCTGGAGTTCCTCAAGGCCCATGCCGTCATCTCCCGTTCCTGGGTGATGTCGCAGGTGGCCCGTCGTCATGCCCGCAAGCAGTCCCTTCCCCCGCATTATGAGCAGATGCGCAGCCTTCCTGCTGTCCTGACGGAGCTCGACGCCCGCCTGGGCGCGGGACCTCAGGCCGGGCAGGATGCCGTCGTGATCCGCAAATGGTTCGACCATGAAGACCACAAACGTTTCGATGTCTGCGCGGACGACCATTGCCAGCGCTACCAGGGCCTGACCCGGGCGACCGGCGCGAATGTCCGCAAGGCCATCGACAGTACCTGGGGCGAAGTGCTCCAGTGGGGCGGAGAGATCTGCGACGCCCGTTTCTCCAAATGCTGCGGCGGGCGCAGCGAATGCTTCAGCTCTTGTTGGGAAGATAAGGAACTTCCTTATATCCAGTCACTTCCCGATACGCCCGATCATAAAGAAGGCCTGCGGCCTTTCTGCGATACGGACGACAAGGCCATCCTGGCCCAGGTGCTGAACGACTTCGACCAGGAGACACCGGATTTCTATCGCTGGCAGGTCTGTATGGACAGGGCCGCCCTCTCCGGATTGATTTCCCGGCGAAGCGGTTATGACATCGGCACCTTGCAGTCTTTGGAAGCCCTGCAACGCGGCCCTTCCGGCCGGATCACGGAGCTGAAAATCACAGGCGACCGCAAGACGCTTATCGTAGGGAAAGAATTGATGATCAGGCGAATCCTCTCAGAGTCCCACCTGAAGAGCTCCGCATTCACCGTCTCTTGGGACGGAGATACCGTCCGGCTTGACGGCCGGGGTTGGGGGCATGGTGCCGGACTGTGCCAGATCGGAGCCGCCGTCATGTCCACGCAGGGCTATGGTTACCGGGCCATCCTGCAGCACTATTATCCCGGTACCCAATTGCAGCGCGTATGAAAGCTTCCCCCTGGAGATGGATTCCGACCTTGTATTTCGCGGAGGGTCTGCCCAATATCGTCGTCACGGGCGTATCTGTGGTCATCCTCCTGCAAATGGGCATGAGCAATACGCAGATTGCCCTCTATACCAGTTGGTTGCAACTGCCCTGGATCATCAAGCCCCTCTGGAGCCCCTTCGTCGATATCGTCAAGACCAAGCGCTGGTGGGTGCTGGCCATGCAGTTCCTGCTGGGGGCCGCCTTCGCCGGCGTAGCCTTCACCATCGAGACCCGTTACTGGTTCCAGTGCATCCTGTTCTTCCTGTTGCTGACCGGCTTCGCCAGTGCCACGCACGACATTGCCGCGGACGGTTACTACATGATCGAGCTGGATGAGAGCCGCCAGTCCTTTTTCGTGGGCATCCGCAACACCTTCTACCGCCTGGCCGTCATTTTCGGCAACGGCGTGCTGGTGCCGGCGGCCGGCTGGATCGCCCGGGCTTCCGGCGGCCGCGTCGCCTTCAGCTGGATGCTGGTGTTCTGCGGTCTGGCCGGGCTGCTGATCGCCATAGCCCTGTATCATCTCTTCGCCATGCCCCGCAGCGCGGACGATACGCAGCGCAGCCTGTCTTTCCGCGAAACGGCGCGGGCCCTGGGGCGTACCTTCGCGAGCTATTTCACGCGTTTTCCCTGGAAGACGACCGTCACGGCCCTGCTGTTCATGCTGTTGTTCCGTTTCCCGGAAGCCCTGTTGACGAAGATGAGCCCGACTTTCCTGCTGCGTCCCGTGGCGGAAGGCGGCCTGGGTCTGAGCTCGGAGCAATACGGGTTTGCCTATGGCACCGTCGGCGTGGTCGGCCTGCTGCTGGGCGGTATCCTGGGCGGCATCCTTTCCAGCCGCGACGGCCTCAAGAAGTGGCTGTGGCCCATGGTCCTGGCCCTTACCCTGCCGGACCTTGTCTATGTCTGGATGAGCGCGGCCTTCCCGACCAGCCTGCCGCTGATCACGGCCTGTATTTTCATCGAGCAGTTCGGTTACGGTTTCGGCTTCACCGCCCTGACCCTGTATATGCTGTATTTCAGCCGGGGCGAATTCAAGACCTCGCATTATTCCATCTGCACCGGCATCACCTATCTGGGCCTGATGCTACCCGGCATGGTCTCCGGTTACCTGGCCGACCACCTGGGCTATCACCAGTTCTTCATTGTCGTGATGGTGCTTTGCCTGATTACCTTCGCGGTGGCCGCCCTGATCCGGATAGACCCCGCCTTTGGAAAGAAATCTTCGTGATATGAAAAAATACTTGATTATCAGTTTGTTGCTATGCTCGTTCGCCGTCAATGCCCAGGTCCGTACCGGCATTGAGGTCCTGCGTGACCGGCAGTTCGCCGGGCTTCGCGGGAAGCGGGTGGGCCTGGTGACCAATCCTTCCGGCGTGGACCGGGAACTCAAATCCACCATCGACATCCTCTTCGAGGCGCCGGGCGTCAATCTGGTGGCCCTGTACGGCCCGGAACATGGCGTACGGGGCGATGCCTATGCCGGCGACAAAGTGGACGATTCCCGCGACAGCCGCACCGGCCTGCCGGTCTATTCCATCTATGGCGCCGCCCGCGAGCCGCTTCCGGAGATGCTGGAAGGCATCGATGTCATGGTCTATGACATCCAGGACGTCGGGACGCGCAGCTATACCTTTATCAGTACCCTGGGCCTGGTGATGCGGGCTTGTGCGAAAAAGGGCATAGAAGTGATGGTGCTCGACCGGCCCAACCCCCTGGGCGGGCGCAAGGTGGAAGGCTGTTATGTGGAAGACGGATTCTATTCCTTCGTCAGCCAGTTCCGTATCCCCTATGTCTATGGCATGACGGTAGGGGAGTTCGCCCGGATGATCAACGAAGAAGGGATGAACCACGGACAGCGGGGGAATGAACCCCATCTGTACTGCCGCTTGACCGTGATCCCGATGGAGGGTTGGACGCGGGATATGCGTTTCCTGGATACCGGTCTGCCCTGGGTGCTCCCTTCGCCGAACATCCCGTATCCCCAGTCCGCCATCAACTATCCTTCCGCCGGCATCGCCGGCGACTGCAGCTACCTGAATATCGGCATCGGCTACAACCTGCCTTTCGGGACCTTCGCGGCGGAGTGGATCGACGCCGACGCCCTGCTGGCCAAGCTGGAATCCTACGGGCTGCCGGGCGTGCGTTTCCGCCCCATCCACTACAAGCCTTTCTATGGCGGCATGCAGGGAAAACTGCTGCACGGCGTACAGTACGACTATACGGATTATGAGGCCGCGACCCTGACCCTGACGCAGTTCTACGTGATGCAGGCGCTGAATGAATTGTATCCGGAGCAGAACCCGTTCAAGACCGGGAAGGCCCGGGTGCAGATGCTCGGAAAAATTTGTGGTACGGATTATGTAATGAAAGTATTTGCCAAGCGCATGATGGTCTCTGACATACTCGATTACTGGAATAAGGATGTGGAGCATTTCAGAACCCTCAGCAGTAAATATTATTTATATCAATAAATTTCGTCGGATATGAGAACGATAGCCAACAGAATCGGGATTGCAGCGATGATCGCTGCCATGTTCGCTCTCTCAGTTGACATGAGCGGGCAGACCCGCCGCAGTGCAGGAAGCACTACGACAACCAGCAGTCAGACCACCCGCCGGTCTTCCGGCAGTACTACCTCTTCCGGCACCAGCCAGACGACCCGTCGCAGCAGTGCCGTCACCAGTTCCAGCAGCAGTCAGACGACCCGCCGCTCCTCGGGCAGCAGCGCCTCCAGCAGCAGCCAGACGACCCGCCGTTCCACCGGTAGTAGCACGTCCAGCAGCAGCCAGACGACCCGCCGCTCCACCGGCAGCAGCACGTCCAGCAGCAGCCAGACGACCCGCCGTTCCACCGGTAGTAGCACGTCCAGCAGCAGCCAGACGACCCGCCGTTCCACCGGTAGTAGCACGTCCGGCAGCACATCCAGCGGAACGACGTCCAACATGACCGTCCGCCGCAGCACCGGCACGACTACCAGCTCCAGCGCCCAGGACAACACTGTTCGCCGCAGCACCGGCACGACTACCAGCTCCAGCGCCCAGGACAACACCGTCCGCCGCAGTACCGGAACGACTACCAGCTCCAGCGCCCAGGACAACACGGTCCGCCGCACTACGGGTACGGCTGTGCGTGAATCGGACAACGACCAGGCGACCGTCCGCAAAAGCGGCACCAACAACGCCCAGAGCGTCCGCATCAGCAACAATGTGACCGGCCGCGGCCTGACGACCGTTACCGAGAACATGACGGAAGAGCTGGCGAAGAACCACGCCAATACGTCGATGGACACCGGCTTCAGCACGGGCCATGGCGAAAGCTACCGGATCGACGACAGACACAACGTGGTCCGCGTCCATCCCCGCGAGCGCGACTATATGCGCTACGATGCACCTGGGTATTTCTACGCGCACGAGCATCCGCACTATTTCGGATACCGGGTCGAGGTCCTGCCTCCGCGCTACTATCGCCGCCGCTACTATGGCGTAGATTATTACTACTACAACAATGTGTATTATCGCCCTTACGGCGGAAGATACATTGTCTGCCGTCCTCCTGTCGGCGTCATCATTGAAGCGGCTATCGCCGATATGGTTTTCCGCCGGGTCAGCTTCGCCTACTATAACAATGTATATCGGACCTATCGTGGATTCGACTCCTATACCCGGTATATCGATGCCCAGAACCGGACCATTGCCCAGAACAATGCCATCATCGCCCAGCAGAACCGCCTGATCGCGATGAACCTCAGTTCCGCGCAGGGTGCCTACGACATCGCCAACCGGCTGGGACTGGCCCAGAGCTATGCCTATGCCAACCAGGAGTATTACTACGACGACGGTGTCTTCTACATCATCAACAACGGTCACTATCAGGTGATTACCCCTCCGGCCGGCGCAATCGTGGAAGAACTCCCGGACGACTACGATACCATCACCCTGGGCGGTGCCGAGTATTACCGGGTCGATGACACGGTCTATCGCGTGACGATGATCAGCGGTCATCCGTACCTGGAGGTCCTGGGGCAGATGTACGGCTCGATGGCCCGTCAGTACAGCCTCTTTTAATGGAAGGTATTCCAAACGGTCCGGTCGGCAAATCCGACCGGATTTTTTGTTGGCTTTTCCGGAGAAAATGCGTAATTTTGTCCTGATATGACGGGAATTTTCGACTCGGGGGCGGGCGGTCTGTCCGTTCTTCGGGAAATATGCAGGCAGATACCGTCCGGGGAATACGTCTATTTCTCGGACAATGCCCATTGTCCCTACGGGGAGAAGTCTCCGGCGTATATCCAGGAGCACAGCCGCGAGATCACGGAACGGTTGGTCCGCGAAGGGGCGCAGATCATCGTCGTAGCCTGCAACACGGCGACGGCGGCCGCCATCCAGTATCTGCGTTCGCGCTATTCCGACCCTTCTGACCCACAGGTCCGCCGCCGGGTGCTCGACCTGACGGAAGGCCGCCAGGACCACCTGCTGTTCGTCGGGATGGAGCCGGCCGTCAAACCGGCCGCCCTCGGGACCCGCAGCGGCGTCATCGGCGTGCTGGCCACAGCAGGTACGCTGAAAGGCTCCAAATACTTGACAACCAAGGGGAATTATAGCGACGGCTGTACCATCGCCGAGCATGTGGGGCAAGGTTTTGTCGAGCTGGTGGAATCCGGCGAACTGACCGGCCCGCATGCCGAAGAAGTCGTCCGCGCCAGCCTGCAGCCGCTGCTGGACGCCGGAGCGGATACCATCGTACTGGGTTGTACCCATTATCCTTTCCTGCTGGAGACGATGCAGGCCATCGCAGGCCCCGGCATCCGTTTCATCGATCCGGCCCCGGCCGTCGCCCGTCGTCTGTCGGACCTCATGGCGCGCGAAGGCATCACCCAGACCGGCAGCCTTTCCGTCCGGCTGCTGTCTTCCGGTCCCTCAGAGAACTTGGAACAACTCTACCTGCGTTTCGTCAGGCCCTGAACCTTATTTACACAGCATGATGTCCAGAATCATGCTGTCCGTGGTTTTCATCCCGGCGGAGCCGATAGCGCCCACGTTGCGGATGGTCTTTTCCACGTCATCCTCCACGATGCCGTCCGTGGAAGGGATGCAGGTGTCCCGCAAGGCCAGAACGGCCGACTGCACCGCGCAGGAGACCCCGGAGGCCACCTTCATGGCGCAACCTACCTTGGCGCCGTCGCAAACCATGCCGGTGATGTTGCCGGCCATGTTCTTGATGGCATAGCATACCTGGTCGTATGTCCCTCCCTGCAGATAGACGATGCCGCAGGCGCTGCCGGTGGAGGCCACCACGCAGCCGCACAGGGCGCTGAGTTTCCCCAGGAAGTGCTTGATGTGGATGGCGACCAGGTTGCTCAGGATCAGCGCGCGGGCGAGGGGCTCGTCCGCTACGCCGTATTTGATCGCATAGGAGATGATGGGCATGCTGACGGTGATGCCCTGGTTGCCGCTGCCGCTGTTGCTCATGGCGGGCAGGGTGCTGCCGGCCATACGGGCGTCGGAGGCGGCCGCCGTCATGCCCATGGCGAAGCTCATGAAATCGTCGCCGAAGACTTCCGCCTGGTTCTCCCGGATGGCTTTCCCCACCTTCAGACCATAATCTCCGCTCAGGCCTTCCTGGGCCAGGGCAAGGTTGAGGTCGCGGTCTCCGAGGATGAAGGAAATGCTTTCGTAGGGCGCCGACAGGGCGAAATCCCAGATATCCTTCACGGTCAGGTCGTAGGATTCGGCGGTACTGGCCTTCGCCGCAGCCGCCGATTCCGAACTCATCAGGATTTTATCGGCGAAGCTCGTCTCGACGATGCGGTCGTGGTCGTCTTCGATCACGGCGTAGGCATGCGGGTCCACTTCCGCGCTGGCCTCGATGCCGCCCTCGGCCGAAACCGTGGCCTTGACATAGAGAAGATGCTCCGTATCGGCCACGGAAATGTGTACGCGGCCGCCGGCCACCAGTTCCTTCGCCCTTTCGACGGCCTTGGGCGTCAGGCCGCTCAGCACTTCCAGGCCGCGGGTGGAATCTCCGCAGACAGCCCCCAAGGCGGCGGCTACGGGCAGGCCCACCATGCCGGTACCGGGGATGCCTACGCCCATGCCGTTCTTGAGGATATTGCCGCTTACCGCGATGTCGAGCCGGAAATCGGCCACATAGCGCCAGCTTTCGCAACAGGAACAGTTTTCATGGATGATTTCTGCGGCCTTGGCTACGGCCAGGGCCACGGCGATGGGCTCGGTACAGCCCAGCGCCGGTTTTACTTCGCGCCGGATCAGGGCGATGATTTCGTCACCGGTCATAAGGTCAGGAACGCTACGAATTCATCGACGTCAAGATTGTATCCCCGCGGGCCTCTGAGGATGTTGCCCTCCCCGTCGAGGATAAAGTAATTGGGCTGGGAATTCACGCCGAA
>JAFUWX010000082.1 GCA_017471025.1 Bacteroidales bacterium
GGTGCAGGTGGTCTCCCCTGCCGGCACGCGGGCGGCTTCGCGGGTGAAAGTTTCCTGGTCCTGGGTACGCACATACACGATGTATTCCACCGCCTTGTTGTCCCCGGCCATCCAGGAGACGTTCACGGCATTGTCTGCCCCGGCGGAAACTTCCACCTCGGCGGGAGCGGCGATATGGCTGCCCTCCGCAGCACCGGCTTCCAGCGCGGTAAGCATCTTGTAATCAGATGTATAGACCACCTTGGAATAGTCGCTCGGATTCGCCGCGAGGGACTGGACGCCGAAGGAATAGGTCTTGCCGGCCTTCAGGTCCTCGAAGGTATAGCTCCGGGCATCCGCGGGCAGCGGACTGTCCTGGTTGAGGGGCGGGACATGGAAGCCGGAGGCCTCATCCCGGAGATAGACACGGTAACCGGTGACGCCGCTCTGGCTATCGGTCCATTGCAACTGGGCGGTAGTTTCGGACAGCTGGCTGACGGTCAGACCTTCCGGAGCCGGGCGGGCCGTTTCCGTCTCTTTGGCCTTTCCGCAGGCACCCAGCGCGAGGCTGAGTGCCAGGGCGGCCAACAGTTTTACGATATGCATAGCAAGTGACTACAAATCAACTTTAAACAGGGACATACCGGTGGAGGTGATACCGGCGACGATGTAGATGTCGCCCAGCTCATCCTGATATACGTCGCAGTATCCGGTCTTGTTGGTACTTTCGTGACCGACGGCATAGTAGTCATCCGAGTCACCGATGGCATAACGCTGGAAGCTGCTGTCGTCATTCCGGGCGGCCCACAGGTTGTCCAGCCAAGGATAACCGCTGTTGAAGGTCGAATTGCGGTAACCGACACGCACCAGACGCAACCAACCGGCAGAGTGGCTCTGGGCATCCAGTTCGATGGTCACATAGGCGAGATACGGGTATCCGGCGATGTAGAAGAGGCGCGGATCCAGGGCATTCGCATCATAGTTGCCGGCACCGGACAGGATGGAGTAAATTTCACTGCCGTCTTCGCCGGTTTCCTTCGTACTGACGTTATACCAGAAATCCGGATTTTCATACCACCAGCCCACGTCGAAGCGGAAGTCATTCGAAGAACCATACAGGGCCTGGCGGGTAGAACCTGCGCCCGTCGTCTGCGACGTAATGACATACATTCCGGCGCCGCAATCGTTGTTACCCGTGCAGAAAAGGGGACCGCCGGTCAGGTGGATTTCCGGATTGATTACGCCTTCATCCACCTTGAATTCGATAAAGGCGCGGCTTGCGCCCTCCTTGGTATAGGAGGTGAACATCAGCAGACCGTCGGCATCGGTGCCGTAGGAGGTCATTTTGTCGCCAAAACGCTTGCCGGCAGGTACTTCATAACCATTAAGGGCAACTTCGGCCTTGGTCGGGATGCCTTCGGAATCGAATTCCACGAGCTTGTAGATCATGAGTTTCTGGGGGCTTTCATCGTTTCCGATGGCCATATTCGAGACATAGATCACGTCTCCGCTACCGTCCGCCAGAGGCAGTTTGGCGATGCCGCTGGTGTAGAAGCGGCCTTCTTTCTCGAAACCGTCGGTGATGGTACGGACATAGGAACCGTCCTTCATGTTGAACACGGCGATACCGTATTTGCCGTCTTCGTTGCCGGAGATGTTGACATATACATGACCGCCGGTGATGGCCACGTTGCGGTTCCAGTTGGACTGGCTGGTGATCGCGTCGTCCCAGGCGCCGGTGCGGCCGTTATAGTAGCCCCAGACACGGGTCAGGGAAGCCATGGCTTCGGGATCGATAATCGGGTTCACGGCACCGCCGGCATATTCCACAGCCGGAGCAAAGGTGTTGCCGGCAGCCGTCACATCGGAATTGGCCTTGTAGGGCAGCTCGATGGTCTCGGCGAACTTGTTGTTGTCACGGGCGCCGTTGCCCAGGGTAATGTTGCTGTTTTCCAGGTTGTTGAAGTGGACGCCGCAGGCGGAAGTCCCCTCAAAGGTGTTGCTGGCCAGGATCACGTCGTTGTCCTTGTTGCCCACGCGGACGGCATAGGAAGAATACGGTCCGCGGAAGGTGCTGCCGGTCAAGCTGACGCGGCCGCCGTAGATCTGCATCAGCCGGTGTCCGGAAGCGCCGCCATCGACCGTCACGCCACGGATGATGTCGTGGCCCGCGCCGACGGACTCGGAGAGCAGGAAGATACCGGTCGCATCGGCGGCCAGGTGGCTCATATCAATCGTCACGCCCGAGAGGGTGACGCCGTAGCCGGCGCCGTGGAGCATGATGCCGTGCTGATACTTGAAATCGGTCTCATAGGCCGGCAGGACGCCTTCCTCGGAAGGGGCGATGGTCAGGCCCTCGATGGTGACGGGCAGGTTCTTGATTTCAATCGTGCCGTCCAGGGTGGCGCCTTCGCCGTAGATGGTCAGCGGGACCATCGTTTCGTCCGCGATGATGTCGCCCTTGTGCACGCTGGCGTCCAGGGTCAGGACGGCAGGACCGGCGGTCATCAGCGCATAGTCCGCCAGGGCGCTGGCCAGGTCGGCATAGGCAGCGTCGTTCAGGATGACATGGGGTTCAGCCTGGATGATGGTCTGCACGGCGATGAGGTTTTCGGTACCTTCGCGGTAGAAGCGCAGTTCGGCGCTGCGCTGGGAAATCTGGTCATTGGGCTCGATTTCCAGGGCGACCGCCTCGGCCTGTGCCGTAGGGACGACCCAGGTCACTTCCTCGGCATTCTCCTCGGAAGAGGCAAAGGCCTTCACGGCGAAGGGGACGTTGGAGGTCACCGCCAGGGTGAAGGAACCGCCTTCCACCGGATAGACTTCCGGGGTCTCGACGGTAATCTCGATGCCGCCGCCGGCCTTCTGCATGATGGCCAGGGTGCCGAGCTGCTTACCCTCCTTGTCGTTGAACACGACGCGGGCCTGCCGCATCTTGTCTTCTTCGTTGAGGGTCAGGGAGAAACGGACGACCTTGATGGACACCGCAGGTGCTTCCGCTTTCGTATCCAGATAAGTCACCCAAGGGGTATCCTTAGGCATCACGACGTCGAATTCGACGCTGGTCTTGACATTGACGCTCAATGTCTGCGGGTCAGGGGACAAGGTCCCGGGGTCTTCTACTTCGAAGACCTGGCTCGGTCCCTGGGGCTCCGGTTTGACTTCTTGCTCCTGGGGCTTACAGGCGAAAAGCACACAGGCAGCCATCAGGGTGTAGAGAATCTTTTTCATCGTATTCAGTATTAGAAGTTTATCTGTTTTTTTCTTTCAAAGGGTCTTCTGCAATCAGACGGCACAGCTCCTGGATGGCCGCCTGGTCCTCCGGGGCGGAGGATTTGAGCAGGTGGTTGAAGCTGTCCGTATCCTGGTACAGGGCCAGTTGCTTGCGGCCATAGACCCCGGCACTTTTCATGCCTTCGACATAGCCGCGCCAACGCCCGGCATAGTCCTTCCAGGTCTCGGTAACCGTCTTTCCGTCCTTTTCCTTGGTATAATCCGACGCCTTGCGGTCCACCGGATGCGGCATCATCAGGTCGTCCAGCTCCAGTTCCATGGCGAGGTCGTATGTGCTGATGGCCGGGAAGAAGGAAGACATCGGATTGACCCCGAAGGTATCCCAGTAATAGTTGGGCTGCATCCAGGCATAATCGATGCCGAATTCTTTCCAGTAACGGTAGCCGGCGGCCGCGCGGTAAGGGATCCAGCAGACGCTTTCGTGGTACTGGTGGATATACTCGGACACGGCGGGGAACACATCGTCCCAGGCCTTGGCCTTGACTTCCCAACCATCCCGCATCTCGCCGTCGATCATATCGCCGCCCCGTCCGCCTTTCCCCGAACGCATGCTCGGGAGTTCCTCGGACATGATGTAGAAACCACCGAGCTCAATGTGCTGGAAAGCGGCCTGACTGAAGCGGCGGCGCACCTCATCAACATACCAATAATAGGCCTGGCGACGGTCTTCGAGGCTGCTGAAGTCCAGCTGGCGGCTGCCCACCTTGCCCCAATAGGTCGTGGAGGAGGTCGAGACATTGTAGCGCTCGTGGACAGAGATATCCGGCATCATGACGATGACCTTGATGGCCGCCTTGGGCGCTCCGATACGGCCGACGGCCTCACCGACCACCTTGTCCAGGGCCCGGAATCCGTTGCCTTCGGCAAACCAGTAATCCAGGAACTTCATGGCGTCGGACTGGTCGGCGGCACGCATGCCCATGGAGGGATCCTCCCAGTCCTTGATACCCAGGGCGAAAGCATGGGGCGGATTGCTAGCTGTCCGCAGTTCCAGGGCGAGGAAGGCGTCGAAAAGCCATTTCTCCTGACCGGTCTCGGGGTCGGTCCAGGTCACAAACGGGCGGAGGCGTTCCTCGGTCCACTCCTTCGGCGTCCGGTTCAGGCCGCCGTACAGCAGGGCCAGGTCGGCGAAGAAAGGAATGCCCGTGCGCTTCTTCTCCCAGGCATACAGGTCGCCCGCCCAGGTCTTGAACGAGGTGCTTTCCACGATGCCCAGACGGCCGTCACTGCTCTCGGCGCAGGCGAAAACCGTATATTGGGTATCGAATTCGAGCCCGTCCCAGACGTGGAGACCCTGCGCGAAGGAACGGCCTTTCTCCTTGAGTTCTTCCGCCGAAGACACCGTCTCCCGGCCTTTCAGGACCATCAGCCAAGCCTTTTCGGCACTGGCCAGCTGGACATCCAGACGGACGAAAGAACTGCCCACGGAATCCACTTCCACACTCACGGCCGGATTGCCTACGCGTGTAGTCGGTTGCTGCTGCGCGCCTACGCAGGCGCACAGCAGGAAACTCAGCAAAACAGTTATAATCAAGTGTTTACGCACAATTATTTGGTTTTAGTCACCCGGACGATCATGTCGCTGGAGGTCACAGGCATAAAGTCGAGACCCTCGCCGGCCATGACGGTCACGGAGACTATGGAAATCTTGCCGGAAACACGCTGCGTCGCGGCGGCGACCGGATTCATATCCAGGTCCACCTCGACATCCACCTCAGTATTGCCGGCCTTGATGGTCACTTCGTCGGTGACGAGCTTGATGGCTCCCTCGGGGGCGGCTTCGTAGGACAAGCCGGCCACCGTGGCGGTCTCAGGGGTATAGGCCAGCTTCACCCGCACGTCGTGGCCGGGGATGGGATTCGACAGCAGCAGTCCTACCTTGCCGGTGAAGGTCGA
>JAFUWX010000083.1 GCA_017471025.1 Bacteroidales bacterium
GGAAGGGGTCTCCAACGGCTGAGGGGTATCGATATTGCCTTGACAGGCGAGGCTGAAAGCCGTCGTGACGGACATCAGCAGAAACAGAATCCTTTTCATGGTTATGCTTTCTTATTCTCGGGAAAAAATAAGCACGCAGGCAATCGCGGCGACGATGCCCACGATCTGGACCGGTGAAGGCGTGTGGGCATACAGCGCCAGTGAAATGACGCAGCTGATGACCGGCGCGCAGGCGTTGGCCAGCGGCGCCACGACCATGGCCTTCCCGTAACGGTTGGCATAGACCAGCGTGTAAGCGCCGATGGCGTTCAGGATCTGCACGCAGAAAGTCATCCAGGGACCGTTCCAGCCGAGGTTGACCGGCGCGGACCAATCGGTCAGCAGCAGCGCGACGGGAATCAGCAGCACGCCGGAAATCGCCATATACACAAAGACGCTTTCCGCATCAGGCGTGGCGTTGTTGGCCAACTTCATGACCAGGGCCTGGATGCCCCAGAAGATAAAGACCACCGAGGCGAAGACAATCCACAGGTTGCTCTTGATGGCCTCGTCCGTCTTGCCGGACAAGGAGAAGCAGACAATGGCGACAAAGGCCAGCAGGATGCCTACATAGCCCAGACGGCTGACCCGCTCCTTGAGGAAGATGGCCGACAGGATGACCGTGACGATAGGCGCCACCGAAATCATCGGCACGACCAGGTAGCCGGGGCCGTATTTGAGGGCCTGGAACAAGGCCAGCTGACCGCCCGCGCCGAGCAGTCCGACGCCCATCGAGAGCCAGACGCTTTTCTTGCGGAGGTCCAGCTTGAATCCGATGTTCCACAGGGCGACCAGAGCGCAAGGCACCATGCTGAGGGCCCATACGACATAGGTGAGGGTGGCGGGGAAGTCCGGCTGGTCGGAGAAGGCTCCCCAGATGCCCCAGGTGACCATCGTGATGAGGGCATACAGGAGCCAATTGTGCTGTTTCTGATTTTCTGACATGGTACGGGTTATTTGTGCTGCCCGCCGAGCTCTTGCTCCAGGAGCGGGATAATCTGGAAGTCGGCGGGGAGCCAGGAGACGCCGCGCAGGTCGGCGGCGCCGAGCCAGCGGGCGGCTTCGTGTTCGTTGAGGTGGAGGGATTCGCCCAGCAGCGAGCAGATGTAGCAGTGCATGTGGAGGTGGAAGGCGGGGTAGTCCCAGTCCTCGGTACACAGGTGCTTGTCGATGCGGATGTCGGCATCGAGCTCTTCGCGGATTTCGCGCAGGAGGGCCTGCTCGGGCGTTTCTCCGGGCTCGACCTTGCCGCCCGGGTATTCCCAATAGTCTTTCCAGTCGCCATAGCCCCGCTGGGTGGCAAAAATCTTGTCCCCCTTCCGGATGATAGCCGCTACGACTTCAATGGTTTTCATATCGTTTGTTGGAAGATTTTCCCGGTGACCTTGCCCCGGGCTGGCCGGACGGGCTTTCGGGAGCCGGCATCCAGACCGGGCACAAAGATACAAAACAATCGGCAAAGGCCCAATGGGATTTTTTTCATATCTTTGTATCCGGCGCCCGCCGAGAAACCCGTCAAACGATGATACGAAAAGCAGAACCCCGGGATTTGGAAGCCGTGAACCGGCTTTTGCAACAGGTGTTGTCGGTCCATCACCAGGGCCGGCCGGACCTTTTCCATGAAATCGGGAAGAAATATACCGATGCCGAATTGCTCGCCATCTTCGGCAACCCCGAAACCCCCGTTTTTGTCTATGAGCAGGACGGAGAGGTCCTGGGCTATGTCTTCTGCGCCCTTCAGCACGCGGGCAGCGGCAGCCTCAAGGACATCACCACCCTGTATATCGACGACCTCTGCGTCGAGCGGCACGCACGCGGCGGGCATATCGGCACGGCCCTGTTCCGGCATGCGCAGGCCTATGCCCGGGAGTTGGGCTGCCACAACATCACCCTCCATGTCTGGGCCTGCAACCCCGGCGCCCGGGCCTTCTACGAATCGCTCGGGCTCAAGCCTCAGTTCACCTCCATGGAAATGATTTTGCCAGGTGTGAATTCTTGAAAATCAATAAATTCGTATAGATATGGAAACGATCACCCTGAACAACGGCATGAAAATGCCGATTCTCGGATACGGCGTCTATCTGGTCGATCCGGCCGTCACGGAACGTTGCGTCCTCGATGCCATCAGCGTCGGTTACCGTTCGCTGGATACGGCACAGTATTATGAGAATGAGGCCATGGTGGCTTCGGCCGTCCGGAAGTCCGGCGTGCCCCGCGATGAATTCTTCATCACCTCGAAGCTCTGCCAGACCCACCCGAGCTATGCCCAGGCCAAAGAGAATGTGAAGGGCTCGCTCCGGCGCATGAAACTCGATTATCTGGACCTCATGCTCATCCATTGGCCGATGGGCAATGACAGCGACATCTGGCAGGCTTTCGAAGACCTCGTGAAAGAAGGGTATCTGCGCGCCATCGGCGTGTCGAATTTCTATCCGGAGACCTACGAGGCGCTGGTCAAGAATGCTTCCGTCATTCCCGTCCTCAATCAGATCGAGACCCATGTCTTCTACCAGCAGCGGCCGATGGTGGCGCTGATGGGGAAATATGGCACCGCCGTGGAATCCTGGGGCCCGCTCGCAGAGGGCATGAACGGCATCTTTACCCATCCGGTGCTGACGGAAGTGGGCGCCGCGCATGGCAAGACGGCCGCCCAGGTGGCCCTCCGTTTCCTTATCCAGCAGAATATCATCGTCATTCCCAAGTCCGTCCACAAAGAGCGGATGATCCAGAATATGGATGTCTTTGATTTCTCGCTCAGCGATGACGAGATGGCGGCGGTCCGGGCGCTGGACACCGGCCACAACCTGGACGGCTGGCCAGCGGATGCGCTGAAGTACGATCCGGCGCAGTGGTAAGGCTATGGCTTAATCTTGTCGGTCTCTTTCGTCCGGGCAGGGCCCAGCTCCAGCGTCAGCGTTTGTGACGCGCCGGGGGCGAGCAGAGCCGTTTTCCCGAAGGCCCTGAGCGCCGTATCCATGACCATGACGACTTTCTTGCCGGGGACCGTTCCTGTGTTGGTGACGGTCAGGGTGGCCTTTCCGTCCATCATGATGGGCTCGCTGACCTGGAAACGGGTATAGGACAGGCCGTATCCAAAGGGATAGGAAACGGCCGGCGCCCCTTCTTTCCGGTAGAACCGGTATCCCACATCCATGCCTTCGGCATATTCGGTATAGCCGACATTTTCCACGTCCGCATACTTTTCTTTGCCGGAGATGAAGGATTCCTTGCCGTGGAAATCGTAGGGGAAATGGGCCGAGGAGGGAAGGTCGAAGTAATCCACCGGGAACGAGATGGGGAGGCATCCGCTGGGGTTTACCTTGCCGGAAAGGATATGGGCGATGGCGTTTCCGCCTTCTTCGCCCGGTTGCCAGGCCAGGACGATGGCGTCCGGAAGGTCCTTCCAGGAGGCGGTTTCGATGACGCCGCCGATGTTCAGGACGACCACAACCTTCTTCCCTGCCTGGTGGAAGGCGTTGCAGACCTGCGAAAGGGCCCCGGTTTCATCTTCCGTCAGGAGAAAGTCCCCGTCAAGGTGCCGGTCCCCGCCTTCGCCGGCCTGGCGGGAGAGGGTGAAAACGGCCCAGTCGGCCGTCGCTGAGGCCGCCTGGATGGTATTTTTGTCCAGGGGCATCTCCGGTACGCCGGGGCCGCCGACCATGCGGCTCATGAAGGAGGTCTTGGGCTGGTTTTTCGCGATGTATTGCGTATAGATGTCCGCAAGTGCCGGCTCCACCGAGAAGCCTTCCTGCTGAAGTCCTTCGGCGATATTGACGATATAGGGCCTATGGACATGGCCTGAGCCGGTTCCTCCCGCCAGGGTTTGGTAGGAGCCGACGCCGAAAAGGGCGACCTGGCCGCCTGGGTCCATGGGCAAGGTGCCGTCTCGGTTTTCGAGCAGGACGATGCCTTCTTCGGCTGCTTCCAACGCGACCCGGGCATGTGCCTGGAGATCCGGATGGAGCGAGGGCTGATGGCCTTTGAAGGAGGGCGTCTTGACGATGAGCTCAAGGACCCGCCGCACGCAGATATCCAGTGCTTCTTCGGAGAGTTCGCCCGCCTTGACCTTTCTGCACAGTTCGCGGATCTGAGATCCCGTGCCGGGCTCCATCAAGTCGCATCCCGCCTCGATCTGGGCCCCGGTGTCCCGTTTTCCGGTCCAGTCTGTCATGACCAGGCCGTCGAAGCCCCATTCTTCCCGGAGAACGTCCGTCAGAAGCCACTTGTCCTGCTGGGTATGGACGCCGTTCAGGCGGTTGTATGAAGCCATGATGGTCCACGGGGCCGATTCCTTGACCGCGATTTCAAAGTTCCTGAGGTATATCTCCCGGAGGACATCTTCGGCCACCCTGGAGTCGTTCCAGAAGCGGTTGGTTTCCTGGTTGTTGGCCGCATAGTGTTTCAGGCAGGCGCCTACGCCTTGCGACTGGATGCCCCTGACATAGGCCGCGGCCGTCTTGCCGCTCAGCAGCGGGTCTTCGGAGAAATATTCGAAGTTCCTGCCGCACAAGGGGTTCCGCTGGATATTCATGCCCGGGGCCAGCATGACGTCTATCCCATATTCCAGTGCTTCGTTGCCGATGGCCGCCCCTACTTTCTCGACGATGTCCGTGTTCCAGGTGCTGGACAGCAGTGAGCCGATGGGAAATCCGGTGCAGTAAAATGTAACCTTGTTTCCTTTCCGCCCGGGTTCGATCCGCACGCCGGCAGGACCGTCGCTCAGTACGATGGCCGGAATGCCCAGCCGGGGGATGTCCCTTGTCATGCCGGCCGCGCCAGGCACAGGGACGCGGAATCCGAATATCCCGGCGAGCATGCTTCTGTACCCGGCGCCGACCACCAGCGAGGCTTTTTCCTTCAGGGAGAGTTCCTGAAGGATTTGGTCAATATTGTTTTCCTGTAGCGAAATTTGCTGGGCCATGATATGCGTGCCACATAATAAAGCCGAGAAGATAACAACTGCCTTTTTCATCGTTCGTTCTGATTCGAAACTCGAAAATACACAATTGTTTACAATATTCCAAAGGCCATTTCCACCTGGCAATGGCCGAGCCGGCAAAATCAGGGAATGACAGGATCGATATTGGGCAGAAGGCGACGTGGCCATGACCTTCCTACACTGTCGATTGCGCCGGAAGCATTACATATTATGTTTAGTATCGCAAAAGAGTTCAGTGTCTCAAATCGAGAATTATTCTTGATTCTTGACGATAGGAGATAAGAATCGTAAAAATCTGCATCAAAAGTTTTAACCCCTGTATTATTCGGGGAAAATGCTTATATATTTGCAGTCGGACTTTAAAACAAAACGATATGAGTACC
>JAFUWX010000084.1 GCA_017471025.1 Bacteroidales bacterium
GAGACGATCGACATGCAGAACGGGCAGCGCGTCATCCGGGCCCTGGAGGTGTGCCTGATGACCGGCCGGCCCTTTTCCTCCTTCAAGACCGGCACCGTCAAGCAGCGGAGTTTCTCCATCGAAAAAATCGGCCTCGACCTGCCCCGCGAAGAGCTCTACGCCCGCATCAACGCCCGTACCGACCGGATGTTCGCCGGAGGGCTGGTGGACGAAGTGCGTTCGCTCTCGGCCTTCCGGGACCTTCCCGCCCTGCAGACCGTGGGCTACCAGGAGGTCTTCCCCTACCTCGACGGCGCCTACGACCTCGATGAAGCCCGCCGGCTCATCGCCCGCAACACCCGCCACTACGCCAAGAAACAACTCACCTGGTGGCGCCGCGACCCCGACATCCATTGGGTCCGGCCGTAATCCTACGTCAAAAAGCCCTTGCTGCCGAAGTACCCCACGCTGCGCGAGGCGTTTTCCATTGCGGCTGAAGACACCTGCCGTACAAAGATTTATTTGATATTTAAAGATTAATTGCGATATTTGCGTTGCGACAATTTCGCAACATGTAAAACGTACGTCATGGCCATTCAGATTAACAACCCCTTCCTTATAACCGGATATGCGTCTCCCGACTATTTTTGCGACAGAAAGGAGGAAGCATCCGACATTTTGAATACGCTTTGCAACGGCCGGAATATTATGCTGACTTCACCAAGAAGGCTCGGGAAAACCGGTTTGATCAAGCATGTTTATCATTTGATAAAGCAGAATGATGCAAAAGCAACCGTCATCTACATCGATTTATATTCTACAGAGTCCCTCTTTGATTTTACCCAGGCTTTTGCCTCCGCTGTCCTTGGGCAACTGGATTCCAATCCTGTTAAAGTGATGAAGAAGGTCATGAACTTTTTCAAAGGGTTCAGACCTAATCTGACGATCGATCCTGTCACCGGGCAGCCCAAAGTAGGGTTGGATATTGCCGCAGGCACTGAATCCAGTACTTTGGAGCAGGTGTTCAATTATTTGAAACTGTCCGAAAAAGAATGTTATATCGCCTTTGACGAATTCCAGCAAATCACTTACTATCCGGAAAACAATGTTGAAGCCCTGCTTCGCTCCTACATTCAGGATTTACATAACGTCCACTTCATCTTTTCCGGCAGCCGGTCCCATATGTTGGGGGAGATGTTTCTTTCTCCCAAACGTCCGTTTTACCAGAGTACTTCGGAGAAGACCATAGGCGTTATTGACGAGGATGTTTATTACGCTTTTGCGGACCGTTTCTTCACCACTCAAGGGCGGACGCTTCCCCGAGACGTATTCCATTATGTCTATAGCTTATACGAAGGATATACTTGGTATATCCAAATGATCATGAATAGGCTATATGCAAAGAGCAACCGCGCGATTGACATTGGGTTGGTGCAGGAGAGCATCCTTGAAATCCTTCAGGAAAACGAGTTTTACTACCAACACATGCTTCAAGTATATCCTAGAGGACAAGTAAAACTTGTAAAGGCAATAGCAAAAGAGAAAGTGGTCAAGGAGATAACTGCAGGAGCGTTTATTTCAAAATATAGACTGACGGCAACAAGCAGTGTAAAAAGTGCCCTGTCACGGATGCTGGACGAAGAAATAATCTATCACACTCCGGATGGATACATAGTTTACGACCGGTTCTTCGGGCAGTGGCTGGATACCCGTTTCTGATGTTGTATGTTGGATTTTCGCAAGAGCCCATCTCCGGAAGTGGAAAAGAAATGCTAACTTTGCACCCATGAAAACCAGAACTCTTATCGCCATCTCTGTTATGACAGGCATTCTTGCAGGCGCGTGCGCGCCCAAAGTTCCCGTGACGCGGGAAGATGATACCGTCGACACCTATTTCGGCACCCAAGTGGCCGATCCGTACCGCTGGCTCGAGGACGATAATTCGCCCGAGACCGAGGCCTGGGTCAAGGCCCAGAACAAGGTGACGGAGCATTATTTCAAAGGCATTCCCTTCCGCGGAAAGATCCTCAGCCGGCTCAAGGAAGTCAGCAATTACGAGAAGATCGGCATGCCCACCCGGGAGAAAAACGGGAAGTGGTACTTCTACCGTAACGACGGCCTGCAGAACCAGAGCGTCCTGTATGAGATGGACGCCCCCGGCGGCGAGCCGCGCGTGTTCCTCGATCCGAACAAACTTTCGGACGACGGCACCGTGGCCCTCAAAGGAACCTACTTCAACAAGGACGGCTCCCTGATGGCCTACAGCATCTCGCGGAGCGGCAGCGACTGGCAGGAGTTCTACGTGATGGACGTCAAAACCGGAGCGCTGCTTGAAGACCACATCGAGTGGGCCAAGTTCTCGGGCGCGGCCTGGCGGGGCGACGGCTTCTACTACAGCGCCTACGGGATCCCCGAGGAGGGGCACGAGTTCTCCGTCAAGAACGAAGGGCACAAGGTCTATTACCACAAGATCGGCACCCCCCAGAGCGAAGACCGGGTGTTCTACGAGAATCCCGCCGAGCCACTGCGATTCTACCTGCTCGACACCAATGAGCAGGAGACGATGGCCTTCCTGTTCGAGGACGGGGCCGACGTGGGAAACAACCTCTATGTGATGGACTTGCGGGTCCCTGACGGGAAGTTCGTACAGATTACTGCGGATATGAAGAATGCCTGCAATCCGGTCGAAACGGACGGCGACACCATCTATCTGCTGACCAACCGCGAGGCGCCCCTGAACCGGCTGGTGGCGGCGGATATCAAGAACCCTTCCTACACCGCTTGGAAGGACGTCATCCCCCAGGGCGACTGCGTGCTGGACGGCGTGACCTTCGTCGGCGACAAGATCATCGCCACCTATATGAAGGATGCCGCCACGCATGCCTACCGCTTCGGGAAGGATGGCTCCGGGAAGCAGGAAATCACCCTTCCGGGCCTCGGCAGCGCAGGATTCAACGGCCGTCTGGGCGAAAGCTGGTGCTATTATTCGTACGCCTCCTTCACCACGCCCGGCACCATCTACAGTCTCAACCCGGAAACACTTGAGAGCGAGGTCTATGCCGCTCCCAAAACCGCCTTCGACCTGAGCGGATTCGAGAGCGTCCAGGTATTCTTCCCTTCCAAGGACGGCACCCGGATTCCGATGTTCCTGACCTATCGGAAAGGGATCGAAAAAAACGGATCCAACCCGGTCTATCTCTATGGCTACGGCGGATTTGACATTTCGCTCAACCCCGGCTTCTCGGCCATGCGGATTCCGTTCCTCGAAAAGGGCGGCATCTATGCCCAGGTCAACCTGCGCGGCGGGGGCGAATACGGCGAACAGTGGCACCTCGCAGGGACCAAGCTCAACAAACAGAATGTGTTTGACGACTTTATCTCCGCGGCCGAATGGCTCATCGCGGAAGGCTATACTTCCCGGGAGAAACTCGCCATCGTAGGCGGATCGAACGGCGGCCTGCTGGTGGGCGCCTGCATGACGCAACGGCCCGACCTCTATGCCGTCGCCGTGCCGGAAGTGGGCGTGATGGACATGCTCCGCTACCACAAATTCACCATCGGTTGGAACTGGGCGCCGGATTACGGCACGTCCGAAGACAGCGAGGAAATGTTCCGCTGCCTGTACGGCTATTCCCCGCTGCACAACCTCAAACCCGGGACGGTGTATCCGGCGACGCTGGTGACGACGGCCGACCACGACGACCGCGTGGTCCCCGCCCATTCGTTCAAGTTCGCCGCCACCCTGCAGAAATGCCAGGCGGGCGAGGCTCCGACCCTAATCCGCATCGACACCAAGGCCGGACACGGCGGCGGCAAGCCGCTGGCCAAGGTGCTGGAAGAGCAAGCGGATATCTACAGTTTCATCATGTTTAATACGGGGATGAAGTATTGACCGGCTTTCTGAGAAAATATATGCTGCCCATCGCCATGGCAACGGGCATCTCCCTTTACCTGATCCTGCACTTCGCCCCGTCGCTGGATGAGAGCGGCTACATCGGCGTGGCTCGCTGGCTGCAGCCGACCCTGGTGAGCATCATGCTCTTCCTGCAGCTCAACGTGGTGGCGCCGAGGGACCTGAAGTTCCACCGGTGGCACTTCATCCTGCTGGCCATGCAGGCCGTGCTCTTCGGGGCGCTGGCGCTGATTGCCATCAAGGTTCCGCACGGGAACGGCCGCATCCTGCTGGAGTGCGCGATGCTCTGCTTCATCTGCCCTACGGCTGCGGCGGCCGGGGTCATCACCCGCAAGATCGGCGGAAGCCTGCCCGGCATCATGACC
>JAFUWX010000085.1 GCA_017471025.1 Bacteroidales bacterium
GCCATCTACGACACGATGCAGATCGTGGAGCCCGACGTGGCGACCATCTGCACGGGTATGGCGGCTTCCATGGGGTCCGTGCTGCTGTGCGCCGGCACCCGGGGCAAGCGTTCCGCGCTGCCGCATTCCCGCGTGCTGATCCACCAGCCCCTCGGCGGCGCCCAGGGGCAGGCTTCCGACATCATGATCGCGGCCAAGGAGATTGAAAAGACCCGTACGGAGCTCTACAACATCATTTCCGCCCACAGCGGACAGCCCTTCGAGCGGGTGTTCGCCGATGCCGACCGGGACTACTGGATGACAGCCCAGGAGGCCCTGGAATACGGGATGGTGGACGAGGTCCTCTCCAAGAAGAAGCACTGATGGCGGGACGGGGAAAGAATACGCGTTACTGCGCCTTCTGCGGACGACCGGAGAAGGATGTCCCGTTCTTGTTCCAGGGACAGGACGCCTGCATCTGCAGCGACTGTGTCCGGATGGGATATGATTATATCCATGAGATGGACAGCCGCGTCAGCGACATGCCGCAGTTCGAGCTGGACAAGGTCCGCAAGCCGAAGGAAATCAAGGCTTACCTGGACCAGTATGTCATCGGCCAGGACCGGGCGAAGAAGATGCTGTCGGTAGCCGTCTATAACCACTACAAGCGCCTCAGCCATAACCTCGGCAGCGCTGCCGGGGAAGAGGTGGAACTGGAGAAGTCCAATATCCTGCTGGTCGGTCCGACCGGTACTGGCAAGACCTTGCTGGCCAGGACGATAGCCAAGTTGCTGGATGTTCCTTTCACCATCGTCGATGCCACCGTGCTGACCGAGGCCGGCTATGTGGGCGAAGACGTGGAAAGCATCCTGACCCGCCTGTTGCAGGCGGCGGATTTCAACCAGCAGAAGGCGGAGCGGGGGATTGTGTTCATCGACGAGATCGACAAGATCGCCCGCAAGAGCGACAACCCTTCCATCACCCGGGACGTCTCGGGCGAAGGCGTGCAGCAGGCGATGCTCAAGCTCCTGGAAGGCAGCATCGTCAACGTTCCGCCGAAAGGCGGGCGCAAGCACCCGGAGCAGGAGTTCATCCATGTCAATACCCAGAATATCCTGTTCATCTGCGGCGGCGCCTTCGAGGGCATCGAGCGCCGCATCGCCCAGCGGCTCAATACGCAGGTCATCGGCTTCGGCCAGGCCGGTAAGCCCCTGGTGGACAAGGACAACCTGCTCCAGTATGTGGAGGCCCAGGACCTGCGGGCCTACGGCCTGATCCCCGAGATTATCGGCCGTCTGCCGGTGATCACCTACCTGGACCAGCTCGACCGTGATGCGCTGATCCGGATCCTGACCGAGCCGAAGAACGCCTTGCTCAAGCAGTATGAGACCATCTTCGCCATGGACGGCATCCGCCTGGAAATCGGCGAGGGCGTGAAAGAGGAAATCGTGGATACCGCGATACGCAACAAACTGGGCGCCAGAGGATTGCGGGCTATCTGCGAGGCCGTCATGGCCGATGCGATGTACGATGCCCCCTCTTCGCGGAGCAAGACCTTCCGCCTGACCCGGGAATATGTGCAGGAGAAGTTGAAAAACCATGTTTGACACAACGAATTAACCATTTGATACCATGAAGAAATTGTACTCTCTGCTGATTTCTGTGCTGCTGGCCTGTCTGCTCGTGGCCGCTCCGCAGTGCAAGGCGCCCGCTGCCCCGCAGGGACAGGAGCAAACGTCGGCGGATCCTTCTGAGGACGTTTCCGAAGAACCTTCCGCGGAACCCTCTTCCGAACCTTCCGAAGAGCCCTCCCAGGAGCCTTCAGAAGAACCTTCCGTAGAGCCTTCCGAAGAGCCGGCTCCGGTGGAAGAATCCATCGTGGCCGGACATTTCGAAAAGGACCTGGGCGACGGGAAAGTGGCCAAAGGTTTCTACTACATCGTCGATATGAGCGATGAACGCTTGTGCTTCAACGCCATCTCCGTCAAGCCCGTGGCCCGTCTGACGGATATCTTCACCCATTATGTGGATGCCGGCGTCAAGCCGTATATCCTGATCAACGCCGGCTATTTCGGCGGAACGGTGTCCGTCAGCCCCATCGTGCACAACGGGGTCATGATGACTTCCGGCGCCGATGGCCAGGGCAAATATGACGGTTATTACCTGTCCCGTGCCGCCTTCGGCATGACCAAGGACCGTCAGTTCCAGTCCTGCTGGGTCTATCCTTGCCAGGATGACCCCTATGGCGGCCTGTATGCCTTCCCGGAACCGATTCCCAACGATGACCGGACGGATACCTACGTGACGGCTCCGCCTACGACCCAGACCGAGGGCGCTGTCCGCTGGGATGTCGAAGAGGCCATCGGTGCCGGTCCCATGCTGCTGAAGGATGGGGAGGATGTTTCCATCGAGTCTTACCACAAAGAGGTCCATGCCATCGGCGGACGTGCCGGGTATAACCGTCATCCGCGTTCCGCCATCGGCGCCACGGCGGACAACAAGGTGATTTTCCTGGTCGTGGACGGCCGTGGGGCAGGCGGCAGCGCCGGTGCCACGATTCCTGAGATGGCCGTGTATATGAAAGAGCTCGGCGCCGAGCATGCCATCAACCTGGACGGCGGCGGTTCCGCCGGCATGGTCGGTCCCGAAGGTACCTTCGTGGATACGCCGTCCGAACTGCCCGGCCGTCGGGTGGCTTCCGTCTTCATGATTACGGACAAGGACGTCAAGCGCAACTACTAAGATTCCGGACATAAAGAAAGGAGTGGATAGCCGATGCTACCCGCTCCTTTTTTGTATGCTCACGGCTTTTACAGCCAGTCGTCGAAATAGGCGGTCACCTTGTCCATCAGGTGGATCCGGTTCCGGCCGAAGACATTGTGCTCCGCGACCGGGTAGGGGAAATAATCCACCTGCACCTGGGCATCGATGCAGGCCTGCACGAAGCTCAGCGAATGTTCCCAGACCACCGTATTGTCTATGGCGCCCTGGCAGATCAGCAGTTTCCCGCGGACGTCCTTCGCCCGGGGAATCAGGGATGTCTCGGCATAGCCTTCCGGGTTGTCCTGCGGGGTTTCCATATAGCGCTCGCCGTACATCACTTCATACCATTTCCAGTCGATGACGGGACCGCCGGCCACGGCGACCTTGAAGACCTCCGGATGATGGGTCAGTAGGGAAATGGTCATGAATCCGCCGTAGCTCCAGCCATGCACGCCGATGCGGTCCGCATCGACGAAGGGCAGGCTGCGCAGGTATTCGATGCCTTTCATCTGGTCCGCCATTTCCGCCTGGCCGCAGCGCCGGTGGATGGCCTGCTCGTAGGCCAGACCGTGGTTCTCCGTGCCCCGGTTGTCCTGGACATAGACGACATAGCCCCGCTGGGCCATGTACATTTCCCACATGCGGATATTCCCCAACCAGCTGTCGTTGACCATCTGGGAGTGCGGGCCGCCATAGACATAGACGACCACCGGATACTTCTTCGCCGGGTCGAAGTCCACCGGCTTGTATAGGCGGTAGGCATTCTGATAGGCGCCGTCCGCGCTCGGTAGCGTCCCGAATTCCACTTCTCCGGTGGCATACGCCGCCAGCGGGTCCTTCCCTTCGACGCGCCAGCGGACGGTCTTGCCGTCGGTGGTGCGCAGGGTGGCCGCCCCCGGGTCGTTGAATGCGGTGTACAGGTCCAGCAGCCATTTCCCGTCCTGGGAAAGGTAGGGGGTATGCCAGCCCCGCTCCGGGGTCAGGCGGACGGGCTTGCCGGCCTTGACCGCCGCGGCCTGGGAGACTTTCCGGCCCTTCCCGGGCGTGAGGAGGATGCGGAAGAGGTGGTTCTCCACGGGGGAGACCTCAGCGGAGGTGTAATAGACGGCGTTCCCGGCGGCCTTGACGAATTTGACGTCCGCATCTACGCAGGTCAGGCGGCGGACGGTGCCCGTCGTGTCGCACAGGTACAGGTTGCGGTAGCCGTCCCGGTTCGCGCTCCTGTACAGGAACAGGTAGTGCCCGCCGACCGGATACAGGGGATCGAGCGGCTCGACGTATTTGTCGCTGTCCTCGGTGAGGAGGGTGCGGACGAAGGCGCCGTCGGCGGCCCGGTACATGTTGAGCCGGCAATGCTTCTGGCTACGGTCCAGCACCTGGATGAAGAGATATTTCCCGTCAGGCCCCCAGCTGACGTTCGTCAGATATCGGTCCTGGCCGAAATCGTCCGCCTGCACCCAGACGGTAGTGCTGTCGGCGGTGTTGAAGATGCCCAGCGAAATCCGTTCCGAGGCCATGCCGGCCATCGGGTAGCGGATGCTTTTGAGCGATCCGGTGCGGGTCGTGATGTCCAGCAGCGGGAACTCGGTCACCTGGCTTTCGTCCTTTCTGTAGAAGGCGAGTTTCTTCCCGTCCGGCGACCAGAAGCAGCCGCCGTCGATACCGAATTCGTTCCGGCTGACGGTCGTCCCGTAGCTGATGGCCGGGTCGTCCGAAAGGGCGACGGGGTGCTCGCGGCCGGAAGCATCTCTGTACCAGAGGCTTCCGTCTTTGAGAACGGCCTGGAAGGGCAGCGGCGGCTCCTGAAAGACGATCCCCGCCTGCATGGCTTCCTGCAACGGGCCGCGCATGGCGGCGGACAGGCCGTAAGTGGCGTAAAGCTCCCGATGGAGGATCACTTCCTCCATGGTCAGGCGCTTCCCTTCGGGAGAGGCCGGACGGATATCCCGCGGCTGTGCGCTGCACAGCGCGCCCGCCAGCAGGCATGCGGCAACGATCGCCCTTCTCATTCCGTCGTCTCGCTTACGGAGACAATCCGGTCCACGACCGTTTTCTGCATGCCGCGCCAGGGCAGTGCGCCGAGGTATTCCTTGTAATGGAGCTCGACCGTCTTGCCGCTCAGGTGCATCAGGGAGTCGGCCACGGCCGGATTCTCGACGGAGAAGTCGAAGATGAAGGACTCGATAGCCGCGCTGTTGCCGCTGCGCTGGCTGCCGCGGAAGCCGGACTGGATGAGGCGGCCTTCATAGGTTTTGAACACATAGCCCTTGAGCATGATTTGATTGAGTTCTCCAGCCTTGACGCCGTCGCCGAAGACATAGTAGAAGCGCACCCAGCAGAATGCGGCCAGGCCGATCAGGACGAGCAGAAGCGTCACCGAAATGAATTTACCTTTCTTCATATACTGATATTTACGGAATAAACTTATCTCCACAAAGTTAGTCATTCTTGGGAAAAAGACGCATGCTCCCATTGATTTTTTGTTATGGCCCTTCCTCGTCCCGGGCCGCCGCGGGGCCTGCTATTTGAAAATTTGTTAAAAAGTTGTGGAAAATTTCTAAGTTTTCTTTGTCTATTCTTGATTATTTTACCTATATTTGTCAATGTGTATCGTTTTAGGTACGCCAAAAATGCCGCAAATCAATACCGAACTATATTTAATAACCAAATTTCATTTTTATGAAAAAAGCATTATTAGGTATCATGATGGGCATAGCTCTCATAGTTGTGGGCTGTGCCAAGTATGATGACTCTGCCCTTCAGGACAGGGTTACCAAGCTGGAGAAAGCCGTGAAGGACCTCCAGGGCCTGAATGGCCAGATCGATGCGCTGCGTAAGCTTGTCGAAGGCAGCGAGTCCGGTCTGACCATTACCAATGTGACGCCGATCGACGGCGGCTTTACCATCACCTTCTCTGACAACAGCAAGTACACGATCATCAGTGGAAAAGACGGTCAGGATGGTGTCGGTACCCCCGGCCCTGCCGGCCCTACCGGTCCTTCCGGAGACCCGGGAGCCAACGGCAAGACGCCTGAGATTTCAGTCGAACTGGTCGATGGCGTCTATTATTGGAAGGTGGACGGCGAATTCCTGAAGGACGCCAGCGGCAACAAGGTGCCCGCCTCCTCCGTCGCCCCGCTTTTCCGCATCAATGAAACCGCCGGCCGCTGGGAAGTCTCCCTGGACGGTGGCAAGACCTGGAAGGACTGCGGCCCTGCCGTGACGACCCCCGACCCGGTCGATGTGATCTTCTCCAACGTAGAGGTCGGTGAGGAATATGTCACCTTCACCCTGACCGACGGCACCTCCTTCAAGCTCCCGCTTGAGAAGCCTTTCGCCCTCGTGTTCGCCAAGACGACCGTAGGTATCGAGCCCGGCAAGTCCGTGGAACTCGCCTATACGGTCGAAGGTGCTGACGAAGCGACCGTCGTCGATGCCATCGCTACCGGCGCTTACGTCGTCGAGGTCAAGGCTACCGATTACAAGTCCGGCGCCGTCAAGGTGACTGCCCCGGATCCCGTCGTGGCCGGCCGCGCCCTCGTATGGGCCGACAACGGCAAGGGCAAGACTTCCCTGAAGGCCATCAGCTTCGAGGCTGGCGAAATGAGCGCCGTCGTCGTAGCCGGTGACGCCGCTGCCGTGGCACCGGAAGGCGACAAGATCGAAGTGGCAGTAACCTCCAACATGGTTTACGAAGTCAAGATCGAAGAAACCGCCAAGACCTGGATCCACCTCGTGGAGACCAAGGCTGCCGAGACGAAGACCCTCGTGTTCGAACTCGACGCCAACACCACCGGCGCAGCCCGTTCCGGCAAGGTCGAGATCGTCGGCACCGACGGTACGGTCTATCAGACCATTACTTTCGTCCAGGAACCGACCGACGCCGTGACCCTGAACGGTACGGAGAAGTTCTCCGACATCCAGGCCGCCATCGACGCCGCCGCAGCGCTCACCTCGGGCGAAGCGGTCATCACGATGCTCCCTGGCAACTATGAAGAGAACCTGGTCATCGATGGTACCAAGATCACCGTTCCGATCACCATCGACGGTGAGGATGCCGCCAAGGTGTCCCTGACCGGTTCCATCGAAATCGCCCGCAAGGACGCTGTCATCAAGAATATCACGGTCAACGTTCCCGAGAATGCCCCCAAGTTCGAAAAGAAGGTCGAACCCGAAATCGACAACTACAAGAACACCTGGCCGACCGGTATCCATATCGACTACAGCGGTTATGGCGCCGTGATCGAGAATGTTACGATCAATGCAGATGCCGTGAACACTTCGGCTATCTTCGTGGCTTATGCCGCTGAAGGACAGAATGTCAAGGATGTGGTCCGTAACGTGACCTTCCCGAAGGCCAACCGCGGCATCCAGGCCTATCAGGCCAAGATCCTCGTGGAGAACTCCACCTTCGTGAACGCCTGGACGGCCAACGCCATCCGCCTGAGCGGCGCCGGCTGCGACGCCGTATTCACGGGCAACACCTTCGAGGGCATGCCTTGCGCCATCCAGTTCCACAACCTGACGAACTCCACCGTGGTCCTGGGCGACGGCGAGCAGGATGACAACGTGCTGAACAACACCAAGTACACCGCCAACAAGGATGTCACCGCGGCCGATGCCGGCAACACCTTCAAACCGGCTGTCCAGTACCTGGAGGATGGTACCGTCATCATCTATGTCCCGAGCTATCCGCTCCTCGTCCTGAAGGGCGACGCCGCCGCGATTGCTCCGACGACCGACAACCGCGTCATGGCGCTGGATGATGAATATGTCTATCTCCCGCTCCAGAATAAGGGCAAGATCATCCGCTTCCCGATCGGCTTCCCTGAAAAGACCGAAGAAATCGCCGTTGCGACGGAAGGCGGTCTGCACAACCTCTCCGGTATCGCCGTGGCTGACAAGGCCAATGGCGGCAGCGTCATCCTGGTCAGCACCCTGGCCAACAGCGGAAAGACCTTCATGGTCAAGAAGATTGAGAACGGCGTCGTAGCCGAGGCTCCGGTTGTCAGCTATGTCAGCCAGGGCGAGCGTCTGGGCGACAAGATCGGATTCGCCGGCACCTGGGAAGACGGTGAAATCGTCGCCGTCGATTATGGCAGCGGCCACCGGGTATTCACCTGGAAGGTCACGAACGGTGTGGCTGCCGAGGCCCCGACCGTGTCCGAAAAGCTCGCTGCTACCAATGAGGGCAACGCATTCACGGAAATGGTGAAGTACAGCGACAAGGAGTGGGCCTATTCCGCCACCTCCATGGGCTGGGCTCCGAACATCTATACCCGCGAAGGCGCCAACTTCATCAATCCGGTAGGCTATCCGTTCGGCCGCAACATGGCTTCCGTCCGCTTCTTCCAGGCCGGTGGCAAGGACTTCATGGCCTTCGCTTCCTTCATGGAGGGCTCCTATACGAACGCCGAGGTCGCCATCCTGCCGATCGACCGCAGCCTGACCCTGGCCGAGAACATCCAGGGCAAGAGCATCGCCAACTGCAGCATCATCAAGCTCCAGGGCCCCGGTGCTTCCAGCACGAACAGCATGGGTTGCTTCGACATGCGTATCCGCGAGGTCAAGGGCGTCGTCTATATCGCCGCGATCATGTATGACAACTATTTCTACATGAACACCCTCGACATCAACAACGGCGCTGTCAGCGGTCCTGGTGATGCCGTCATCGTCCCCGGCGGAGATTTTTAGTCTAACGTAAACAGAAAGGAATATGAAAAAAAGCATATTATTCGGAATCGCTCTCCTTTCCCTGGGTGTACTTTCCTGCACCCGGGAAACGGAGGCTCCCCAGGCCCGGATGGACCGCAACGTCGTCACCCTCGGTGCGACCGTAGCGCCCACCAAGGCAGCCATCGACGCGGATGGCAAGTTTACCTGGCAGGCCTCTGACGTGCTTGCCGTGCAGGTCGTCAACGAAGATGAGACTCCCGCCGGTTTTGCTTCCTTTGAACTGGTCTCCGGCGCAGGCTCGGATGCGGCGAATTTCTCCGCCGTCCTCCCGAAGGGCCAGAATGTCGGCGCTTGGGCCGTGTATCCCAACGCTTCCCCGGTCGTCAGCGAATCCACACTGACCGTGAACCTGCCGGCGGAATATGTCTATGAAGAGAGCAACACCAACATCCCGCTGCTCGGCGCCGTGGCTGACGGAAAAGTCGCCATGCGTTACATCGGCGGTGTGGTCCGCTTCCCGGTCAACAAGATGCCTGCGGAAGCCGCGGCGGTCAAGCTGGTTGCCGACAAGATGGTCACCGGCGAGTTCGCCCTGGATCTGACGGACGCTGCGGCTGTGCTGAAGGCGGGTGAGGGCGAAAGCTCCATCACCTATACCTTCTCCACGGTCGAAGACCTCATGGTCTTCAACTTCCCGCTTCCCGAGGGTACCTACAATCTCAAGCTGCAAGTGCTGAACGCCGAAGGTGTTCCGGTCTATGAGAAGGTCGGACAGGCTCCCAGCGAGATCAAGGCGGGTTCCGTCCTGGCCTATAACGAACTCTATGCCGAGGTCAAGTCGGCCGTCGTCCTCAACGGAGAAGACAGATTCGCCTCCTTCGCAGAAGCGATCGCCGCGATTCCTGAGAAGGTCGCCGCTGGCGAGACCGCAACGCTGGCCATGACCGGTGACATGACGGAAGATATCTTCATCGCCGGTAAGTTCGCCGCCGGTGAAGGCTGCACCGCCCGTGAAATCGGTGCCGACGAATTCTATATCGAGTCTCCCGTCGTCATCGACGGTGCCGGCCACACGCTGAACGGCTCCATCGAGATCCTGACGGCCCCCGTCACGGTCAAGGACCTGACCATCATGCCGACCGGCCATACGCCTGTCTATGCGGCATCCCGCAATTCCCAGGCTTTCGGTGTCTGGGTACACTATGCCAAGTACGGTGTCGTGCTTGACAAGGTCGTGATCGACCTGGCCAATTCCCTGGATTCCGCTACCGGTCTGTTCATGTTCAACGGTGTCGCTTCCGCCGACGACGACGGTCCGACCCGCGACATCATCCGCGGCTGCTCCATCATCGGCCGCGAGGATACCGGAAACCGTCTGGTCCAGTTCTACCAGAGCAAGGCCGACTTTATCGGCAATGTCTTCAAGAACGCCTATTCCAAGTATGCCATACGCATCGACGGATGGGGTGCGAACATCCTCCTGGACAACAATGTCTTCGAGTCTAAGATCGGTACCGACCACGTCTTTGACTTCCAGGATAACCTTTCCCACGGTCAGATCGTCCTCGGCGACGGCGAGGCGGACAACAACGTTTACAATGGCTTTGCCAAGTGGGGCCAGGCTACCTTCGACATCACCACCGGCGCTTCCATGGCCTTCCAGCCTGAACTCGAATACCTCGAGGGCGGTGAGGTCCGCATCAAGGAGCAGGCCGTCACGCGTATCTGGAAGAAGAACCAGGACGAGATTCCGCTGGGTGACAATGGCTTCAAGGGCGGTCAGGTCGCTTTCTCCGGCCTGGACTTCGTCCTCTGCGACAAGAATGTCTATGACCTGGACGGCAAGAAGGTCGGCGTGCTCAACGTGGAAGGTATTCCTGAGAACGGCGCCATCGAAGGCATGTCCAACAGTTACGACGGTTACCTGGTAGTTTCCTTCGCCTGGAACAACGTGACCCACGAAGTTCCGGTCGGCCACGACCAGGCCTTTGCCTATGCCACCTACGTATGGTTCGACGGCTGGCAGAATGCTCCGACCCTCATCTGGGGCGACCCGGCCGGCACGGCCACCGATCCGAGCGGCAACTCCGGTTACGGCCTCGCGGTCAGCGGTTATATGGCACAGGGCGGCACCTGGGTGCTCGCCACCAACCAGGCCGGTACCTGGAACGACAACGACTACGGCCGCAACTGCCACACCATCGTGTGGGAGAACTACGACCATGCCAAGCCGCACATGAACGACAAACCGGCCGGCTCCTGGGCCTGGAACCAGATCCCTTACAAGCGTCAGTACGGCGACTGGACCTGTATGATGCAGTCCGTGACCGGTACGGCCGACGGCAAGTGGGTTTACTATTCCAGCATTGGCGACGGTCCTTATGCTGACGGTACCGGCAACATCATCGTCGGTGTCCGCGAGGGCCGCAAGTCCGGTGCCGGCTGCGGCGACGCTGATATCCGTCTCTACGGTACGGGACAGACCATGCATCCTTACTATCCTGTCAAGTTCTGGGGCAACCTCAACTGCGGCCATGTCCGTGGCTTCCTGCTGGAAGGCGCTGAATATGTCGTGGTCAGCTCCTGCACCTGGGTAGGCGGCGCCATTACGGTGATGGCCTGCGACGATACGGAGAACTACCTGCTGAAATCCAGACTCTACGGTGTGCCTCAGAGCGCAGTCTCCGCCGCTACCGTGGAAGACAACGGTACCATCCATATTATCGCACGTGCCGCCTATAACGGTCAGGGCGAAATCCGCCGCTATGACATTAAGGGCAGACCCGCTGTCGGCGGCAACGTCGAGGGTCCGGATGTGACGGTAACTCCTGATGTGGAATTCTAATTCGAAACGGTATGAAGAAAAGTTTATTTATAGGTATGGCCATTCTCTCCCTGGGTGCACTCTCCTGCACCCGGGAGCTGAATGCCCCCGAACAGGTTCCGGGTGGTGCCCAGGTGGTTACCCTCGGTGCAGCCCTTGACCAGACCAAGGCTGCGATTTCCGACAATGCTGTATTCTCCTGGCAGGCCGGTGATGCGATGTCCGTCGCGACCACGGCAGGCTTCGTAGATTTCGATCTTTCCGATGGTGCAGGCAAGCCGACGGCTACCTTCAAGGGCTATCTCGAACAGGGTGTCGGTCTGGGGACCGTCGCCGTGTATCCGGCCGGCAAGCATACCGTTTCCGGTTCCGACGTCACCGTCAACCTTCCGGCGGAATATGTCTTCGCCGAGGATAACACCAACATCCCGCTGCTCGGTGCGATCGCTGACGGGAATGTGAAGTTTACCGCCATCGGCGGCGTGGCCCGCTTCAAAGCCGGCATGCCGGCCGGTGCGGCCAAGGTCGTCCTGTCCACCGACAAGAAGATCACCGGTGACTTCACCGTCGCCAACGGCGCGATTGCCGCCGGCGAAGGCGCTGACAAGGTTGTCTATACCTTCGAGGCCGTCGCCGAACCCAAGAACATGACCTTCAACTTCCCGCTCCCGGTCGGCGAATATGCCATGACCTTCACGGTGGAAGATGCTTCCGGCAACAAGCTGGCTGAGCTCGCCGGTTCCAAGGCGCATGCCATCACCGCCGGCAATGTCCTGATCTTCAAAGAACTGGCCTTCGAAGAGAAGTCTGTTGTCCTGAACAACGACAAGTCCTTCGCGACCATCCAGGAAGCGATTGACGCGGCCGCCGCCCTGACGGAAGGCACTGCGGAAATCGTCCTCACCGGTGAGGATTATGAGGAAGCGGTCAAGATCGACGGCAGCAAGGTCGCCGTCCCCGTCGTCCTGGACGGCCAGAATACGGCCACCCTCGTCGGCGGTATCGAGATTTACAAGAACGCCGCTACCATCAAGAACCTGAAGATCAAAGTCGCTGCGACTTCGCTCACGACCCTCCCGGGTACCTATCTGAACGATGCCAACGCCGGCTATGCCTTCGGTATCCAGGTGAATGTGCCGGGTCATGGCGCCGTCATCGAGGGCAACACCATCGACAATGTCGGCCTGACCAACTCCACCTGTATCTATTTCGCCAATATCGACGCCGAATCCGGTGAGGGTGATCTTGTGAAGGGCAACACCATCATCGCCGAGGAGCAGCGCGGTATGCAGGCTTACGGTTCCATCCGTCTCGTCGAGAACGAGATTACTTCCCACAAGTATCCGATCCGCATCGGCGGTCCCGGCTCCCAGATCGTGATTGACGGCAATACCTTCAAGGCCAACGCTACCTGCGGCGCCGCCGTGGATATCCATGGTACCCTGAAGGATGCGACCGTGACCTTCGGTGACGGCGTGGCCGACAACAACAAGTATGGCGCCAACTTCACCAACAAGGTAAAGGGCACCGACGGTGGCAATGTGACCTATCTGCCTGCCGAGTATGCTACCCATCCGGTAGTCAATGCGGTGACCGTCGAACTCAACGGCGCCGGATATCCTTCCCTGCAGGCCGCTGTGAATGCAGCTGCCGCGCTGACCTCAGGTATCGCGGAAATCAAGATCGTCTCCGGCTCCAGCCTGACTGAAGAGGTGAAGATCACCGGCAATGCGGGTGACAAAGACCTCAACGGTAATGAACTGCCTGCCGTGAAAGTCCCTGTCGTCATCGACGGTATCGACAAAGCGGCGACGACGCTCACCGGCTCCATCGAGGTTTCCCGCGTCCCCGTGACCATCAAGAACCTCAAGGTCGTCTCCACGGAGAACTCCAAGGTCTCGCTGGCCGGTACCTATACCAACAGCGCCTGGACGACCGCGATCCACGGTTCCGTGGGTGGTTACGGCCTGGTCGTGAACAATGTGGAAGTATGCCCCGGCATTGCGAACGCTACCGGTATCTGGATCGGCTCCAAGGATGAGAACAGCAAACAGACCGATGTGATCGAAGGCTGTGTCTTCAACAACGAGGAACGTGCCATCCAGGCCTATGCAACCGATGTACAGATTCTGGACAACACCTTCAACGACTACACGAAGAACATCATCCGGATCGGAAACGACGGTGCTTCCTATGGTGCCAAGTATAGCATCGTGGGCAACACCTTCACCTCTGCCGGTACGGCCATCAACTTCTACAACATCGACAATTCCAAGGTATGGATCGCCGACAACGCCGGTGTGGCCGCGGGCAATGATCTCGGCTCCGCCAAGATGACGGCCAATGTCACCCTGGCTGAGAAGAACAACGTGATCGTCCCTGCCCTCGCACAGGAAGGAAACGATGTGACCATCGCCGCGGAAGGCGGCCCGCTCACCCGCGTATGGGCGAAGTGGAATGCCTTCGACAACTCTTGGGATGATGCCATCTGCGATCCTGCAGCCAACAACTGGGACCGTCATGCGGCCGTCGTGGGACAGTATCTGTATGTTCCTTCCGCCAGCCGTACGGAGACCAAGGTCGCCGTGTTCGATGTGCTGACCGGTGAGCATGTATCGACCATCACCGAAGGCTTCAATGCCGAATATGGTCTGTTCAAGCTCTGCAGCATCGCCAAGCTGGGTGAAGCCATCTATGTGAGCTCCATGTCCAACAGCGGCAAGCTGGCCATCTACAAACTCACCGAGAATGTTGGCGGCAAATATACGAAGGCCGAGCTCGCGCTGGCCATCGATGTCCCTGCCGGCGAGCGTCTGGGTGATGACATGACTTCCGTTGGTGACGATGAGGAAGGCTCCCTGATCTTCGTGTCTTATTCCACGACTGGTGCCACTGAAGACAGAACCCGTCTGATCTGGGAATTCCCTGTGCTTTCCGGTCAGGTGATCGGCACGCCTGTGGTCGCTCCTCGGGGTGTCACGGCGGGCGGCAACTTCATCGGCGGTCTGTATATCTATGAATATACGGGAAGCGCCCTCGGTCAGATTTACTCTGAGTACAAGGGCACCGGCGGTGAACGTCACGGTATCTATTGCTCCAATGTCGGTGGTACGGGCTATGTCGCATGGACCTGGGGTATCGATCCCTATGGCTCGAAGTATCCTGCCATCCTCGAACAGAACGTCATGGCCCCTCGGTTCCTGACGATCGGCGAGCAGAAGTACTTCATGTATGTCAGCGCTCCTTCCAAGCAGGGTTACCTCCGTCTTGTCCCGATTACCGGTGACAACTACAAGGCCGGCTTCGAGGCGCTCTGCGATGTGACCGACCTGACTCCTGTCTCCACTGTGTATCCGCTCGTCGTCCCTGGTAACCCTGCCGGCGTCGGCCCTACGGGTACCAACGGAACCGGCTTCTGCGATTACACCACGATCGACGGTGTGACCTATGTCGTAGCCGGTGCTACCGAGAACGGCTGGAGCTGCTTCAAGTTCAACTGATAAGCATCCGCTTTCCTATGCAAAGGGGCTGGCCGGTGGGCCGGCCCCTTTGTCTTTCCGGGCCATACCCTTGCATTTTCATGATTTTTCCTTATCTTTGTGGGTGATAACTTAGGTGTACTGTGGTGCGAGTCCCGCAGTCCGCTGAGATGCGAATCCAAAACCATGTAAAGATATGACAAAGAAATTACTGATGTTCCTGGCAGCCGCAGCGGTGCTGCTTGCCTGCCAAAAGACGCCGGAACCGAGTCCTTCCCAAGACCCGGTATCCCCGGATCCTTCAGAAGAGCCTTCGAAGGACCCCTCCGAAGATCCAGGTCTCCCGCCTGTCGTCGAAGGCAAGGTGGTCCTGAACGGCAAGACGGGTTTCGATACCTTCGCCGCTGCCCTGGAAGCCGCCCGGACGGCCGGGGAAGACGCCCTGTTCACCCTGGACGCCGGCACGCTGACCGAGCACATTGTCATTGACGGAGAGGAGGTTCCTTTCCTCGTGACGATCGTCGGACGCACCGGTGCCGTGCTCGACGGCTCGATCGAGATCCGCAAAGCCGAGGTGTCCCTGATGAATTTCACCATCAAACCGGACAAGCTCCAGGCGGAAAAGCCGGCCATCGAGATCCAGGACCGCAACAACTATCCCTTCGCCGTCTTCGTCCATGACGCCCGCTATGGCTTCTCCATGCAAGGGGTCACCCTGGACGTCTCGCTGATGGACCCGAATACGACGGCCCTCGTCCTGCGTGGCGAGACCGTCGGAGAGAAGGAGAATCCGGACCTGGTGCAGGGCTGTATCTTCACGGGGAACGGCCAGCGCGCGATGCAGTGCTACGACGCCCAGGCGGACGTGCTGGGCAACCAGTTCGAGAACTTCTACAAGGGCTACGCGGTCCGCGTCGGCGAAGATGTGGGCGATGACGCCTTCTATACCAACGAAAGCGGTCCCGTCATGACCTTTGCCGGCAACACCTTCTCGTCCACGTCTGAGGCCTGTATCAATTTCTACAGCGTCTGGACGGCCGACATCACCTTCGGCAACGGCGAGCAGGACACCAACCTCAAGAGCGACGGCATCCAGTATATGTACACGGCCAACCAGGCCCCCGGCGGAGACTGCCAGTGGAAGCCCGAGATGCTTTTCGACGGCAAGGAACTCTATCCGGCCACCCAGAACGAGATGCCCGAGGCCGAACTGGTCTGGGCCCGCCGTGCGGAAGACAGCTGGTGGACGACCAGCCCGCTGCCCGGCTTCTTCAACCCGGACAACGGCAAGACCCTGGACTGGAACCGTTCCGTCGCCATGGACGACCAGTATGTCTATATGGCCCGCCAGCTGGGCGGAGAGCCGGCCGTGTTCTATTTCCCGATCGACAACCCGGGCGACGTCAAGCTGCTCGACATGACGGGCGTGCTGGCGGATGCGACGCATACGGTCAGCTCCTGCCAGGTCCTGGACGACGGGCAGGGCGGCTCCGTGCTGCTGGTGACCAACCTGGCCCGCGCCGGCCAGCATTTCCGGGTCTATATGTGGCGTTCGGTCACGTCCAAGCCCGAGGTGCTGCTCGACTATGACACCACCCATCCGAAGAATCCCGAAGCGGCGGCACGTCTGGGCGACAAGGTGACCTTCAACGGCAGCCTCCAGGAAGGTGAGATCGTCTGCGTCAACTACGACGGCGGCGGACGCTTCTGGCTGTTCCCGATCCGCGGCGGCAAGGTGGAGGTCCCGGAAGGATATTTCGGCGAAGACGGCTGGACCAATTCCTGCCATCCTGCGTCCAACATCGTGGGCGCCACGCGCTATGCTTCGACCAATTCCTACATCCTCTGGGGATCCGGGGCCGGCACGGTCACGTCCATGTGGGCCAAGGGCGAAGCCGCCATGGAAAATGTCGGCACCTTCCCGAATTACGCGGGCATGTTCAATCCGGAGTTCTTCCGTTTCGGACGCTCTTCCTATCTGGCCTACGCTTCCCTGACCGACGGCGTGGATGCCCGCTATTACAGCACCATCCGCGTGGTGAAACTCCTGCAGAATGCAGACGGGAACGACAGCCCCTATGTGACGATGACGACGACGCCTTCCGACGGCGGCCTTGTGCTGGGCATCGGCCAGGCCAGCTCGGAAGTCCCTGTGGCTGACGTCAATACCAACGGCAACATGGTCGCCGGCCTGGCCGTCCGTACGATAGCCGGCACCACCTACCTGCTGGGCTCCGACACCAACAACGCCCTGGTGCTCTACAGACTCAAGTAGGGTAGCCTGATCACCAAACATGGGGTTGACCAAAGACTTGCTTTGGCCAACCCCATGTCATTTTCCGCCTGCCGTTTAGTCCAGACTCGTGAAGGTGAAGGGCAGGATGGCGTCCAGGCTCGGGAATTTCCAGATTTCCTTCTTGCCGATCAGGATGATGGACATCGGCCGTTTGCTGATTTTCTGGTATTCCGCCATGACCTGGCGGCAACTGCCGCAAGGCGTAGCCGGGAAATTGCACTGGCTCTGGTCCGGACCGCCGACGATGGCGATCGAAACCATCGCGACCCCCGGATACTGGGCACCCGCGGCAAACATGGCCGTCCTTTCCGCGCACAGTCCCGACGGCGACGCCGCGTTTTCCTGATTGGATCCCGGGACGATCCGTCCGTCCGCCAGTCGCAGGGCGGCTCCGACATTGAATCGCGAGTAGGGCGCATAGGATGTTTTCTGCGCCTGCATGGCGGCCTCACAAAGCTCCCGGTCGGCCGGGTCCATTTCGTCCAGGCTATAGAATACCTGATATTGGATTTCAATAGATTTGTTTACCATGATAATCGGTCCATTTCATATGGTGACGGATTCGCACAAAATGCGTGCTATTCCATTAATTTTTTGTACTTAAAGCGCTTGGGCTCCGCATTTCCCTGGCGCATTTTGCGATTTTCCTCGTATTCGGAGTAGTTTCCGTCGAAAAAGACGACCTTGCCATCGCCCTCGAAGGCGAGGATATGCGTGGCGATCCGGTCCAGGAACCAGCGGTCGTGGCTGACGACCACCGCACAGCCCGCAAAATTGTCCAGACCTTCCTCCAGGGCACGGATGGTGTTGACATCCACGTCGTTGGTCGGTTCGTCCAGCAGCAGGACATTGCCTTCATCCTTGAGGGTGAGGGCCAGGTGGAGGCGGTTCCGCTCGCCGCCGGACAGGACGCCGCAGAGCTTCTCCTGGTCCGCGCCGCTGAAATTGAAGCGGGACACCCAGGAACGGGCGTTGATGTCCCGGCCGCCCAAGCGCACCCATTCGGAATTGCCGGCGATGGTCTCGTAAACCGTCAGGTCGGGGTCGATGCTGCGGTGCTGCTGATCGACATAGGCGATTTTTACGGTGTCGCCGATGTCGATGGAACCGCTGTCCGGCGTCTCCAGGCCCATGATGAGGCGGAAGAGCGTCGTCTTTCCGGCCCCGTTGGGACCGATCACGCCGACGATGCCGGCGGGCGGCAGGACGAAGTCCAGATGCTCGAAGAGCAGCTTGTCGCCGTAGGCCTTCGCCACATCGTGGAATTCGATGACCTTGTTGCCCAGATGCGGGCCGTTCGGGATATAGATTTCCAGGTTGGATTCCTTTTCCTTGGCATCCGCGGCCGCCAGCTTCTCATAGGCGCCCAGACGGGCCTTTTGCTTGGCCTGGCGGGCCTTCGGGGCCATCCGGACCCATTCCAACTCGCGCTGGAGGGTCTTGCGGCGCTTGCTCTCCTGCTTTTCTTCCATCGCCAGGCGGCGGGTCTTCTGGTCCAGCCAGGAGGAATAATTCCCCTTCCAGGGAATGCCTTCGCCCCGGTCCAGCTCCAGGATCCATCCCGCGACATTGTCCAGGAAGTAGCGGTCGTGGGTGACGGCGATGACCGTGCCCTTGTATTGCTGCAGATGGGCTTCCAGCCACTGGATGCTTTCGGCGTCGAGGTGGTTCGTAGGTTCGTCCAGCAGCAGGACGTCGGGCTGGCGCAGGAGCAGACGGCACAGCGCCACGCGGCGGCGTTCTCCGCCGGAAAGCGTGGCGATACGGGCCTCGGGTGGCGGGCACTGGAGCGCATCCATCGCCCGTTCGAGCTTGGCGTCGATCTCCCATCCGCCCAGATGCTCGATTTTCTCCGTCAGCTCACCCTGCCGCTCCATCAGCTCGGTCATCTTGTCCGGATCCAGATCGGGGTCCATGAAGGCCTCGTTGATGCTGTTGTATTCCCCGAGCAGGTCCATGACCTCCTGGACACCCTCCTGGACGACTTCCAGGACGGTTTTCTCCGGATCCATCTGCGGCTCCTGCTCCAGGTAGCCCACCGTGTAGCCCGGTGCCCAGACGACCTCGCCCTTGTAGCCTTTCTCTACGCCGGCGATGATTTTGAGCAGGGTGGATTTGCCGCTGCCGTTGAGGCCGATGATGCCGATCTTGGCCCCGTAGAAGAAGGACAGATAGATGTCCTTGAGTATCACTTTGTTGTTGTGCGGGAGGACTTTGCCGACCCCGTTCATCGAGAAAATAATCTTTTCGTCAGCCATCTGGATGTGGTTTTGAGTTTTGCAATATACGCATTTTTTGTTAATTTTGGAAAAATATTCGTCCGATGAAAATATTCCTGTTGATTCCGGCCCTGATCCTGAGCCTCTGTTCGGCCGCAGCGCCCAAAGAAACCGTCACCCCCGCAAGCGATGCCCGCATCACCTATGTGGGCCGTACCTGCGTGCAGGGCGGCGATGTTTCCTTCGACTGGACCGGCGTCTATCTGCGCCTGGCCTTCGAAGGCCGCTACCTGGCTGTCCGCGTGTCCGATACCCATAAGAATTACTACAACGTCTGGCTGGACCGCGACATGGCCGGCGAGCCGGACAAGGTCGTCTCCACCTTCGGGCGGGACAGCCTCATCGTCCTGTTTGACGAAAAGGACATCCCTTCGCGCGGAAGCCACCGGGTCATCCTGCAGAAACGGACGGAAGCGGAGCAGGGGAGGACCACCCTGCACAGTTTCACCACCCGGGGCGATCTGCTCCAGGCCGAGGGCCTGAGGCCGCGCCTGCTGGAATTCGTCGGCGACTCCTATACCTGCGGCTACGGGGCGGAGAATTCCGTCCGGACGGACCCCTTCAAGCCCGAGACGGAGAACCAGAACAAGACCTATGCGGCCATCCTGAGCCGCTATTTCGGTGCGGACCGGCTCGTCATCGCCCACTCGGGGCAGGGCATCGCCCGCAATTACGGGGACGGCGGCCGCGGACTGCACATGCCGGACCGCTATGGCTATGTCTTCGACTGCGACCCTTCGGCGGGCACCTGGGACGCCGCCTCGCATCCCTATCGGCCCGATATGACGATTATCTATTTGTGTACCAATGATTTCTCTACGGGCCGCCAGCCTACGGCCGGGGAGTTTACGGCGCATTACCGCCGCCTGCTAGAGGCGGTCAAGGCCAATTACGGCCCCGCGCACAAGATTCTCTGCGTGGCTGGTCCCGGAGACCCGTTGATGCCGCAATATGTCCAGGCGGCCGTGGCCGCTTCCGGGATGGAGCAGGTCTGGGCCGTCAACCTGTGCCCGATGGGCCTGGATTCCGACGGCGACCTGGGCGCGAGCTGGCATCCCAGTTATGCCGGCCACCGCAAATGGGCCCATGCCCTGCTGCCCTATGTGGCCACCATCACCGGCTGGCCCCTGGAAGATAAAGTTCTGAAATAATCTTGTTATTTCGGGAAAATGTCGTACCTTTGCGTCGGGAAAGTCGTACACGACCAGCTCCCTCTGAACTCCCCCAGGGCCGGAAGGCAGCAAGGGTAGGAGGTCGTAGCGGTGCGATGTGCTAAGCTTTCCCTTTTTTTGTTTGTCCCTGGCGGACAGGCTGTATCCTTATTCTCAGGCAGATGAAAGTTTGTGTCGGACTCTCCGGAGGCGTTGACTCCAGCGTGGCGGCCCTGTTGCTCAAGCAGCAGGGATACGATGTGTTTGCGATGTTCATGCAGAATTGGCATGACGCCGACGCGACCCTCCACGGTGACTGCGAATGGGAGGAAGACCGTTTCGTCGCGGAAATGGTCGCCCGCAAGATCGGCATTCCCTTTTATTTCATCGACCTGTCTCAGGAGTACCGTCAGCGCGTCGTCGATTATATGTTCGACACCTATGCCCATGGACGGACGCCCAATCCCGACGTGCTCTGCAACCGGGAGATCAAGTTCGACGCCTTCTGGCAGGCGGCGCGCAGGCTGGGTGCCGACTGTGTCGCGACCGGGCATTATTGCCGTAAGGAAGTGACCCAAGGTCCTGACGGTCAGCCGGTTTATCATCTCTTGGCCGGGACGGACCCCGGCAAGGACCAGAGTTATTTCCTCTGCCAGCTGACCCAGGAACAGCTCGCCTCGGCGATGTTCCCGATCGGCCATTTGCTGAAGTCCGAGGTGCGCCGGATCGCCCGGGAAGCGGACCTTCCCTCGGCCGAAAAGAAGGATTCCCAGGGCATCTGCTTTGTCGGAAAGGTGGACCTCCCGACCTTCCTGCAGCAGAAGCTGACCCCGGTGGAAGGGGATATCGTGGAAGTCTATGACGCTTATTATCAGCAGTGTCCCGCATATCTTTTCCAGCAGGAGACGCTGTCTTCCCTGACGCCCGAGGGCCATGCGAACCTGATCACGGGCTATGTCAGCGAGGACAAGCAGACCCTGCCCGGCCGGGCGAACGTCTATCTGCCCGAGCGGATCGCCGCCCTGTCCGATGAGACCCTGCTGCGCCTTTCGCGCCCGCTCACCTATGACCTCCGGTTCGAGACGGAGACTTACCGCAGCGGCAAGCACCATACGCGCAAGGTCCGCTACAAGGCCCATCCCTACGGTGCCATCCTGGGCCACCACGAGGGGGCGCAGTTCTACACGATAGGCCAGCGGAAGGGCCTCAATATCGGCGGGCACAAGGAGCCGCTTTTCGTGATTGCCACGGATATGGAGAGCAACCGGGTCTATATGGGCGAAGGGCATCATCATAAGGGCTTGTCACGCAGCTGTTTGCGGATTGCCCCCGAAGATATCCACGAGATCGTGCCGGCCTCTACGCCGGCGCTGGGGGAGATGCGCCGCTGCCGGGTGCGCATCCGGTATCGCCAGCCCTTGCAGGAGGCGACGCTCATCCGCCGCGAAAACGGGCTGTATATCCTCTTCGATGCCCCGCAGCGCGGCATCACCCCGGGACAGTTCGCCGCCTGGTATGACGGGGACGACCTGCTGGGCAGCGGAATCATCGAGTCCTGAGGCCGAAATGAAAAAATTTCGGCAAAATTTTGTGATTGACACGAAAAAGGCGTATATTTGCAATCCAAACCAATCGCCGCTTTAGCTCAGTTGGTAGAGCAGCGCATTCGTAATGCGCAGGTCGCGGGTTCGAGTCCCGTTCGCGGCTCCTGAGAGAGTGATGAAAGTCGCTCTCTCTTTTTTTATTATCGGGATATATTTATTAATTTTGCGGAGGAAGTCATAAGCAGCCTCGGTTTACGGCCCGTGGCCGCATGAACGGGATTTCAAGGATGAAAGGAATAGACAAGAAAATCTTTCTGATGGATGGGGGAAGCATCCCCTGGAAGGGCCCCGAAGGATTCGGTACCGCCCTGGGGCAGTTGCAGGCCGAACTGCGCGAATGCGGGACGGTCGTGCAGGCCCGGGACCTGGCTCCGGACGACCTTCCGGACAGCGCCACCCCCTGCGACTTCGTCGTCCTGCGCCATGGCCTGTGGCGCTGGGGCTATGTGACGGTGCGCCTGGAAGAATCCTGCGGGCATTACCTGGTCAGTTTCCAGGCCTCCGTGCGGAATGTCTCCACCCGTCTGCTGCAAGACATCCGTTCCCGACTACGCTGACTCCCTTTACGCCATGTTGACCATTGCTGCGGATATTCTGATTTTGGGCGGAGGCGCTTCCGGCCTGCTGGCAGCGTATGCCGCGGCGCGCGAAGGCGCCAGTGTCATCGTCCTGGAAAAAATGCCCCGGCCCGGCCGGAAGATCATGATTACCGGGAAGGGGCGATGCAATTTTACGAATGTAAAGCCGTGGGACGCCTTCTCCCGGCATATCCGGACCAAGGCGAATTTCCTGCGTCCGGCCTTCTACAACCTGCCGCCTGAGGTGATGCTGGACTTCCTGGAAGCCCAGCGGCTGCCCGTCGTCGTCGAGCATGGCGACCGCGCCTTCCCTTCGTCCTACAAGGCGAGCGACGTCGTGGATGCCCTGGTGGGTGCCGCCCGACGCGCCGGCGCCCAGATCCAGACCGAAGCCGAGGTGACGGATGTGCTGCGCGACCCGGCCGACGGCAGTTTTGTCGTCTCCTGCCGTGACGGGCGGACTTTCAGCGGGCTGCGCCTCGTGGTCGCCACGGGCGGCCTGTCCTATCCCCGGACCGGAAGTACCGGCGACGGATACCGTTGGGCCCGTCAGAGCGGGCATCGCCTGGTCGAATGCTTCCCGTCCCTGACCGCCCTGGTTCCGAAAGGCTATAAACTGACGGAAGTCGCCCCGACCGTGGGGCAGGTGGCGGCCAAGGTGCTTTCCGGCTATGACCCCGGACAGGCTCGCAAGGCGACGCCCTGGCAGGAGGAGGCTCCTGTCCTTCCGCCGGGCTATCCGCAGCCCGCAGGCCACCTGGACCGCGCGCTGCCCCTGTCTGAATTCGGCCGCTCCCTGTGCGGCATCCACCTGCGCAATGTCGCCCTGACCCTTGTGGTCAACGGCAACGAGGTCCGCTCGGAGACCGGCGAACTCGATTTTACCGACGGCGGCATCGAAGGTCCTGTCGGCTTCGCCCTCAGCCGGGATGCCGTCAAGGCCATCGTGAACGGCGGCAAGGTCCGGCTGTTGCTGGATCTGAAGCCCGGCGTCCCGCCGGAAGAGCTCCAGGCCCGTTTGAAATCCCTCTGGGCGGAGATCCAGAAGGACCCGCGCAGCCGCAGCGGCACCATCCGCAGCCTGCTCAAGGTCCTGCTCGGAAAGCTCATGCCCTGGGAACTGGTCGCCCCCTTCCTGCAAAGCGCTCCCGCCATCCTGTCCGGACGCAAAGACAATGTGCGCATCGATTTCTCCGCGCTCGCCCAGGCGCTGACGGCCTGGCCCTTCGACGTGGCCGGCTTCGTGGGGTATGAACGCTGCGTGGTGACCGCGGGCGGCGTCTCGACGGATGATGTGCTGCCCAAGACCCTGGAATCCCGGCTCGTCAAAGGCATGTATTTCTGCGGTGAGGTGCTGGATATCGACGCCGATACGGGCGGATACAACCTCCAGTGCGCCTTCAGTACCGGATATCTGGCCGGCCTGTCCGCCGCCAAAAGCCTCTGACCTATGCGACGGCTCCTCTGCCTGGCCTGTGCCTTGACCGCCTTGCTGGTCCTGTCCTGCCGCCAGCCCGCCGGGACGCTCCATCCCCGGGAACGCTATGCCGTCTGGTTTGAGCTCGGGGAGGATGCCCTGGTCTCGTTCAGCCCCTATGACGGGCATGCCGATACCCTCAGGCTGGACGCTCCGCTGCGGCGGTTGGTCTGTATGTCCAGCTCGTATGTGGGCTTTTTGGATGCCCTCGGCTGCGATTCCCTGGTGGTCGGCGTGTCCGGCATCGGTTATCTGAGCAGTCCGCAGATCCAGAAACGGTATGCCGCCGGCGAGGTGTTCGATGTGGGGTATGATGCGGCGCCGGACTATGAGCGTATCCTGGCCTTGCATCCCGACCTGGTCGTTGCCTACAGCGTTTCCGCGGCCCCGTCGCCTTTTCTGACCCGTCTGCAGGAGCTGGGCATCCCGGTGCTGCAGGTCTATGAACACCTGGAAAACCATCCCTTGGCCCGGGCGGAATACCTGCGTCTTTTCGGCGCGCTGGCCGGTTGCCGCGACCGTGCGGATTCGCTCTTCGATGTGATATGCGCCGCCTACGACAGCCTGTGCGTGGCCCCGCAGGAAAAGCCTGTCCGTGTCCTGCTGAATGTGCCCTATGCCGACCAATGGTTCATCCCGGGCGGAGAAAACTATATGGCCCGCCTTATCCGCGATGCCGGCGGGCAGGTGCTGGGTGCGCAGCCGGGTGCCGTGAGTTCCCGGGTCATTTCGCTGGAAGAGGCCTGGCGACTGGCCGGGCATGCCGACCTGTGGCTCAATCCCGGCGGATTCTCCTCACGCGGGCAACTGTATTCCGCCCTGCCCGCCTTCGCGCCGCTGGATATCCCGACCATATATAACAATACCCGGCGGATGACTTCCGCCGGGGGCAATGATTTCTGGGAATCCGGTCCGGTCCGTCCCGACCTGGTCCTCAAGGATTTGCGCCAGATCCTGGCTTCGGATATCCGGGATTCCCTCTATTATTATCTGCCGGTTCGCTAAGCGCCTTCCTCTGTCGGCCGAGCTTGTCGCTTTGCTAAGCGCCGGCCGCTGCCGGTCAGGCTTGTCGCTTCGCTGCTCTGCAGACCCAGGTCCCTACGCCCCGCTGAAATGCTTCTTCAGCAGATCGGCCGCGTGGGACAGGTCCTCGCCCTGGAGGGGCTTGCTGCGGGCCGCCTTCGACTCGGCGTCATATTCGCGGAACAGCCGGCGGAACTGGGCTTTGGTATCCAGCGTGAAATCCCCGTTCTCGATCCACGTAAAATAGGATTTATCCTTTTCATAGACCTCCTTCACCGTCCGGTCCTTGTATTTGCCGAAGGCGATGACCGGCACGTCGTCCCGCAGGATGATGCGTCCCGCGAAATCCACGGTCTTGGGGCGGTAGCCGACGCTGGCGAGGAAAGCCACGTCGTTTTTCAGTGGCTGCTCATGGTGCTTGTCCGCCTCCTGGTACATGTCCAGCTGGCCCTTCAGCACCTCATAAGTCGCGAGGGTATCGGCTTCGGCCGTGTGGGCGTTGTCGAAATCCTCTCCGCCGCAGTAGAAGCGGTAGGCGGCGCGCAGGTTGCGGGGCTCCATGTAGTGGTAGATGTTCTGCACATCGACCATCCTGACCTGATGCAGGTCCACGGAGACGGCTTCCAGCATCTGGCGGGCCTTTTCCTGCCGCACCGGGGTTGCACGCGGGTCGGTGCTGCGCCGGCTGCAATACTGCCGGATACGCTCTAGCTCTTCCGAGAGCATGGGCAGGTCGAATTTGCAGGAATTGAACCCGGCCAGGTCGCTGTCCTTCAGCCAGGAGACGACCTCCTCGGCCACTTCGATGAAACGCGGGCAGTCCACCAGGTCTTCATCCTTGATGCCGTTCACCTCGGAGGCGCTCGGATTCATCGGAATCTGGCACATCTTGTCATAGTCCCAGGGGCGGATTTTCCAGGTCTTGACCTGCTTTTCGCCGCCCGGGAACACTTTGACGAAACTGAGTTCGGCGATGCCGTCCGTCGCGATATTCAGGCCGGTGCTTTCTATGTCGAAGAAAACGATCGGCCTTTCCAAGTTGAGTTCCATACGCTTAGCGGACCAGGACAGGCATCACGATGCCGAATACCTTCTCCCGGGAAGACTCTTCTTCGGCGGGGAGGATCAGCACGGAACGGCGCTTGTCGGCAAACTTCATCACGATGGTCTCGCAAGTGAAATTGCTCAGGATTTCGATGATGTAGGTCGATTTGAGGCCGATGACCAGGTCTTCGCCGTCATACTGGCAGGCGATGCGGTCGTGTGCCGCGATTTCGAAGCCCACGTCCTGTGCGGAAATCTCCAGGCTGCCGGCCGTCAGTTCGAATTTAATCTGGTTGGACGCCTTCGGGGAGCAGACCGCGATACGGCGCACCGTATTGAGCAGCTGGGCCCGGCTGACTTGCAGGATGTTGGCGTTGTTGACCGGGATGATGGTCCGGTAGTCCGGATATTTGCCCACGACCAGCGTGCTGATGAGGGTGGTGGCGCCGAAACGGAACACCGCCGTCTTTTCGTCGAAGCTGATGGTCACGGCGCCTTCCTCTTTGCCGAGCAGGGCCCGGAGCACGCCGGCGTGGCGCTTGTTCAGGACGAAGGAAGCCGCTTCGGGGACCTTGACGTTGTCCGCCGTATAGCAGATCAGCTTCTGCAGGTCGGAGGCGACCAGGGTGGTGGCGTCGGGCCGGATATCGAAGAAGATGCTGTTCATGATCGGACGGCGGTCCTCGTCGGAGGCGGCATAGACCGTGCTTCCGATGCCCTCTGCCAGGGTACCGGCCGGGAATTCGACCGTCGTGGCGTTCTCGCCCGTCGTGGCGATCTGGGGATAATCATCCGCGTTGAAATAGGGGAGGGTGGAGGAACCGCTCGTCCAGGCGCACTCGAAAGAGCTTTCGCCCAGCGTGCTGAGGGTCAGGGGCTGGTCGGGAAGTTCTTTGAGCAGTTCGGTGATCTGGCGGGCAGGGACGGCGATGCGGCCCTCTTCTTCCATGCTGTCCACGGTGAGCTCCGTACGGAGGGTGATCTCCATGTCGGAGGCGGTTATCTGCAGCACGTTGTCACGCAACACGAAGAGATAGTCCTCCAGGATGGCTTCGGCTGCCTTGGCAGGAATGGCCTTCTGGACGGCGAGAATGCTTCTGAGTAGTTCAGAGCTGGAAACTGAAAACTTCATATCTGATGATTCTAATAATCGTTCATATCTCCACAAAGGTAGCAAATATTTCCCAATTTTTCAGCATTTGCCGCACAATCTTTTGGCACAGAGTTTGACTTGTCTATGCCCCGGAACAAAATAAAACGACAAAATATGGCAAAACAGATTTTTTCCTTGCTGTTGTCGGCCGCAGTGGCCGGCCTTACAGCGTTCGGCGTGGTCAAGGCCCAGGCGGCCGCCGGCAAGTCCGACCCCGTCCAACAGACCGTCGCGGCTGACGGTTCCTCTTATCGGACTGTCAATCTGGCAGAGACCGATTTCCCCGATTTGACCTATGCGGCCGAGAGCGCCGTCGATGCCGTCGTCTATGTCGAGGTGACGGTCCAGTCCCGGCAGCAATACCAGATCGACCCCTTCTTCGAATATTTCTTCGGCAATCCCGGGCAGGGGCGCCAGCGGGAGCAGAAAGGCAGCGGTTCGGGCGTGATCATCCGTCCGGACGGCTACATCGTCACGAACAACCACGTGGTCGCCAATGCGACCAAGGTCAGCGTCACGCTCAACAACAACCAGACCTATGAAGCTACCGTCATCGGCACCGACCCGGCCACGGACGTCGCCCTGCTGAAGGTCGATGCCCAGGGTCTCCCGACGGTTCCCTTCGGCGACAGCGACCAGCTCCGTCTGGGCGAATGGGTGCTGGCCATCGGCAGCCCGCTGGGCGAGCAGTTGCGCGGCACCATCACCGCCGGTATCGTCAGCGCGAAAGGCCGTTCCATGCCGGCTGACGGTTCCTTCAAGATCGAATCCTTCATCCAGACCGACGCGGCCGTCAACCCGGGCAATTCGGGCGGCGCCCTGGTCAACAAGAAAGGCGAACTGGTGGGCATCAACACGGCGATCGTCTCCCAGACCGGATCCTATTCCGGCTATTCTTTCGCCGTCCCGGTGAACATCGTCAAGAAAATCGTCGGCGACCTGATCGACTTCGGCACCGTAAAGCGCGCCAAATTGGGCATTTCCATGGGTACGGTCAACGATGAAATTGCAAAAGAATTGAAACTTTCCTCCACAAAAGGCGTATATATTGATGAGGTAATGAAAGGCGGCGCGGCCGACAAGGCCGGAATGCGGAACAAGGATGTCATCATCGCCATCGACGGCACCGAAATTCCCACAGCGTCCTCCTTGCAGGAGAAAGTCAACAGTTACCACCCCGGAGACAAGGCGGTCTTCACCATTATCCGCGACGGCAAGCAGCGGGAGATGGAAGTGACCTTCTTCGGCGATGCCGAAAAGACCGGGACGGTGGATGTGGACGGCTCGATAGCTTTCTATGGGTCGAAGATCAAGACGGCTTCCCAGGAAACCCTCGCCCGGCTGGGCTTGAAGAAGGGTGTGGAAATCGTCTCTGTCGGTGAAGGCAAGATGCTGAGCGCCGGGGCTTCGGAAGGCTTCGTCATCGTCTATGTGAACGACACTCCGGTATCCTCCGCCGAGCAGGTTGTGGAAATCGCCCGCAAGGCCAAGAGAACCATCTATATCGAGGGTTACTCGGCCAGTGGAAAGGCTGCATACTTCGCGTTCGGCAAAGACGAAGAATAAAACCTCCTCAGGTTCTTCCCGCAGGGAATCCTGAGGGAAGAACCTGAATTACAGTTATATGCGACAATTAAAGATTACCAAGTCCATCACCAACCGGGAGAGCGCATCCCTGGACAAGTATCTGCAGGAAATCGGTCGTGAGGAGCTCGTTTCCCCCGAAGAGGAAGTGGAACTCGCACAGCGGATCCGCAAAGGAGACCAGGCCGCGCTGGAAAAACTCACCCGGGCCAACCTCCGGTTCGTCGTTTCTGTTGCGAAACAGTACCAGAACCAGGGTCTCAGTCTGCCGGACCTGATCAACGAAGGCAATCTGGGCCTGATCAAAGCCGCCGAGAAATTCGATGAAACCCGCGGTTTCAAATTCATTTCCTATGCGGTCTGGTGGATCCGCCAGTCTATCCTGCAGGCCCTGGCCGAGCAGTCCCGCATCGTCCGGCTTCCACTCAACCAGGTGGGTTCCCTGAACAAGATCAACAAGGCCCTGTCCAAATTCGAGCAGGAGAACGAGCGCCAGCCTTCCAGCGAGGAGCTCTCCGAAATGATTGATGTTCCGAAGGATAAGATTTCCGATACGCTGCGCGTCTCCGGCCGTCATGTCTCCGTCGATGCCCCCTTCGTGGAAGGCGAGGACAACAGCCTGCTCGACGTGTTGCCCAACGACGATTCCCCGTCCGCAGACCGCGGCCTGGTGAACGAATCGCTCAACACCGAAATCGAGCGCGCCCTCTCCACCCTGTCCACCCGCGAGCGGGAGATCATCAAGTCCTTCTTCGGCATCGGATGCCAGGAAATGACGCTCGAAGAGATCGGCGAGCGTTTCGGACTGACCCGTGAGCGCGTACGGCAGATCAAAGAGAAGGCCATCCGCCGGCTCAAGAGCCCGAACCGCAGCAAACTCCTGAAAGGCTATCTCGGATAGACACACCCCGTCTCCGGACGGGTTTTTGTGTTTTTTACAAGCTAAGTTTATGACAACACCCGAACTTTTTCTCCAGCAACACGCTGCTGCGGCGATTCGCAGCCTCTACCAGACTGAAATACAACCTTCTACCCTGCAGGTCCAGGTGACCCGCAAGGAGTTCGAGGGCGACTATACCCTGGTCATCTTCCCGCTGCTGCGCATTTCCCATGCCACCCCGGAGAACACCGGAAAGGCCCTGGGCGACTGGCTCACGGCCCATGTCCCCGAAATCGCCAGCTACAACTGCGTGAAGGGCTTCCTGAACATCCTGTTTTCCGCCGTCTATTGGGACGAGACCTTCGCGGAAATCGCCGCGGATCCGGCTTTCGGCCAGCTGCCTGCCACCGGCAAGCGCATCATGGTCGAATTCTCCTCCCCGAACACCAACAAGCCCCTGCACCTGGGCCATATCCGCAACAACCTCCTCGGTGACTCCGTGTCCCGGATCCTCAAGGCCGGCGGCAACGAGGTCATCAAGGCGACCCTGGTCAACGACAGGGGCGTGCATATCTGCAAGTCCATGCTGGCCTGGGAGAAATGCTTCGACGGGAAGACCCCGGAATCGACCGGCATCAAGGGCGACCATCTGGTCGGCGACTGTTATGTGGCTTTCGATAAGCTCTACAAGCAGGAAGTCGCGCAGCTCGTCGCCGGCGGCATGTCCGAGGAAGAGGCCAAGAAAGAGGCGCCCAGCCTGCGGGAAGCACATGAGATGCTGGTGAAATGGGAACAGAACGACCCGCAGGTGCGCGACCTGTGGAAGCGGATGAACAGCTGGGTGTTCAAGGGCTTCGACGAGACCTACAAAGCCCTGGGCATTTCCTTCGACAAGGTGGACTATGAGTCCCAGACCTATCTGCTCGGTAAGGAATTGGTACAGAAGGGTTTGGAGACGGGCGTCTTCGTCAGGGACCCCGACGGCTCCGTCTGGTGCGACCTCACGGCCGACGGCCTGGACCGCAAGCTGGTCCTGCGCAGCGACGGTACCTCCGTCTATATGACCCAGGACCTGGGCACGGCCGAGCGCCGCTTCGCCCAGTATGACCTGGATTCCCATGTCTATGTGGTCGGTAACGAGCAGGACTATCATTTCCAGGTGCTGAAACTCATTCTCGGTAAGCTGGGCTTCGCCTGGGCGGACCAGATCTACCACCTGTCCTACGGCATGGTGGAGCTCCCCGAAGGCAAGATGAAGTCCCGTGAAGGAACCGTGGTCGATGCCGATGACCTGATCCAGAAGATGTACGAAGAGGCGAAGGCGACCTCGGAGGCTTCCGGCAAGCTGGAGGACCTCTCCGATGAAGAGAAGGAAAGGCTCTACCATATCATCGGCCTGGGTGCGCTCAAGTACTTCATTATCAAGGTGGACCCCAAGAAGACCATGCTCTTCAACCCGAAGGAATCCATTGATTTCAACGGAAATACCGGCCCCTTCATCCAATATACGCATGCCCGTATCTGCTCCATCCTCCGCAAGGCGCAGGAGCAGGGGATAGACTTCTGTCCCAAGTGCATCCGGACGGACATCCAGCCTTCTGCGAAAGAGGTGCGTCTGATCAAACTGCTGGGCATTTTCCCAGCGAAGGTCGCGGAGGCCGTCCAGGCCCTGTCCCCGGCCATCATCGCGAATTACGCCTACGACCTGGCGAAGGATTTCAACCAGTATTACCACGATACGCCCATCCTCCGCGAGACCGACATGACCCTGCTGCGCTTCCGGCTCATCCTCATCCAGACGATGGCCCGCACGCTGACCAGCGCCATGGACATGCTGGGCATCGAGCTCCCCGAGCGGATGTAGCGGCGGCTATATGCTATAACAACGGGAATTATATACATGTTGTCCCGTATAATTGCATAAATACTTGAGCCTCAAATAGAAAAATCTGGGTTCGTTGAAAGGATCTCCTATGTTTAAGGTATATGAAGATGTACCGGAACAAACATAGGAGATTTTCTATATATTTCCGTGTCTACTTCTCGCGCGCGGTGCATCACGCGCGGTACACAATTTTGTGACGTTCGAGAGAAAAGTGTATATTTTGGTTGTGTGTTTTAAGAGAAAAGTGTATATTTGCGATAGGAATTATAACGGAAAAGTGTATGCTTCGAAGAAAGATCCAGTCTAAAATCGCTGATTATCTGGAGAATGGCTCCAATAAGATTCTTGTCTTGAATGGAGCCCGCCAGATTGGGAAATCGTATATTATCCGTCATGAAGGCCAGAAACGCTTCGC
>JAFUWX010000086.1 GCA_017471025.1 Bacteroidales bacterium
CCCCGCTTACGAAAGCGATCCGCTCTGGACCCGTGACGGCAGCCAGGTGGTCTTCAGTTCCACCCGTGAGGGCAGCAAGGACATCTTCGTCGTCGCAGCCGGAGGCGGTCTGCCGGAGCGCCTGACCGATTATCCCGGCAGCGAGACCCCGAAAGCGGTACTCCCCGATGGCAGCATCCTCTTCCAGGCCCGCCTGCAGCAAGACACCGCGTATGACGGATTTCCCGGCGACCAGCAGCTCTACCGCATCGTCAAGGGCGAAAGCCGTCCCCGCCCCGTCACTTCCCTCCCCATCAGCGAAATCAGCGTCAGTCCGCAAGGCCTGGTGCTCTATGAAGATTATAAAGGGTATGAAGACCCCTTCCGCAAGCACCACACCTCCTCGGTAACCCGGGACATCTGGCTGTACCGCGGAACGCCCGAAAAGATCGACGCGAACGGCACCTTCACCCGGCTTTCCACCTTCGCCGGCGAAGACCGCAACCCGGTATTCGCCGCCGACGGCAAGACCTTCTATTATCTGAGCGAACAGGACGGCAAGACCCTCAACGTCTTCCGCAGCCAGATCGATGCCCCCGCACCGGTCAGGCTGACGGCCTTCGACAAGGACCCCGTCCGTTACCTGTCCGTGTCGGACAACGGCCTGCTCGCCTTCTCCCAGAACGGAGAACTCTACACCCTGCGCGAGGGCGAGCAGCCCAAGAAGCTGGAAATCAGCATCCTGCGGGATGAGGTAGAAAGGGATATGCAGATAATCACCTTCACCGGAAACGCCTCGGCCATGAGCGTATCGCCCGACGGCAAGGAAATCGCGGTGGTCATCCGCGGGGATGTCTTCGTCACCTCGACCGACTACAAGACCACCCGCCGGATCACCAACACCCCCGAGCAGGAGCGCGGCGTCAGCTTCTCCGAAGACGGCCGGGCGCTGTACTATGCCGCCGAACGGGGCGGCTGCTGGAGCATCTACCGCACCGTCCTGACGGAAAAGAAGGAAAAGATGTTCACCTATGCCACGGCGCTTAAAGAAGAACGGTTCTCCGCCGAGGGCGAAACCTGTTTCCAGCCCATCGTTTCGCCGGACGGAAAACAGGTGGCCTACCTGCGCGACCGCACGGAGCTGGTCATCCAGCCGACCAAGGGCGGCCAGGCGAAATCCCTGCTCAAAGATGCGAATTACTCCTACCAGGACGGAGACCAGTCTTTCGCCTGGAGCCCCGACAGCCGCTACCTGCTGTGCAACTACCAGGCGGACGGCGGCTGGAACAACGTCGATGTCGCCATGATCGACACGGAGACCGGCGAGGTGACCGACCTGACGCGGAGCGGCTATGACGACGGCGCTTTCCGCTGGGCCCTGAATGGTAAGGCAATGACCTGGGAATCTGACAAATACGGATACAGAAGCCACGGAAGCTGGGGCGCCCACGGCGACCTGTTCATCATGTTCTTCGACCCTAAGGCCATGACCGAATTCGCCTGGGACAAAGAAGACGAAGAGGTGGCCAAGATGCTCGCCGGCGAAAAGGAGAAAAAGAAGGACGACAAGAAGGACAGCACCGACAAGAAAAAGCCCGAGAAACTGAAACCCGTCCTCGAAGGCCGGGAGAACCGGATCGTCCGCCTGACCCGCATGTCCACCAGCTACGGCGACCACTACCTCACCCAGGACGGCAAGAAACTCTATTACATCACCCCGCTCGAAAGCGGACGGGGCCTCTGCGAGATGGATGTCAAAAAAGGCGACATCAAGGTCATCCAGCGCGGCGTCATGGGCAGCATCGTCCCCTCGCCCGACGACAAATACCTCTATCTGTTCTCCGGCGGCGGCATCTCCAAAATCTCCACGGCCGGGGGCAAGGTGGAAAAAATCAGCTTCAGCGGCGACTACGAGTTCAAGCCCAAGGCGGAACGGACCTATATGTTCGACCACATCTGGAAGCAGGTCAAGGAGAAATTCTACGACCCGGGCCTCCACGGGGTCGATTGGCAGTATTGCTATGACAACTACAGCCGCTTCCTCCCCTATATCAACAATTACTACGACTTCCAGGAAATGCTTTCCGAGATGCTCGGCGAGCTGAACGGTTCCCATACCGGCGCCCGTTTCTATGCCCGTGACGCCGAGGCGCCCGCCTATCTGGGCGTGCTCTTCGACATGGACTGGACCGGTGACGGCGCCCGCATCGCCGAGGTCCTGCCGGACGGTGTCCTCAACCTCGCCGACCCGGAAATCAAGGCCGGCGACATCATCGAAGCCATCGGCGGCACTCCGATCCTGGCCGGCGACAACTGGATGAGCCTGCTGGCCGGAAAAGCCGGCAAGAAAATCACCCTCCAGGTGAAGAAGGGCGGCAAGAGCGTCCAGCTCCTCGTCAAGCCGTCTTCCAGCGACGCCGCCCTGCTGTACCGCCGCTGGGTCCGCCAGCGCGAGCAGATAGTCGAAAAGCTCTCCGGCGGCAAGGTCGGCTACGTCCACGTCGAAGGGATGGACTCCCCCAGTTTCCGCGAGGTCTATTCCAACGCCCTGGGCAAATACCGCGGCTGCGAAGCCCTGATCGTGGATACCCGTCACAACGGCGGCGGATGGCTCCACGACGACCTGGCCACCTTCCTGGGCGGGCAGGCCTACATCCGATTCACCCCGAGAGGCCAGTATATCGGCACGGAACCCTATAGCAAATGGACCAAACCCTCCTGCGTCCTGGTCTGCGAAGACAATTATTCCGACGCCAGCGGATTCCCCTATGTCTATCGGAACCTGGGGCTGGGCAAGCTCATCGGCGCACCGGTGCCCGGTACGATGACGGCGGTCTGGTGGGAACGCCAGATTAACAGCAGCATCGTCTTCGGCATCCCGCAGGTCGGCTCCTGGGGCATCAAGGAAGGCAGGTATCTGGAGAACTTCCAACTGGAGCCCGACATCCTGGTCTATAACACGCCGGCCGAAGTGCTGTCCGGAACGGACAAACAGCTGGAAGCCGCCGTACAAGAAATGTTAAAGGAAATTGAACATGGACAGTAAACTCGTCATCATCCCGACCTACAACGAGAAGGAAAATATCGAACGGATTATCCGCGCGGTGTTTGCCCTGGAAGGGGAATACCATATTCTGATCATCGACGACGGGTCACCCGACGGCACCGCCGCCATCGTCAAGGAACTGCAAAAGTCCTTCGCCGACCGCCTGTTCCTCATCGAACGCTCCGGAAAACAAGGCCTGGGGACCGCCTACCTGACCGGTTTCCGCTGGTCCCTGGAGAAGGGCTATGACTATACCTTCGAAATGGACGCGGATTTCTCGCATGACCCGGGCGACCTGCCCCGCCTGTGGGCGGCCTGCAAAGAGGGCGCGGACCTGTCCATCGGCTCGCGCTACTGCGACGGCGTCAGCGTGGTCAACTGGCCCATCGGCCGGATCATGATGTCGTATTTCGCCTCGGTCTATGTCCGGAAAATGCTGGGCATCCACATTTACGACTGCACGGCAGGATTCAAGTGCTATTCGCGCAAAGTCCTGGAAACCATAGATTTGGACGCCGTCGAAATGCGAGGCTACGGCTTCCAGATCGAGATGAAATACACGGCTTACAAGCTCGGCTTCACCATCCGGGAAGTCCCGGTCATCTTCGTCAACCGCAAAGAAGGGACGTCCAAGATGAGCAGCGGCATTTTCGGCGAGGCCTTCTGGGGAGTCATCAAACTCCGCTTCCGGAAATTCCGTCCCAGGAGTTAAGGGCTCCGAGGGAAAACGAACCGCCCCACACGCTTCATAGGAGCCTGTGGGGCGGAATTCTATTCAGCCGGGCTATCCGTCAAGCCGGGTGGCCAGCGACAGGCCGATGCGGTTACGGTCCAGATCGACCGAGGTCACGCGGACGATGACATGCTCGTGCAGCTTCAGCACGTCGGAGGCCTGGGCCGGCATCTTTCCCTTGCCCGTACGCAGGGAAGACAGGTGGATCAGCCCCTCCTTGTGTACGCCGATGTTGACGAAAGCGCCGAAATCCGTCACATTCGTCACGATACCAGGCACTTCCATCCCGACCTCCAGGTCTTCGATCTCATGGATGTTCTCCGCAAAGGCGAAACTTTCCGCACCCTTGCGCGGGTCCCGCCCGGGCTTTTCCAATTCACTGAGGATATCCAGCACGGTCGGCTTGCCGAACCGTTCATCGACGAAATCTTCCAGACGCTCCCGCAGGGCCGTCACCTTTTCGTGGTTGCCGATCAGCGCTTCCACCGGGACATCCAGACTCTTGGCCATCCGGGCCACCAGGCCGTAGGCCTCGGGATGCACGGCGGAATTGTCCAGCGGGTTGGCCGCGCCATCCACCCGGATGAAACCGGCACACTGCTGGAAAGCCTTGGCTCCGAGCCGGGGGACCTGGAGCAATTCCTCGCGGGAACGGAAGCCGCCATATTCGGTACGGTATGCGATGATGGCCGAAGCCAGGGAAGGACCGATACCGGCCACATAGCGCAGCAGATAGGGACTTGCCGTATTGACATTGACGCCCACCATGCTCACGCACTGTTCCACCACATGGTCCAGCTCCTCTTTGAGCAGTTTCTGGTCCACGTCGTGCTGGTACTGGCCGACGCCCAGCGATTTGGGATCGATCTTCACCAGCTCCGCCAGGGGGTCCATCAGGCGCCGGCCGATGGAAACGGCCCCGCGCACCGTCACGTCCTCGTTCGGGAATTCCTCCCGGCCGACCTCGGACGCGGAATAGATGGAGGCGCCGTCCTCACTCACCAGGAAGGTCATGCAGCCGTCCGGCATCGGGATGCGGCGGAAAAACTCCTCCGTCTCCCGGCTGGCCGTCCCGTTGCCGATGGCAATCGCCTGGATATCATATTCATTCATCATCCGGGAAACCGCCACGATGGACTTGACCTTCTCGTTCATCGGCGGGTGCGGGTAGATGATTTCGTGGTGCAGCAGGTTGCCGTGTTTGTCCAGGCAGGCGATCTTGCAGCCGTTCCGGTAGCCCGGGTCCACGGCCATGGTCCGCTTCTGCCCCACCGGCGGCGACAGCAACAGCTGCCGCAGGTTGTCGCTGAAAACCTTGATGGAAGCCAGGTCCGCCTTGGCCTTGGCCTGCGAAAGGATATCTTTTTCGATCGAAGGCAGCATCAAGCGGTCCAGGCAGTCCTCTATGGCCATACGGACCTGCTGGGACTGCTGGTAACCGATGTTGCCGGAGCGGCCGTAATAGCGGTAGAATACCTTTTCCCGGCATTTTTCTTCATTGACGTCCAGATGCAGCCGGAGATAGCCCTCTTCCTGCCCGCGCAACATCGCCAGGAGGCGGTGGGCCGGCACCCGGCTGACGCATTCGCGGTGTTTGAAATAGGCCTTGTAGTTCATGGCCTCGGCGTTGTCGTCCGTCGCCGCCTTGGTGCGGGTAGAGATCAATTCGTGGTTGCGCAGGAAGCCGCGCATGTCCGCCCGGATATCCGTCCGCTCGTTGAAATATTCGGCCAGGATGTCGCGGGCCGCGGCCAACACCTCGTCCACCGTTTTCAGCTGGTCGTTGATATATGCCTTCGCAGCCTCTTCGGGATGGCGGACCTTCTTCTCCAGGATACCCATGGCCAGAGGCTCCACACCGGCCTCACGGGCGATCTGCGCCCGGGTCCGGCGATGGGGTTTATACGGCAGGTACAGGTCCTCCAGCAGCCTGGGGTCTATACAATCCTCGATCGCACGGGCCAGGTCGTCCGTCATCTTCCCCTGCTCCCCGATGGTCTTGCAGATCGTCTGCTTGCGTTTTTCCAGCGTATCGAACATCTCGGCCAGACGATGGATCTCATCGATGGAGACGTCATCCAGGCCGCCGGTCTTTTCTTTCCGGTACCGGCTGATGAAAGGGATCGTATTTCCTTCGGCGAAGAGATCGACGCAATTGGCCACCTGCCACGGTGCGACTTTTAATTGTTTGGCTATCAGTTGAATGTATTTATCCTTCATAGGGGTTAAGCTTAACTTCAATCCTGGGAAAGCTGGCGGAGCTCGCTACGGTAGGCCGAGAAAATCTTGGATTTGGACACGAAACCGAGGTATTTCCGGTTTCGGTCCACCACCGGCAGGTTCCAGGCCCCCGTCTTTTCAAATTTATCCATCACCGCCTCCATGTTCTCGTCCTCATAGACATACTCGTAAAAAGAATGCATATAATTGAAAACATGGCGTTTATCGTATAAATCCGACTGGAACATCTCCTTGCGGACATCCTCCAGCGACACGTAGCCCTGCAGGCGTCCCTTGGAATCGATCACCGGGAAGGTATCGCGCACCGACTCCGAGATTACCTGGACGAAACGGCCCAGGGTCGCATCGATCTCAATGGTACTGAAGTCTTTTTCCACCAGTTCGGACATGCGCAGCAGCGTCAGCACCGCCTGGTCGCTGTCGTGGGTGAGCAGTTCGCCCGTCATGGCGATACGCTTGGTATAAATGGAATATTTTTCAAACATCCGCATCGTCCCGAAGGACAGGGTCGCCGTCAGGATGAGCGGCAGGAAAAGGTCGTATCCGCCGGTGATTTCGGCGATGAGGAAGATGGCGGTCATCGGGGCCTGCATGACGCCGGCCATCAGACCGGCCATGCCCACCAGCACGAAATTCTGCTCGGGCACCGTCAGCGACGTCCCTTCCAGCAGCAGGTTGATCGTCCGCGCCAGCACGAAGCCGGCGATGGCGCCGGTAAAGAGGGTCGGACCGAAGGTACCGCCCACGCCGCCGCCCGCGTTGGTGAAGGTCATGGAAAAGACTTTCAGCACCAGGACCAGCAGGAAAAAGACCGGGACGGACCATTTGTAGTGCAACAGGCCGGCGAGGACCGTCTCCCCGTCAAAATGGACCGGTTCGCCGTTGAGCAGCGGGAACAGGGACTCGTAGCCTTCCCCGTACAGCGGCGGGAAAAGAAAGATCAGCAGCCCCAGCCCGGCAGCGCAGAGGCCCCAGCGCAGATAAGGGTTCTTCATGGCCGACAGCTTGTCTTCCAGCCACAGGGTCATCCGTACGAAATACAGCGAAACGAAGCCGCAGACGACGCCCAGGACGGCGTAGAAGGGCATGTTGGCCATATTGAAGGGCGACAGGTTGCATTGGAAAGGCAGGGTCGAGCCCAGCAGCAGGTAGGAGACCATCGTCGCCGAAACGGTGGAAAGCAGCAGGGGCATCATCGAGGTCATCGAGATGTTGAACAGCAGGATTTCCAGCGTAAAAAGGACGCCGGCGAGCGGCGCCTTGAAGATGCCGGCCACGGCACCGGCCGCCCCGCAGCCCAGCAACAGGGTCATGCTCCGGTACGAGAGGCCGAGGTAACGGGCGAAATTCGACCCGATGGCCGCGCCGGTATAGACAATCGGGGCCTCCGCACCGACGGAACCGCCGAATCCGATGGTCAGGGCGGAGGTCAGGAGGGAGGACCACATGTTGTGGGGCTTGATCCGGGATTCGTTTTTGGAGACGGCCACCAGCACTTTCGTGACGCCGTGGCCGATGTTGTCCCGAATCACGTAGCGGACCAACAGCAGGGACAGCAACATGCCGATACCGGGATAGATCAGATACAGGTAATGGTCGCTGTCCTGGGAGAACCAGGAGGTCAGCCAGTTGTGTATCCCGTGAATGGCGCTGGTGAGGAGCACGGCCGCCAGGCCGCAGGAGAGGCCGACGGCCACCGAAAGGAGCAGGATCCTGTTCCTTTCCGGCATCTTGCGCAATGCTTCCCGTAGCCCTTTCATAGCAGACTTAGAGGATATTCATGCTCTGTTCGCGGATCTTTTCCAGTTCGTCCTTCATCAGGACGACCACCTTCTGGATGCCCGCATGGTTGGCCTTGGAACCGGTCGTATTGATTTCACGGCCCATTTCCTGGATGATGAAGCCGAGCTTCTTGCCGGGGTTCTCCTCGGCGTCGATCGTATCCATGAAATACCGGCAATGCTGACGGAGCCGGACTTTCTCTTCGTTGATGTCGAGCTTCTCCAGATAATAGACCATTTCCTGCTCAAAACGCTGGGGGTCAGGTTTTTGGGCCAGGTCCTCCAGGTTTTTCATCAGACGCTCGCGAACGGTGGCGATGCGCTCCCCTTCCAGGGCTTCCACCTCGTCTTCCAGGGCGAGGATCTTGCTGACCCGTCCGGTGACATCCCGGTACAGGGCCTCCCCTTCCCGACTGCGGAAAGCGTTCACGGCCTCGATGGCCTCGTCGATGGCCTGGGAAGCCAGCGGCCATTCTTCCGGGCTGATCACGTCCTGCTTGCGGGTATCCACCACATCCGGGAAACGGAGGATGGAAGACAGCAGCAGGGCCATGTCCTGCGGCGAACCGCCGCTACCCGTCACGTCGCTGCGCACCTGCCAGAGCTCGTTGTAATAGGCCTTGAGCAGTTCGGTGTTGATTTTCTTACCGGATTCCGCCGCCTGGGGCTCCCAGGTGAGGAAAAAGTCGATGGTTCCCCGGCCCAGGGCCTGGGCCAGACGCTGACGGACCGCGATTTCCTTGTCCTTGGGCAAAATGGTGGTCTTGATGCCGATATCGGCACTTTTTCCATTCAACGTACGGATTTCCACGGTCAATTTTCCGCCTGTCAACTGTGCTTCGGCTTTTCCATAGCCGGTCATCGATTTTATCATAGAAAAGATTCGTTATATCATGCAAAGATACTATATTTGCCCCAAAATTGGAAGAAATGGCCCTAGAAAACATCATATTTGACTTCGGCGGCGTCCTCATCGACTGGAATCCCTATTACCTTTACGACAAGGTTTTCGCCGACCATGCCCAGGCGGAATGGTTTATCTCACAGGTCTGCCCGATGGACTGGAACGTCCGCTGCGACGCCGGACGGCCCTGGCCGGAAGCCCTGGCCGAGCGCATCGCCCTCTACCCGGAATACGAGCAGGAAATCCGCTGGTACCGCAGCCGCTGGATCGAGATGGTCGGTGCGGAGATACCGGGCATGTATGATTATATCAAAGAACTGAAAGGCAGAGGTTTACACCTATACGGCCTGACGAATTGGGCCCTGGATACCTTTGCGGAGATCCAGGAGGGTTTCCAGGCGCTGAAACTTCTGGAAGGTTATGTGATTTCCGGTGCGGAAGGGATCGTCAAGCCCGATCCCCGGATCTACCGGACGCTCCTGCAGCGCTATGGCCTGAAGGCCTCCGAATGCGTCTTTATCGACGACAATCCGGCCAATGTCGCCGCCGCCCGCGAACTGGGTTGGCAAGGGATCCGCTTCACCGGCTGCGCCCAGTTGCGCCAGGACCTGGAAGCGCTGCTGTAGATGCGGCATGGAGAAAAAATAAGCTGCCTCGTTTCAAAACCTGTGGCCACCCTCGGCCACATTAGAGGGAGGGGCCCAAACTTGTTTGGGAGGGATGAGCGAAGCGAAGGTTGTTGAAATGAGGCAGCTTATTTTTCGGAATGCCATCCAAATCCAGAAAAAATATGTAACTTTGCAGAACTATTGGACGGGGATGTTTTGGTTTTGACAGCATCGATGTCGGATGGTAAGCACGCCGGGCGCTGTAGGCCTGCCCGTAAATCCTGACCTTCAAAACATTAGTTGGCAACAACAATTACGCACTCGCTGCCTAATTTGACCAAGTCAATTAGCTTAATCCGCGTC
>JAFUWX010000087.1 GCA_017471025.1 Bacteroidales bacterium
TCCCTGGCTGGGCTGCGCCGACGAATGCGACATCCTCTGGTCGGTCTATCCGACCTACGGCATCAACCTCGGCAACTGGGAGCCTTCCTCCGACTTCTACCTCAAGTGGGGCACCTATTACAAGGCCATCCGCTCCACCTTTACCTTCGAGGCCAACGTCGGGCGCTGCAACGAACTCTCCGACGACCTGAAGTCCCGCTACCTCGGCGAGGCCAAGTTCCTGCGGGGCTACTACTATTTCCTGCTGCTGCGCCAGTATGGTCCGGTGGTCCTCCTCAAGGAAAAGCAGGCCAACTCCGCCGACTTCGCCAACATGGCCCGTTCGCCCTTTGACGAGTGCATAGACTATGTGTGCCAGATGATGGACGAGGCCGAGCCCCTGCTGCCCGTGTCCTGGTCCGCCGAGCCTTCGGGCTATGGCCGGGCTGACAAGATCGTCTGCCGCACCGTCAAGGCCGAGGCTCTGCTGCTGGACGCTTCCGAGCAGTGGAACGGCAACCCCGCCTACAGCGACTTCAAGAACAACGACGGCACCCCGCTGGCCAATACGACCTACGATCCGGAGAAATGGAAAAGGGCAGCAGATGCCGCCAAGGCGGTCATCGAGCTCTCCGAGACCTATCCGGGCGAGTTGGGCCTGTACACCGCCGGGCAGGATGTCACCGCCGCCGACTACAACCCCTACATGCCGTATTACGACCTGTTCAACAACGGCTGGAACAAGGAAATCATCTTCGCCAGCATCGACAACGGCCGGGCCGATTACACCTCCAACGGCGAGCCCCGCTATGCCTGGATGATCCACTGCAACCCCGTCAATGACAAGGGTTCGGCCGGTATGGGCGGCGTGGCGCCGACCCTCCGCCTCGTGGACGCTTTCTATATGGAGAACGGCTACGGCATCGAGGACCCCGCTTCGGGCTATGTAGAGACCGGGTTCGCCACCTCCGATGGACCGCACATCACGGTCTCCGAGGCCGCGCAGGCGACCGAGAGCGGCCGGGTCAAGTTGATCGAGGACCTGAAGAACCTCAAGGCCTGGGGCCACATGAAGAACGACCGCAACATGTTCGTCGGCCGCGAAGCCCGTTTCTATGCCTCCATCAACTATCAGCACCGGATCACCCTCACGGTGGCGACCGACGCCGAGATGCGCAACGGCTGGAACTCCGAAGGGCAGAAAGACGGCTACGGCCGCCTGGAATGCTACTACGGCGGTGTGGCCAACTCCACGACCAACAACTACAGCTACTCCTCGACGGGCTTCTACCCCCAGAAGCGCATCATCCCTTGCGACTTCACCACCAACAATAACCTGCCGGCCAAGTATCTCTCGATCTATTTCCGCTATGCCGGCGTCTTGCTGGACTATATCGAGGCCCTGAACGAATATGACCCCACCCATTCCGATATCCGCAAATATTGGGATATGGTCCGCGCCCGGGCCGGCCTGCCAAGCATCTTCACGACCCATGCGCATATCGCTGGGGACAAGGAGCTGCAGCGCCGCTATATCCTCCGGGAGCGGCAGGTGGAGCTGAACCTCGAAGGCGACCGCTATTTCACCACGCGCCGGCGCCTCCTGTCCGGAACGCCTGACGCCAATGGCGCGAAGGATGACCGGCTCTATGGCGACGGTGGCCGTGTCTGGGGTCTGACGACCTTCGGCGACGCCGCCGGCAACCCCGCCACCAACAACTTCTACTCCGAGGCCTTCTACACCCGTCGCGCCATCGAGACGCGGGTATGGAAAGACGCCTATTACCTGTTCCCGATTCCCCAGTCCGAGATCGAGAAGAGCCCTGCGCTCGTTCAGAACCCCGGTTGGTAACATATTACATATTAATAACATAAAAGCAATGAAAACGAAATTATTGACTGCTTTGGCCCTTGCAGGATGTGCTATTGCCTGCTGGACCGCCTGTGACACGAAGGCCGATCTGCCTACGGAAATGCCCAAGTACCCTGTCGCCGCGCCCATCAGCGTGGCCACCGCCACCTCCGGCGGCGCCCAGGTGACCGGAACGATCGACAACGAAAAGCGGACCGTCACCTTCAAGTTCGACCAGCCCGGCGCCGACATCACCGCCATCACCGTCCATCTCGAATACAAGGAGAACGTGACGCCCGGCAAGAACGCCTTCACCGGCGACAAGACCCTCGACCTGACCGAGGACTACAAATTCACCCTCAACAACAACGTCGAAGACGTGGAATATACCATCCACGCCGAAGTGACGGTGGCGACGCTGACCCCTGTGACCATGGTCTCGGCGACGGCCGGCGGCAAGTCCGGCAAGGTCACCCTCGACAATGAGAACCACCGCATCGACATCGTCTTCGTGCCCGGCACCGACCTCAGCGCGGTGACCGTGTCCATGATCTTCGACGAGCGGGCGACGCCCGGCAAGGACGCCTTCGAGGAGAAGACCATCGACCTGACCGAGGACTACAACTTCGTGGTCAACAACGGCCTCGAAGACCTGACCTACACCATCCACGCCGGATTTAATGCAGAAGCGCTCCTGAGCCATGAACTCTGCTCCGTGGTCCGGGTCGATGGCGACGCCGACATGGTGGAAGGCTATGACAACATGTTCATGGCGAACCTCTTCGACAACAAATGGATGAGCGCCGCCAGCGCCTATGATGAAATCGATTATCTGCATTTCGGTTGGACCATGGATATGGGCGTGACCGATCGCGGAAACTGGTTCGTATTCGACATCACCGAACCGGCCGCCCTCTCTGCCGTGAAGGTGTGGCCTTACTGGCCTTACGACAGGAACGACCCGGCCGTCTTCAGCATCTATGCCTGGACGGGAAGCGGTGAGCCTACGGCATGGAGCGCCAGCGAGACTTCCTGGAAGAAAGTCCTCCAGGCCGACCACAGCGACCTGTTCCGCAGCAATGAGACCTGCGCCAACCCGCCTCAGGACAAGGCGTCCGAATTTGTCGAGGCCCAGTATTACTGCTTCGTCATGGAGAAGAACTTCTACGCCGCGAAGGAAGGGGACTGCGATGAGTGGTGGTATGTGCGCGTGAACTGGTGCACGATGTCTGAACTCCAGGTATGGGTACTTCAGTAGTCGGAAAATCTCTTTTGGCGGCCCTGTTCTGTCTGACCGTTGGCTGTGCCTGCAACAGGCCGGCGGAATACTATGCCATGCAGGACAGGGACCGTTATGCTGAACCTTCCGAAGAGGAAGCGCAGCCGTCTCAGGAGCCTCAGGAACCCTCAGGGGAGCCTGAGGCTTCGGCGGATGCTTCCCCCGACCCCGTGCAGGAGCTGGTCTCTCCCACGGATATGGTGCTGCTCTACGGTGGCAACAAGGCCCGCAAACCCTACAAGTGGACCACCTCCTACATGAAAGACTATGTCCTCTACCGGGACCGCGAAGACAAGGCGCACTGGCTCTTCGACGGCTTCCTGCTCCTCGAACTCAAGACGGAAAGCTCGTCGCGCAGGGTGTGCTTCGCCTCGGGCTACCGCAGTTGGGACGGGACGCCGCTGCCTTCCGCCACCCAGGAGGACTGGCAGGATTTGATCGACTATTATTTCGACTCGAAATCGGGCCTGGACGCCATCGAGGCCGCGATCCAGGAAGCCGCCGGGGAAATCGGCGAGCCGCCCCGCAAGCGCATGGTGGTCATGAGCATTCCCGAGCCGATCACCCGGCAGTCGTGGAGCGAGCCTTCGACATCCATCTACTGGGGGAAGCTCGACGGCAAGGAGATGAATTTCGCCAATCTCTCGCACCGGGAACTTGCCTGCCGCTGGTTTATCGATACCGTGCGGGAACGGTTCCGTGCCAAGGAATATAAATACCTGGAACTCACGGGTTTCTACTGGCTTCCTGAGGATTGCGGCACCACTTCGGCCCTCATCGGCCGCGTGGCTGCCTACCTCAACGACAATGTCCTGAGCTTCAATTGGATCCCGTATTTCCATGCCGAAGGCTACGCGCAGTGGAAGACCTATGGCTTCAACTTCGCCTACTACCAGCCGAACTATTTCTTCTATGAAGTGGATGCGTCCCGGGTCGATCAGGCCTGCAAGGAAGCCGCCGAGTACGGGCTATCCATGGAAATGGAGTTCGACGAAGATGCGCTGGTCGCCGGCGGGAAAGGGGACAGGCTGCGCAGCTATATGGACGGTTTCCGGAAATATGGCGCCTGGGAAAAGCAGAATATGGCCTATTACCAGGGCGGCTGGGCGGTCAAGGCGCTCAAGGATTCCGACGTGGCGGAGGACAACGACCTCTATCACGAATTTTGCGAATTCGTCATATCCCGTCCCATCCGCGAGACGCATTGACACCGGATGGAACTCGTCAAGAAGCGGGTGGCTGAAAAGGAATCCTTTGGGTCATCCGCTTATTCTGTAGCCGGATAGACCGGGCGTACCGGATAGCCGACATAGCGCTCGGGAGAACTCCGGGAAAAAGTGCCTTCTTTTACCCACCCATCCCACGCTTTTTCCGGCATATCGTCACGAAGAGTAGAAGTCCAATAGTAACCCTCGTTCCCCACGCCGCCTGCACTAGCGGTATTTTTCCGGAAACCTGACGCAGGCAGGAAGATGCTGTTGCCGTTACTGCCGGTGACGCGCATGCCTTTCACGCCGTTCTGCGTCGTCCATTCATATTCGCATTTTGCAAGTGTCTGCCAGTCTTTAAAGGTAGGCATACGCCAATTACCGCCGAGTTGGACGTGGGCTGCATCGTCCTCCGGGTCAAGGACTTCCTTCCTGTCCGGATCGCCTGCGCCGTCCCAATACGTGGCCTTGTCTTTCGGACAATATTTCGTCAGCTTGTTCAAAGCGCCGTTGCTCCATTGATAGGTTGCCCAGCTGTAATCATCTTTCGGCGTGACCTCGCCCCAGGCGTAATAATCACCACAACCTTCCGGAGAGGAGGCACCCAGGTTGCATTCCGCCCAATAGACACCCAGACCCAGATCGACGGCTCCCGCCGGTATGACTTTCTTCACGCTGACGTTGCATTCTGCCTTGACCACCCCTTTGCCGCCCAGGGCGTAAACGGTAATGACGGCATTGCCTTCGCCGACGGCTTTGAATTGACGTGAAAAACCGTCGCTTTCGTCTGCAAGCGTGACGACATCATTGGGCATGGCTACCCAGGTGAGGCTTTTGTCGGTGGCGTCCGCGGGTGTAATCGTTGCCGTCAGGGCGACAGTCTCGCCGATATTGAGCAGAAGGTTTGTCTGCGATAAACTGACAGCCGTGACCGGAATGGTGCTGACCGTCACCGCGCAGGTGGCCGTGAAGCCTCCGTCGTCGGTCGTAGCCGTGATGGTGGCCGATCCGAGGCCGACCGCTTGCACCGTTCCGCCGGACACGGTGGCGACGGCCGGGTTGTCCGTACTCCAGATGACCCCCTGATTGCTGGCGTCGGCAGGCGTCAGCGTGACCGACAGGGTCTGTGACCCTCCGGGGCCGATCGTAACCGTGGTGGGACTTAGCGAAATCCCGGTGACAGCGATGGTTTTCGACTCTTCGCCGGGCGTCTTATTCTGTTCTTTTTTGCAGGCCGTCAGCACAAGAAGAAGCATCGTGACCAGGTAAACGATTCTTTTCATAGGATATGTCAAATTTGTCTTAAAATACTGGTTATTAGGCATTTGCCGCTGTTTATGCATTCCGCACGCCAGTCAACACCTATTCGAACAGCCAGGAGTGGCGGTCAATCCATGCGTTGCCGGCGTCTATAATTTCGCTGTAGA
>JAFUWX010000088.1 GCA_017471025.1 Bacteroidales bacterium
TATTCGGGGTCATGATGGCATCGAATCCGGCGTTTGCCGCAGCAATGCCGCCCTCGGCGCCCCGCCAGGACATCACGGTCGCACCCGGCTCCAGCTCGCCTTCCAGGATCTCATCCCAGCCGATGATCTTGCGGCCATGCTGGGCAATGAAATGCTGCAGACGGGAGGTCACATAGTTCTGGAGACGCTGCTCCTTGGTCGCCTTGGCGTCGGTCTTGAGGCCCAGGGCCTTGATGCGCTTCTGGCAGGCCGGGCACTTCGCCCAGGCCGTCTTGGGGCACTCGTCGCCGCCGATATGCATATATTCGGACGGGAAGATATCCATCAGCTCCGTAAAGACATCCTCCAGGAAGGTGAACATCGCCTCTTTGCCAGGGCAAAGCACATCCTCGGATACGCCCCAACGGGTCCATACCTCATAGGGACCGCCTGTGCAACCCAGTTCCGGATAAGCGGCCAGGGCACCCAGCATGTGGCCGGGAAGGTCGATTTCGGGAATGATGGTGATGCCGCGCTTCCAGGCATAATCCACGATGTCGCGGGCCTGCTCCTGCGTATAGAAACCGCCGTAGGGGATATTGTCCTCGCGCATGTGGCCATGCTCCTTTTCATATTCCAGGTTCTCATTCAGTGCGCCGATGATGGTGGACTTGCGCATGGAACCGATTTCGGTGAGCTTGGGGTATTTCTTGATTTCAATCCGCCAGCCCTGGTCCTCGGTCAGGTGCCAATGCAGCCGGTTGAGCTTGTGCATGGCCATGACATCGATATAACGCTTGGTCTCCTCCACGCTCCAGAAGTGGCGGCAGGGGTCCATGTGCATGCCTCTGTAGCCGAAGCGGGGACCGTCCTCGATGGTCACGGCCGGCGCCACCCATTTCACGCCCGGGCAGGCTTTGTCGCCATACACCTCCGGGGGAAGCAGCTGCAGCAGGGTCTGCACGCCATTGAAGAGGCCGTTGTAGTCAGAGGCCTGGATATCAATGGATTTGCGCTTCGAATCGACGGTCAGCACATAATTCTCCGCCGGCAGGGAGGCATTCTGCACGAAGCAGATGCCCGCGCCCTCCTCCGCGAGGGCGGAAGGTTTACCGGTCACGAGGGAAAGCTTCGCCGCCAGTTCGCCGCCCAGCCATTCCACGCGCGGATCCATCTCCCGGGACTGCGAGATATTGACGGGAAGTCCCGCTACTTTGACACATCCGCGCTGCGCCTCGACCTGCCGAGGCTGGGGGATGATGCTGATTTCGGGGGCCTCGCAACAGGCCAACACCATAAACATGGCTCCGAACAAAGATAGGATTTTCTTCATAAATGCTTGAATATTAAGAATTTTGTATTGTTTTACGATAACGGCCCCGCAGCAGCAGCCAGCAGCCGCCGGCATAGAGCGCCAGCAGCACGGTATGCACGGCCAGCTTGAGCACCAGCGTGTCGGGCAGCAGGCCGTCCACCCACAGGCTCAAGCCATACACCGCGCCCATCAGCACGAAGAAGCACAGGATACGGCCCCACTGATACGGAATCGGATAATACTTGGCCCCCAGCACGGCGCTGAGCACGAGCATCACCAGGTAACTGGCCAGGTGGCCGTACGCCGAGGCCCAGTAGGAATATTTCGGCATGAAGACGATATTGACCACCGCCGTCACCACGAGGCCCGCCAGGGTAATCCAGATGGCCATCCGGGTGCGGCCGGAGAGCTTGTACCACATGGACACGTTGAACAGCATGCCCAGCAGCATATAACTCAGCAGCATGACGGGGACGACGCCGACACCGACGCGGAAATCACGCCCCAGCAGCAGGGAAATGATATCGATATAGAGGATGACCCCCAGGAAAACCAGGCCGCAGAAGGCCGTGAAATATTCCATGACCACGGCATACAGGGCCGAGGAGCCTTTGTCCCGGGCCCGCTGGAAGAAGAAGGGCTCGGCGGCATAGCGGAACATCTGGATAAAGAGGTTCATGATGACGGCCAGCTTGACCGCCGCCTGATAGACCCCCAACGAGGCCAACCAGGCCTCGGAATTGACATCGAAATACCGGAACAGGATCCGGTCCAGGAAATCGTTAGCCACCCCGGGCAGCGCCGCCACCATCAGCGGGATGGAATACAGCAGCAGCCGTTTAAGCAGCTTTCCGTCGAAGGTCAGGCGGATCCGGACCAGGTCCGGCAGGAAGAGCAGCAGGCACAGGACGCAGCTGACGAAGATGGCGAAAATCGGATAGGTAAAATCGGGCGTCGTCCCCAGCAGGGTGCCCAGCGCGTTGCCGGGATGCCGCTGGCAGAAGCCCGGGAACCAAAAGAACAGCAGGAGGTTGGACAGCGTCTCGGTCAGGATCTTGACGGTCTTCAGCACGGCGAACTTGACGGCCTTATGCTCCTGCCGGAGCCGGGCGAAAAGGATGGCCGTGATGCTGTCGCAGAACAGGATGCCGCCGACATAGCAGATGACGCTGCGATAGCCCGTATAGCCCAGGGCCTGGGATATGGGGCCGGAAAAGGCCACCAGCACGGCCAGGAACGCCAGGTTCAGGCCGAAAACCGCCAGCAGGGCATTGGAATAGACCTTGCGGGGATCCTCGTCCGGCTTGTTCGCAAAACGGAAGCACCCCGTCTCCAAGCCCAGGACCAACACCACCTGCAGGATGGCGATATAGGCCATAAATTCCGTCACCACGCCATACTGCGCCAGGCTCAGCATCCGCGTATAGATGGGCACGAACATGAAATTCAGCACCCGGGCAAGAATGGAGCTCAGTCCGTATATGGCCGTTTCACCAGCTAGTTGTTTCAAAGGATTCGCCATGCAATATTCGCATATTTGTACAAAAATAGCTAATTTTGCGGTCGGAAACAAACTATTTTCAGCAATGAAGAATATACTTTTCAAATCTCTCTGTATCCTGGGCGCCGGATTGGTGCTTTTCGGATGCGGCAACCGCAAGAAAGCCGCCCAGGCCGAGGCCGAGGCAGCTGAAGCGGCCCGGCAAGACTCCATCAAACAAGCAGAAATGAAGCAAAAAGAACTGAGCGTGCAGGAGACCATTTCCCTGCTGGAAGACGAGCCTGTCTTCGACATTGTCACCAACCTCGGCACCATCAAGGTGAAGCTGTATAAGAAAACGCCCCTCCACCGGAAGAATTTCGAGAAGCTCGCCCTGACGGGCGAATATGACGGCCTGCTGTTCCACCGGGTCATCAACGGATTCATGATCCAGGGCGGAGACCCGCTGACGCGGGATGAAAGCCAGGCGGCGCGCTTCGGTACCGGCGGCCCGGGCTATACCGTCCCGGCCGAAATCATACCGGAATACAAGCACAAGAAAGGCGCCCTGGCAGCCGCCCGTCGCGGAGATGCGGCCAACCCGATGCGTGAATCTTCCGGTTCGCAGTTCTACCTGGTCCAGGACGAGAAGGCCTGCGCCCAGCTGGACGGCGCTTATACCGTCTTCGGACAGACCATCGAGGGCCTGGACGTCATCGACAAGATTGCCGCCGTGGCGACGAACAACCGCGACCTGCCCCTCAGCCCGGTCAAGATTCTCTCCGTTACCCTGGATGAGGTGTCCAAACCGGCCGTAGCCCCGGCCGACAGCACCGTTGCGCCCGGTGTCCTTCCCGAGGTGAACAACCCGCTGTAGCCCCAAAGGTCTAAGCCGTAAACCGAAGGGTCCGACCAAAAAGTAATTATGGTCGGCTTCCGAAAAAAAGAACAGGTCGCACCTCCCGGCGTGGCCTGTTCGCAATTCTAACCTAAAACTTAACCTATGAAAAAACTATTCGGGTGCAAATATAGCAAAAAAAATGCCTAAGAAAGAACACATCCGGCAAATGTTCGGCCAAATTGCCAGTGATTACGACAAATTGAATCATATTATGTCCCTGGACGTGGACAAAAACTGGCGACGCAGGGCCATCCGCCGCCTGTTGGAGCCGGCTTCCTGCGACCCGGCGGAAGGTCTGCATATCCTCGACCTGGCCTGCGGGACGGGAGATTTCGCCCTGGCGATGGCCCGGGCGGATGGGGATTGCCGGGTGACCGGCGTGGACCTGACGGAGGAAATGCTGGCCGTGATGGACCGCAAGGTCAAGGATGCGGGCCTACAGGGACGCATCGCGATGGAGACCGGCGACGGGGAGGCCCTGCGCTTTGCTGACGGGACCTTCGACCGCGTGGCCATCGCCTTCGGCATCCGCAATTTCGAAGACAAGGAACAGGGGCTGCGGGAAATGCTGCGGGTCCTCAAGCCGGGCGGCCGGCTGGTGATCCTGGAGCTGTCCGAGCCCGAAAACGGCCTGATGCGGGCCTGCTACAACCTGTATTTCCTGCACATCCTGCCCTGGATAGGCGGGGCTGTCTCCGGCAGCAAATCCGCCTACCGCTATCTGCCCGCCTCCGTGGTCAAATTCCCGAAGAAGCAGGCCTTCATGCAAATGATGGGTGATGCAGGATTCACCCACATCACCCACAAAGCTTTCACCTTCGGCATCTGCCGGATGTACACGGGAGAAAAGGCCTAAGCCAGGGCGTCAGCCAGCGCCTCCAGGGCGGGCAGGTCCTTGCCCTGCATACGGCTGCGCAAGGTCACCACAGGCTCGACGATGGTAACGTCCTTCATCGCGGACAGCTGCTCGCACATCACGCGGGCTGCGCTGGGCGCCCAGGTCCCGTTCTCCACCAGGCCGACCGTGCGCTTCTGCCAGGCCTTGTCCTGCAGATGGTGCAGGAATTCAAACATCGGCGGAAATACGCCGCCATCGTACGAGGCGGCCGCCAGGACCACTTTTCCATACCGGAAGGCATCCTCAACGGCCTCGGCCATATCGCAGCGGCAAAGGTCGGATACCACCACCTTCACGCCCCGTTTTTCCAGGAGTTCCGCCAGGCAATCCGCCGCGGCGGCCGTTCCACCATGGATGGAGGCATGGGCGATGAATACGCCTTCGGACTCCACGCCGTAGCTGCTCCAGATCTGATACAGGCGCAGGTATTCTTCCAGGCCGGACTGCAGGATGGGGCCATGCAGCGGGCAGATGCGGGCGACGTCCCAGGCCGCGAGCTTTTTCAGCAACGTCTGGACCGGAAGGCCATATTTTCCGCAGATGTTGAAATAATACCGGCGTGCCTCGCAGGCCCAGTCCGTATCCTCGTCGCCATAGAACCCGCAGGTGCCCAGGGCGCCGAACTTGCCGAAGGCATCGGCGGAGAAAACGGTCTTCAGGGTAGGGTCATAGGACACCATCACTTCCGGCCAGTGGACCATCGGGGCCATCACGAAGCGCAGACTGTGGGTACCGAGCGACAGCTCATCCCCTTCCTTGACGGCCCGCGTGCGGCCGGTAAAGCCTTCGAAGAACTGCCCCAGGAAGGACAGCGCCTTGGCCGACGCGACCACTTCGATGTCCGGATATTCCGCCACCATCCAGGCGATCAGGCCGGAATGGTCCGGCTCCAGGTGATGGACCACCAGGTAGTCGGGCTTGCGGCCGCCGAGCGCCGCCAGGAGGTTGTCCTTCCAGGCCCGCTCCACGCGGATATCCACCGTATCCAGCACCGCAATCTTCTCATCCTCAATCAGATAAGAATTATAAACCATGCCTTCGGGCACTTCATACTGGCTCTCGAACAAATCCAGGTCGAGGTCATCCACCCCGATGTACTTCAGTCCCTCTGCTATCTGTCTATACATGATGCGCCTCCAGATAATTGACCACGTCCGCCACCGTATCGAACTTCGCGAGGGATTCGTCCGGAATGACGATACCATATTCGTCCTCGATGCGCATCAGCAGCTGGAGGATATCCAGCGAATCGGCACCCAGGTCTTTCTTAATCTTGGAGCCCATCTGGATCTGGGCCGGGTCAAGCCTCAGTTGCTTGCCCAAAATTGTCCTGACTTTTTCAAACATATTACTCGTTATTCTTCATAGTGTTCATATTTCGCGATGGCCGCCTCGATCTTCGGATTGAGACCGCTGGTCTCCATCCGGTAGGCCTGCTCGATGCACTTGCAGACCGCCACGGCCTTGCTGCTGCCATGCCCTTTCACCACCACCTTCGATGTCCCCAGCAGCACGCTTCCGCCATAGTTCTGGTAATTCATGAAGGCCTTTTCCTCCTCGAACATCCGCTTCATCAGCAGGGCGCCCACCTTATAGACCGTCCGGGAAAAGATATCCCGTTTCAGCTTTTTCAGCAGCTCCAGGGCCGTCCCTTCCACCGATTTGACCAGCACGTTGCCGGAAAAGCCGTCGCAGACGACCACGTCGTAAAAGCCCGTCAGCAATTCGCGGCTCTCCATATTGCCGACGAAATGCACGTCCGGGGTCTCCTGCAGCAAGGTATAGGCCTCCTGCCGGATGCCGTCGCCCTTCCCGGCTTCCTTCCCCACGTTGAGCAGGGCGGTCCGGGGGGAGGAGACGCCATAGACATTCTCCATATACAGGCTGGCCATGATGGCGAACTGGCGAAGATGCGCCGGGGTCACTTCCACGTTGGCCCCGCTGTCGCAGATGCCGACGATGCCGCCGCTCATGGTCGGCAGCAAGGGGCAGAAGGCCGGCCGGATGATGCCGCGCAGACGGCCGATGCGCACCAGCGCTCCCGTCACCAACGCCCCGGTCGAGCCGGTACTCACCATCGCGGCGATATCGTCCCTGTCCCGAAGCATCATGATGGCCTTCATCATCGAGCTGTCCCGCTTCATGCGGATGACGTCCGTAGGGCGCTCGTCGCAGCCGATCACCTGGGGGGCATGCACCACTTCGGCACGCTCCTTATCATATTGACGCTCAGCTAATTTCGCGCCGAGTACGACTTCGTCTCCCGTCAGGATGACCTGCAGGTCCGGGAACTGACGAAGGGCCGCCAGCGCTCCGTCTATGTTGGCTTCGGGGCTATGGTCGCCCCCGAAACAATCGACCAGGATCTTGATCATACGACCGGTTTCATATAGGCCCTGCGGCGCCACACGATTTCCCGGCGGAACCGTTTCCATTGGTTCTGGATGGCCCAGTTCTCCTCCAGATTGATATTCGTCTCGGCATATTCGATACCCTGCTCGGACAGCATCCGGACCAGGGCGGCGGAAACCATTACGCTGATGCCGCGGTTGAGATATTCCGGATCCACCCCGATCAGGGCGCAGTCAATCACCTTCGGGTGCTTGAGGGCCTTCCACAGGCGCCACAGGGCGCCGGGGGTGATGCGGCCGCCGGATTTGGGGAAGACGTCCGCCAGCGAGGGGAAGCAGATGCCGAAGCAGACCATCTTGTCGTGCTCGTCCAGGATGACCGCGACATATTTCATGTCGATGACCAGCTTGAAGTTGTCGATCATCATCTGCTTCATGTTCTCGGTGAAGGGCACCGTCCCGTACAGCAGGTCGTAAGACTTGTCAATCAGCGCAAACACCTCATCTGCATAGCGTTTGAGGAAATCGCGCGTATTGCGGGCCTGGCCGAAATGCAGCTTGTAGCGCCGGGCCACGAAATCGGACATCTGCTGCAGTTCCTGACAGGTCTGCGCGTCCGGCAGATACAGGTGGCTTTCGTTCCAATCGACCTCCTTGACGAAGCCCAGCCGCTCCATGAACTCGCGATAGTACGGGTAATTGTACTGCTCTTCGAATGTCCCCGGAATGTCAAATCCCTCGATCAGAAGGCCTTCGCGCTCCAGGTCCGAAGCCCCGAGCGGACCGGCCAGGGTATCCATGCCCCGGGATTTCGCCCAATTCGAAAGGGCCTCGAAGAGGGCCTTGGCCACCTCGAAATCCTCGATGAAGTCCAGCCGGGTAAAGCGCACGCGCCGGCGGTTATACTTCTCGTTGGCGACCCGCTGGATGATGCCATGCACGCGTCCGGCCATCTGACCGTCGCGGTAGGCATTGAAAAAGACGCTCTCGCAGGTGTCGCTATAGACGTTGTTCTTGCTGAAAATCTTCCGCTCGTCCATGTAGATGGGCGGGATGTAGTTCGGGCAGTTCCGGTACAGATGCAGCGGGAAATCGACAAATTCCTTCTGCTGACGCCGGGTGCGGACTTCTTCAACTGTAACCATCTGATTATCTATGTTTTGCATGGAACGAGACGCCGACGGCGTTGGGGCCGCAGTGGCTGCCCGCCGTCGGGTTGACATCCACATATTCGATGCGAAGCGCCGGGCCGAACTTCTCCTGGAGCAGGGCGCCGACCTGACGGGCCAGGTCCATGGCGTCGGTCTGCGCGATGACGACGCGGTGCGCCAGGACATCCTCGCCCAGTTCGTCCACATACCCGAGCAGGGCGTTGATGGCGTTCTGGCGGCCTTTGGCCTTGCCGATGCTGACCATTTTGCCTTCCGTGCTCATGTAGATGATGGGACGGATGCCGATGAGCGAGCCCATCGTGGCGGCCAGACCGCTGACCCGGCCGCTGCGGCGGAAGAACTTCAGGTCGTCGGCGAAGAAATAGATCGCGAATTTATCCACTTCGGTCTTGCCCCATTCCAGCACTTCCTCGGGCGTTTTCCCGGCCAGGAACAGGTCGCCGACCTCGCGGACGATGTTGTAGCTGCCGATGGTGATGCCCTTGGTGTCCAGTTCATAGAATTTACGGCCGGGATACTTCTCCAGCAGGTGGCTCACGGCCCGGTCCATGGAGTCGAAGGTATTGGTCATCGCCCGGGAGAAATGGACATAGAAAATGTCGTTCCCGGCGGCGAATTCCGGCTCGAAATAAGCGATATACCGGTCCTCGCCCAGGGCGCTGGTCGTCGGCAGGACACCGCTCCGGAGCATGTCGTAGAAGGCATGGGCGTCGAAGGTTTCGAAGTCCTCATAGGGATAGATGGTCTTGCCGTCATAGCTGTACGGCATGCTGATCAGCCGGTAGCCGTATTCTGCGGCCACTTTCGGCGTGATGTCGGTGTCGGTGTCGGTAAATAGTCTTAGCATAGTATGATGATATAATCGTAAACAGGTTGGTCGCCCCGGTTGAAGATGAATTCGGTCGCCGGATATCGGGCCGAAAGGGCGGCATTCAGCCGGCCGGCTTCTTCTTCGCCGACCGCGCTTCCCACGAAGACCAGGGCGACGTCGCGGCTTCCGGCGTCGATGGCGGCGGCCAGGGCCAGGGCTGCCTCGCTCCGGTCCGGCGCACTGCACAGGATCTTGCCCTGCACGAAGCCGACGAAATCGCCTTCGCGGACGCCGCCTTCCGCATCGCGGACGGCCGTCGAAACCATGCCGGTCTCCACGCCTTCCATCGTCTCCAGCATCATGGCTTCCAGCTCGGCCGGGTCGTCCAGACCGCTGTCGAAGGACGCGATGGCGGCATAGCCCTGGCCCAGGGTCTTGGACGGCACGACATGGACCGTGGCGCGTTTGCACAGGCCGGCAGCCTGACGGGCCGTCAGGATGATGTTGGCATTGTTCGGAAAGACGAAGATATCCTGCGCGCCCAGGCCGGAGAAGGCCTCCAGGAAATCCTGGACGGACGGATTCATGGTCTGCCCGCCGGGAATCACCACGTCGGCACCGGCTTCCTTCAAGGCGGCTTCCAGCCCTGCGCCGGAGGCGACGGTCACGATGCCGTAGCGCTTCCTGGGCCCGGAAAATCCGTCGTGGATGGTCGTCTCATGGTGCTGCAGGGTCATATTCTCGATTTTCAGCGTGAGGAATTCCCCCCAGCGCTGGCAATGGCTCAGCACGTCGCCCGGACGACGGGTATGGACGTGGACCTTGACGATGCTGCCGTCCTTGAAACAGACGATGGAATCGCCCTGGGTGGCCAGATAATCGATGATTTCCCGTTCGTCGAAATGCTCCGGATCGACCTTGGCACGCTGGAGGCGCAGCAGGAATTCCGTGCAGTAGCCGAATTCCAGTTCGCTGTCTTCGGTGAAGGCATCCAGGTTGACGGTATGGGCCGTCGGGGTGTTCTGGACGGATTCCACCGTCTCGCCGTAGAGGGCCTTGAGCGCGCCGCGTGCGATGGACACCAGCCCTGCGCCGCCGCTGTCGATGACCCCGGCTTTTTTGAGTACGTCCAGCAGTTCGGGCGTCCGCTCCAGCGAAGCTTCCATCTGGGCGAGGAAGGCCTGGGCATAGTCCGTCCAGCCGCCGCTGACCGGCGTACGCTCGACCGCTTCGCGCCAGACGGTCAGCATCGTCCCCTCAACGGGCACGGCCACCGCCTTGTAGGCTTCTTCCACGCCGGCGCGGAGTGCGCCTGCAAAGACCTGGAGATCAGCTTCTTGCACGCCGGAAAGTCCGCGGGCGATGCCCGCAAAGATCCGGCTGAGGATAACCCCGGAATTGCCCCGAGCGCCCAGGAGCATGCCCCGGGAAAGGGCCGCTGCGGCCTCGTCCAGCGAAGCCTCTTCGGGCGCCGCAGCACAGCCGGAATCCAGGGTCATGGACATGTTGTCGCCCGTGTCCCCGTCCGGTATGGGAAAGACATTGAGGTCGTTAACGGTTTTTCTGTCACTGCGGAGCTGGGCCGCCCCCTGCTTGACGAGCAGGACAAAGTCCGCTCCACGTAAAGTGGTCAGCGTCATATCAATAAATCTTGTCCAGGGTGATATTCTGTTCCCAGGTCATCATGGACGGGTCGATGATGGTGGCGTCCACGATGCGGGGGTTGCCGGCGAGGAGATTCTCCAGGAAGCGCTGCTGCTCCGGCCAGGTGTCGAAGAAATTGCCGGCGATATCGTGGGTATGGCCCGGATAGCGGTAGAAGTTATAGACATAGTCCTTCTTGGAGAAGACCTTGTCCACGAGGAAACTGCTCCCGAACATGCCGTATTTGCCGAAGGCGGTCTTGTCGTAGGTCACGGCGCCGTCGCTCGTCCCGTGGAAAAGCAGGTGCGGGCAAGGGTCGATGTCATATTTCGGCAGCCCGGTATCGGACATCAGCGCGCCGGCGAAGGACATGATGCCCAGGAAGCGGAAGCCTTCGGGCAATACGCTGGCCAGGGGACCACCCGTGCAGATTTCGTGTTCGCTGGACAGGGCGATCATCGCTCCGGCCGAGCTGCCGGCCAGCACGATTTTCCCCATGTCTATGCCCAGTTCCTCGGCGTTGTCGTTCAGGTAATTGATGGCGGAGAAGACATCTTCCACGCCGATATCGACGGCCCGGATGGTCTTTTTCGCACTGTCGATCAGACTGAGGAGGTTGAATTTCATCTGCTGCCCTTTCAGGCCGAGCCGGTAGTCCACAGCGACGACCCGGTAGCCATGCGCGGTCAGGTTCCGGAACCAGGGATTGTAATACGGATCGTTCCGCCGCCCGGAGACGAAGCCGCCGCCGAAGACGAACAGGACAGTGGCCTGGGCTTCTTCGGGCTCATATACATCCATGTACAGGTCGCAGGTGTCCCGTACGGCAAACATGTACGTGTTGTGGTCAAGGTCCTGTGCGGCAGCGCCCAGGCTTGCCAAGAGGAAGGTCAGAATCAACGTCTTGATTTTTCTCATAATCTGCACATACCCTGGATTTTCAGCGTGGTCTTCTGCGCCAGGGATTATCTTGACAAAGGTAGTAAAATTTACGCCGATATCCGGACTTTTTGTGCATCTTTTACAAAAAAGCCGTACCTTCGTGCGATTTCAAATGTTCGGATTATGTTTGATTTCCACCAAATGGCCGAAAGTGGCCGGATCAGGACGGGACGCCGCGGCGGCCGGGCGGCGGTTCTTCGGCTATGGGCCCTCCTGGCCGCGCTGCTGATGGTACTCCCCTTGCAGGGGCAATACCGCACCGCGCCGGCCGACTCGCTGCGCGGCTCCGCCTTCCGGCCGGTCCAGCTGATCGCCCCCTGCGCGCTGATGACCGGCGGGCTCTGTATCCATTATTTTGCGCACGACAGCTGGGACGCCGCCGTCCGAGGCCGGGCGCAGGATATCTATGCCCAGCATCCCGTGGGCGGGTTCGAGGACTATTTGCAGTATGTTCCCCTGGTCATGGACCTGGGGCTGGGCTTCGCCCCGGTGAAGGTCAAGCACGGCTTCTGGGACCGTTTCATCGAAGCCGCGCTGGCACATGCCGTCTGCGGCATCATCAGCGGTCCGGCCAAACTGGGGTTCCATACGCTCCGCCCCAATGGGGTGGATTTCAAGTCCTTCCCTTCCGGGCACACCAGTTTTTCCTTTACCGGCGCGGCACTGGTCGGCATCGAATACGGCCCCTGGATCGGCGCCTCGGCCTACCTGATGGCCGGAACCGTCGGCGCCATGCGGATCTATCACGATTGGCATTGGATGAGCGACGTGCTGATGGGCGCCGGCATCGGCATCCTGTCCGCGTATGCGGGAAGCTGGCTGCTGGAGCCCACCAAGAAACTGCTCGGCATCCGGACCTCCGGACGCAAAGACATCGCCCTGCTCCCCGCCTGGCAGCCCGCCAGCGGCTCGCTCTGCCTGATGTTCGGGTACAGCTTCTGACCTTGTTTCCCCCGCAGCAGAGCATATTTTTTTGCAGATTCACAAAACTGTTGTAATTTTGCAGGCTGAACAGGAGGTGTGGCCGAGTGGTCGATGGCGGCAGTCTTGAAAACTGTTGGGCGGCAACGTCCCGGGGGTTCGAATCCCTCCGCGTTCCCTCACTCACCGCTTTAAAAATAGCGGCCAGTCTCCAAGGAAACGGAAAAATTGGGAAAGGAGACATATTAGGAGGTGTGGCCGAGTGGTCGATGGCGGCAGTCTTGAGAACTGTTGTGCAGCA
>JAFUWX010000089.1 GCA_017471025.1 Bacteroidales bacterium
CAATGTACGCTCCGCGAAGTCAAGTCGGCGAGGAACGCCGTCAAAGCCCGGGAGGACGAAGTGCTGAACTACTTCCTTGAACACTCCACCAATGCGGCAGCAGAATCGTTTAACTCAAAAGTCAAGGCCTTCCGAGCTCAGCTCAGAGGTGTCTCCGACCTACCCTTCTTCATGTTCAGACTATGCAAACTCTTTGGATAGGCTCCCACGGAAGTTTGCAGGTGAGCCGATTTTTCGCGAATTAGCCATCATCGACAGCCGCTTTGAGCCCATAAAGACCCTCGGACGGCTGCTTTCATTTTACCGACATGTTCAGGATGAAGGCCGGTTCGCTAAAAAAATTTTTGTACATTTGCAGCGTATTATAAACGACCTTATATATGGAGAACGCAAAAGAAAGGCATTACGAATCACCCGCAACAAGCGTTGCGTATATGGAATTGGAAGGCATCATTTGCAACACCCAGGATAACGGAGCCAACCCCACGTGGAACGATCCGTTTGAACAGGAGAAGGGCTGGTAAAAGGAGACGGTTATGAAGAAGACAATGATTATCCTGAGTGCCGTTCTCGCACTCGCAGCATGCACAAAGGAAATGGAGCAGGCGCCCATGGCGTCCGTCCCCGCTCCCGTTTCCGTCAAGTACACCTACAACATCACCATTAACCGTGCCGATACCAAGGCGACGAAAAGCGGTTGGGAAGACGGCGACGTCGTGTATGTATTCTTCTCCAACATTGCCGCGCCCCAGTACCTGAAGTTCACTTATGGTAATTCGGCGTGGACCAAGACGCAGTATAACGGCGCCCAGGCTCAGGATTTCGATTTCCCGGGTGACGGCACCATGACGGCCGTTTACCTCCCCTACGGAAGCGATGCCGTGGTGATGGCCGACGGCGGGTCCTTCAAGTTCGACAAAACCTACACCAGCTATTACATGAGGGCGGAGCAATCCCCCTACACCGTAGAGGGGACCACGGTGAGCGGAACGCTCGACATGACAGCACCGGAGGGCTTCGTGCAGCTGGCCATGCCCGCCACCAACTATTTCCGAACCACAGACGGCATCACCTATACCCTCAAGGGCAATTACATCAAGCCGGTGTCCTTCGACCATGTGTCGGCCGACGGCACGGTGCACCAAAGCGAGGGAAGTTGCAACGCCCCCGTCACGGGGTATGTCTATGGCGGCGACATCAATTTCAGCGGCCGGCTGGACCCGGAAGCCAATGGTGCAGAAAAGACTCATGAGTTCACTTTCGTGAACGATAACGGTACCGCAGCGACATACGATGACGTGACCTACCTGCTTTCCGGCAGCAAGACCATGGCCTACAGGGATGCCTTCCGGTTCCCGGAAATCAGCAGCAGTGCCTGGAAGGTGCCCCAGCCGGACGTCCTGACCATCAACGGCGTCCGCTGGGCCAAATGGAATATCGGCGCCACCTCCGCCGAGGGGTATGGCGATTACTTCGCCTGGGGCGCCGTTTACCCGCAGGCCGGCTACGGGTCAGGAGACTATCGGGAGGGGGGCACCTCCTTCAGCGACTTGACCGCGGCCCAGGATATCGCCACCCAGAAACTGGGAGCGAACTGGCATATACCCACAAAGGCAGAGATCAATTCCATCTATGATCAGGAAGGCGTGACTTGGGAATATACCTCGGAGAACGGTGTTGACGGTTACAAGGTGAAAAACGCCGGCGCATCCGACTACATCTTTATCCCTGCCGCGGGCTGCTGGGAAGGCTCTTACCAAAATGACGGAGGGTACTATTGGTCGGCAACTAGTAATTATACCTACGGTCGTGCGAGCTATCTATATTTGGAACCATGGGGAGCTCATCGTGATGAAAGCAACCGCAACCGCGGTTTCTCTATCCGTCCTGTTTACAGTTCCTCCGCTCCTTACCCCGGGCCCAAGCCCATCAACGTGGCCGATGCTACGGACATTGGCAGGGTCATCGGTACCGACGGCAAAATCTACGACACCGTCGCCGCCGCTACCGAGGCCGGTGTCACGGCAAGCGGTATGATTGTCTATATTGGCAATGCGGGAAGCGTAGATGAGAGCAGCAGCACTTACAGAGGTCTGGCCCTGGCGCTGACCGATGCCCCGGACGGCGATGGCAGTCAGTGGGGTTCCAACGGGAGCAGCTCCACATGCCTGAGCAGCGCCAATGCCGACTTTTCCACAATCGTCAAGGTACTGGACGGCATCGCCAACACCAACACATTGGTCTCGGACAGCCACTCCCACGCCGCCGCTTCTGCCGCCAGGAATTATTCGGGTCCTCGGCCCGCAGCAGGCACCAGCGGCTGGTTCCTGCCCAGTATCGGCCAGTGGAACCTGATTGTGAAGGTTCTGTACAAAAAGAGCAGCGGCTTGCAGGAGGGCAGGGAATTTTACACGGCCGCCAATGTGAACCCGATGATTACGGCCGCCGGCGGCACGGGACTCAAAGACGGCTACTATTGGTCGAGTTCCGAGCATTCTGCCGAATGGGCGTGGACTTACTATACCGACTGGGGAGGAGCGAATAAACGCGGTAAAACAAACACCTTCATAAACTACGTCCGCCCCGTCTTCGCCTTCTGATTTTGGCGCGTAGCATCGCTGCCCTTGAGGACACGATGATTTGCCTCATGACTACAGATATAGAATAATCGATTGATGCTGAAGAAAATCCTTATCTTACCGCTGCTCGCAGCCCTCTCCCTGGCGGCAGGCGCGCAGGAGTGGAACACGCAGGTTCCCATCGCTTGCAAATGGACCGGAGACCGGGAGCTGGTCTTCACCTATGACGGGTCCTATACGGACGGCTTCGCCCTGGATGTCAAGGGTTTCCGGCGCCGCGAAGGGGTCAGCGCCCCGGAGCGGTACGCCGATTTCCCCGTCCACCCGGAAGGCGCGGTCAACCTGACCTTCTCCCCCGACTCGGCCCGGCTCGCCTTCACGCGCGGGGGCGACCTCTGGGTGGTGGACATCGCCAGCGGGCAGGAGCAGCGCCTGACCTTCGACGGCAGCGAAACCCTCCTCAACGGCTATGCCTCCTGGGTCTATTACGAAGAAATCTTCGGCCGCCCGTCGAAATACCGCGCCTTCTGGTGGTCCCCCGATTCGGACAAAATCGCCTTCTACCGCTTCGACAACAGCCGCGTCCCGGTCTTCCCCATCTACAGCGCGGCGGGACAGAACGGCTCGCTGCGAAACACCCGCTACCCCAAGGCCGGGCAGCCCAACCCGACGGTCCGCATCGGGCTGATTTCCGGGCTCAAATCGAAGCCCACAACGGTCTGGGCCGACTTTGACGAGGAGGAAGACGGCTACTACGGCACCCCGTTCTGGGGCCCGGACAGCCAGAGCCTCTACGTCAGCCGCGAGCCCCGCATCCAGAATACCCTGGACCTGTACCGCGTACAAGTTTCGGACGGCAGCAAGACCCCCATCTACCACGAACACGTCGATACCTGGCTGAACTGGATCGACGGCATGCTCTTCACGGACAAGGGGCTGTACATGGTCCGGGACTTTGAGACCGGCTGGCAGCAGATCTATTTCCTGGGTTATGACGGCAGCCTCAAACGGCTGACCGACGGGGACAACTGGCGCATCAGCCTGCTGGCCCTGGACGAGAAGAAAGGCGACGTCTTCTTCACCGCCGAACGCGATTCCCACATCCGGACGGTGCTGTATAAAGTCAACAAAAAAGGGGAAATCCAGGCCCTGACCGACCCGGCCTACAGCGTCCGCTCCGTCAGCTTCTCCCCTTCCCGCAAGCATTTCACCGCGTGGCTGTCCAACTACCGGACCCCGTATCAGATCTGGGTCTTCGAAACGGCCGCAGCGCCGGAACTGGCCCGCAAGGGACTGGGAACCCCTTCGCGGAAAGCCTGCAAGGTGGCCGACTGGGCCGGACCCGATTTCCAGGCGGAGCGCTATGCCCTGCCCCAGACGCTGACCCTGACCACCGAAGACGGCCTGGAACTGCCCGCCGCCATCGTCTATCCGAAGGATTTCGACCCGTCGCGGCGCTATCCCGTCCACATGGACATCTATGGTGGTCCGGACACCCCGCTGGTACGGGAAGCCTGGCAACACCCCACGGAACGCACCCAGTGGTGGTCCCAACAGGGCATCATCCAGATCACGGCGGACTGCCGGGCGGCCGGACACAACGGCCGGGCCGGGCTGGACTGCATCTACCGCAACCTGTCCGTCCATGAAGTCGGCGACTTCGTCGCCTGGGCCCGATATCTCCAGAGCCTCCCCTATGTCCAGGGCGACAAAATCGGCGTGGAAGGCTTCTCCTTCGGTGGCACGATGACCGCCCTGCTGGTCTTTGACCATCCCGAGCAGTTCCACTACGGCATCGCCGGCGGCGGGGTCTATGACTGGGCCCTGTACGACACGCACTACACCGAACGTTTCATGGAAACGCCGGCCACCAACCCGGAAGGCTATGCCCGGACCCGGGTCCTGGACCATGCCGCCAACTACGTGACGGACAATACCTTCACGCCCGGCATCGCCCCCGTCATGCTGAAGCTTACCCACGGCACCGGCGACGACAATGTCCATTTCCAGCATACGCTCCAGCTGATCGACCGCCTCCAGCAGGAAGGCAAGCAGTTCGAATTCATGATCTATCCGGACGGCATGCACGGCTACCGGGGCTATCAGGGAACGCATTTCCTGGAGGAAAACCGCGCCTTCTGGCGCCATTACCTCAAGGGCGAATGACCGATTTCGACCGCTTTCTCCGTGCGCATGCCGAAGACGATCCGCTGCGGCTGCTGATGGCCCGTGACCGCTGGCCGGGCATCGACGTGGAGCTGGCGGCCGCCACCCTCGAAGGCAGGCGGCGCATCCGCGGCAAACTGCCTTCCTGGTATGCCTGCGAAGGTCTTCTCTACCCGACCCGCCTGTGTACGGAACAATGCAGCAGCGAAGAGACCGCCTGCTACAAGGCGCGCCTCCTGCGGGAGCGCATCTTCCCGGGCCGCCCCTGGCGGATCGCCGACCTCACGGGCGGACTCGGCGTGGATTGCTGGGCCTTTTCCCAGGAAGCGGAAGCGGTGCTGTACAATGAAATGGACCCGGTCCTGTTCGATGCCGTCCGCAGCAATTTCGCCCGCCTCGGGGTCCGGGCCGCGCTTCGCAACGCCTGCGCGCAGCCGGGCGCCATCGCCGCCATCCTGGACGGATTCCAGCCCGATGTCTGCTTCCTCGACCCGGCCCGCAGGGCGGCCGACGGCAAGAAAGTCTTCCTCCTGGAGGACTGCCGGCCCGACCTCCTGGCCCTGGAAGCGGAACTGTTCTGCCTGTGCCGCCATCTCCTGGTGAAGCTCTCCCCCATGGCCGATATCTCCCGGATGGTCGCCGCGCTCCACCATGTCCGGGAAGTGCATGTCGTCGCCACCGGCGGGGAATGCAAGGAGCTGCTGCTGTGGATGGACCGCGAATATACGGAGCCGGGATACCGCCTCGTGTGCTATGAATCCGGAGCCCTGCTCGCCTGCGACAGCGGGGACGAAGCCGCCGCCCAGGCCACCTACTGCACCCTGGACGCGCTGCAGGGCTGGCTGTTCGAGCCGGGGAAATCCCTCACGAAAGCCGGCCTGTTCAAATCCCTTTGCGCGCGCCTGGGACTGCGGAAGCTCTCCCCCGATGCGCATCTGTACCTGGCCGCCGAGCCGGACGAAACCCTCCGCGCCCTGGGCCACCTCCACCACATCGACCGGGTCCTTCCGCTGGAAAGCCGGATACTCAAAAGCCTGAAAAAAGAAATCCCGGCCACCGAAGTCACGGCCCGGGGTCTGCCCCTGTCTTCCGAGGAGCTGCGTAAAAAGCTGGGTGTCAAGCCCTCAGGGACGGTCCATATCTTCGCCGCGCCCGTCGCCGGAGCGAATGTCCTGCTGGTTACTTCGCGCCGCCCGGAGGGGCAAAGAGTTCATCCTTGAAATTGACCAGATAGAGCTGCTCCGTCGCCCGGGTGAAGGCCGTATATAGCCACTTGAGGTCATCCAGGGTGATTTCATCCTGCCAGATGGGGTTGTCCACGAACACGCAGGCCCACTGCCCGCCCTGGGACTTGTGCCCCGTGATGGCCTCGGCGTATTTCACCTGCAGGGCATTGTAGAAAGGGTCTTCCCGCACCGCCTCATAGCGCTTTTTCTTCGAGGCAATATGGGCATAATCGGCATTGACGCCCTGATACAGGGCGTTCTGCTGCTCGTAGGTCAGGGACGCGGACTCGGACATCAGGGTATCCAGGCAGATTTTCGCATCCACTTCCGCATCGTGATAGTCCGGGAAGGCCAGGACGGCATCGGCGAAATGCAGCCCGTAGCGTTCTTCATAGCCCGACACGCGGACCAGCTTGGCGATATCCCCGTTCGCGATATAGTCCATCTCCTCGATTTTGTCCACGAACTGGTAGCAGTTCTTGACGATCATCAGCTTGTCGTCGCGCACGAGCATCTCTTCCTTGTACTGCACCTGCCCCCGGATGCCGGCGTTGTAGCGGTTGGCCCGGCGGTTGGAGCGGCACAGCACCACCGTTTCGTCTTCGCCGTAACGCCCGTAGGCGTCGGAAAGCGTCTCCAGGAGCTCTCCCCCGCTGAGGCGTTGCACGTCCGGGAAGTCCACCCGCAGACGCAGCTGCACGTCCTCCACCCCGGCGGAAATATCCTCGCGCAGGCGGGTGGCGTTATAGAGGATGCCGCTTTCCTGCTGCTGGCGCACCACGGTGGTCAGGTGCGAGAAGCTGACCCCGCCGGCAAAGGACATGTATTCCGGGGACAGGGCCGGGCTCTTATCCAGCCCCACCGGCGGCAGCTGGGCGGCGTCGCCCACCAGGATCAGCCGGCAGCCGGAGCCGCCGCGCACGAAGCGCACCAGGTCTTCCAGCAGATTGCCGGTGCCGAAACTTGCCGTGGAATGGCCGCCGTCTATGCCGATCAGGGACACCTCGTCCACGATGAACAGGGTGTCCTTCGCTTTGTTGACGAACAGGGAAAACTGGCCGAAACCGTCTTCTCCGACCGATTTCTGCCGATAAATATGCTTGTGGACCGTGTAGGCCGGCTGCCCGGTATAGGCCGACAGCACCTTGGCCGCCCGCCCGGTCGGGGCCAGCAGCACGACGGGCACATGCATCTGGCGCATCGCCGACACCACGGCCGCCATGGCGGTCGTCTTGCCCGTTCCGGCATAGCCGTTGACCACGAGGATGTCACCGTCGTCGCCGGTCAGGAAGGTGGCGATATCGCGGAAAAGACCGTCCTGGCAGACGGTCGGCGGATAGGGCAGCAGCCCCCGGAAGGTATCTTGCAGCATCGAAGCCCTGTCCATCGTCAGAACTTTTTGTTGCGGGAGAAAATCAGGCTGAACACGACCAGTACCGGGTAAATCTCCAGTCGGCCGAGGAACATGCAGGCCGTATAGACCAGTTTGACGCCCGTCGGTTCCGCATTGTAGGAGCCGTAGGTGCCGATTTCCCCGAATGCGGGCCCGAGGTTGCTCACGCTGGCCACCGTACCGGCCAGGGCATGCTCTCCGTCCGCGCCCAGCCACAGGCAGAAGCCGAAGGCGATGATCACGAGGCTGGCGTACAGGGCGATATACAGGATATGCGGATAGACGTCTTCGTCGGAGAGGACCTGGCGGCCCATGCGGATGCCGGTCACCGAGTTGGGGTGGATGCTCCGCTTCACGTGCTGGGCGATCGACTTGAACAGGATCATGATGCGGTCGCTTTTCAGACCGCCGGTCGTCGAGCCGGCCATGCCACACTGGATGCCCGCGAACATCAGCAGGACGCAGGCGAAGAAGGGCCAGGTGCTGTTGTCCGTGATGGCGAAACCGGTCGTCGAGGCATAGCAGACGACCTGGAAGACCCCGTCCATGAACGCCTTGCCCCAGGTCATATCCACCTGGGAATACTTCAGCGACATAGCCACGAGGATGGACAGGGTGGCCAGGGTGGCGAAATAATACTTCAGCACCGGGTTGTTCAGCGGACTGAGGGACCGGGTCACCACCACCATGTACAGGATGGCGAAGTGGGTGGAACTCATCAGCATGAAGAAGATGGTGATGAGATTGATGACATTCGAATGGAAGGCCCCGATGGAAAGGTTCTTCGTGCTGAAACCGCCCGTCGCGCAGACGCTGAAGGCATGGTTGATGGCATCGAAGGGCGACATGCCGGCCAGCAGATAGCAGATGAAGGCCGCCAGGTTCATCGCCAGATAGACCCAGGCGAAAATCAGGACCGTCTTGTTGGTCGTGGTGCGGTAGCCGTCGCGCGAGAGCGAGGACAGCTCCATGTTCGTCAGGCGCAGGCGCACCGGGCTGGACGAAGGGATGATCAGCAGGAGGAAGACCACGACGCCCAAACCGCCGATAAAGTGGGTGGAAGAGCGCCAGAACAGCAGGCTGTCCGGCAGGGCTTCGATGTTGTCGAGGATGGTCCCGCCCGTTGTCGTAAAGCCGGAAACACTTTCAAACCAGGCGTTTACGACGGTAAACGGGCCGCCCCACAGCAGATAGGGCATCATCCCGAACACAAAGGACAGCAGCCAGGACAGGAAGATGATCATGTATCCGTCCTGGAGGCTGATGGCCGGGGTCTTCCGCACGAAGATGAAGGGGAAAATCCCGACGGTGAAGGTAATGATGAAGCTGATGAGCAAGGCCGCGAGGGCGCTGTCGTTGCCCCGCAGCAGGGACACCACGACGGACAACAGCATGAACAGCGCACTGACGAGCAGTGCGTAGCCTACGTTTCGCGTGATGACCTTGATGTTCATTGTCCGGCCGTATGCTGGTCGCGCAGACCCTTGATGCGCCTGCGCAGCTGGAAGTTCTCGTTGGCCAGGTCGCGGAGCCCTTCATTGAGCTCCACCAGCTGGTCGTCCCCGTCGAAGGTATAGGTGTAATTCTTGCCGAAGGAGCGGTACGCGCTCAAGGCAGCAAGCATCTTGTAGATGGGGTTGACATAGTAAGCCAGGATGAAGAACAGGAGCATCAGCACCAGCAGCAGTCCCACGGCGATGGCGACGGCGGAGGGGATGACGCTGCGGTAGAAGCCCCGTTCAAAGGTTGCGGAGTTGCGCTGCAGCTCTTCGTAGATGGCTGTCGAAAGCTTGTCGATGTCGCTGCGCAGGCGGTTATAGACCGGCTGCAGGCGGTCGAAATACCAGGTCCGGGTGTCCACGAAGGGAGACTGGAGGACCTTGGGCAGTTCCAGCGAGGTCAGCATATAGGCGGAATAGGAATATTCCACCGAGTCCGCCAGGTGCTGCATGTTGCGGGCCTGGAGCGAGGCGCGGAGGCTGTCGCAATAGTCCATGAAGACGGCCTGGTTGAAATCCGGCTGGCTGTTGATTTTCTCGTCGCCGATGACGGTCAGGATTTCCAGGTTGTAGGCGTTACTGACGTTGGCCATCTGCTGGGCGACATTGATGCTGCGGATGTTCTCGGCAATCAGTTCGGAGACATAATTGCTCATCCGGCTGTATTCCAGCACGGAGATGATGCTGGATATCAGCAGGGTCACGGCGATGGCGCTCAACGCCAGGGTGATCTTCTGGCGCAACGACAGGCGGAATTCCTTGATCTTTTTTCGCAAATTCGTGAACATGGTCACTCAATAATTCGTTGCCTCATGAAGGTGAAGCAGCTTCCACAATTTGCAAATATAGCAATTATTTTGCGACTATCGCCATGTACGAATACACGGACCGCTGTTTGCCGTCCGAGGGATGGTTCAGGAGGGTCCCCTGGTTTCCGACCGTCATCATCGTGGAACCGCCGCCGTCCAGGTTCAGGACACCTCGGCAACCCAGGCCGAGCATGATCCGGGCCAGTTCGTCCAGGGTCAGGCCCGCGCTTCCGCCTGCATTCCGCCCGTCCGCGATCAGCAGGATGACTTTTCCGTCATCGGTATAACCTACGGCCGTCCGCGGGGCACGAAGCCCTTCATCAAAGATGTCGGACTGCATCAACTCACTGTTGCTCAGGTATTTTCCACCGAGGGATTTGAGGTAGTCGAAGCAGAAGCGGCCGTCCTTGACGAGGATAGGTCCTCCGCCCATCGCCTCCTGCGGATGCCAGTCCAGCACAGGAGCCGGATATTCGGCCGTACACCTGAGCACGGGGCCGCCGTCAAACACCGGCAGGGGCCTGTCATAGGCCCAGGTCGTCGTCCCGTTATAGACCCAGGCCAGGCTGGGGGCGTTGTCCGCATCCAGGGCAAAGACGCCGCGGGTGACCTGGTAGCTTTGCGTGCGGTTGAGCCCGGACACGTTCTTCGCGAGTTCCACGCCCTCGTCCACGATATAGCTGTACGAGGAGCCGGGCGAGGCGAAATAGCCGCCGTTCGTCACCACATAGACCGTCTCGTCCTGCAGGTTGCCTTTGACGAAATCCGTCAGGGTTTTCAGCGAACTGCCGCCTTTGAGCGTGCGCAGCGCCACATCGCCGGCCGAAAGGTCGGCACTGGCGTACCACAGGTTCACGGTCTTGCCGCTGAGCGACGCGGCGCAGCGGTACAGCCCCACCGAGGCGGGGAAACCATAGTCCTTCACGGCCGTCCAGGAAAGATTCAGCGGCGCAGGGTCCGCAGGCAGGGTCACCGAGGTCTCCTGGCGGGCCTCATGGGAACCTACCGTGAGGCGGGCGTACAGGTTCAGGGCCTTTCCCTGGGGCAGGTTCCGGAAATTGAAATAGTAGGAATCCCCGGTCTTCAGCGTGCCCGGGGCGGTCTGGACCTGCTCCCCTTCCACGCCGGCCTCCACGCTGCAGCCGATGCCTCCGTCGGAGAGCACGTCCACGCGGGCGGAGGCCATGTACCAGGAGGTCTGCACCGCCAGGCGAAGCTGCGGCAGCCCGGCCTTGGTATATTCCACCGAGGCGCCTTCCCCGCGTTCGAGGCCTTTGTAGGCCTTGACGGTATAGGTCCAGACGCCGGTGGTCACCTCCGGGTCCTCCCACTGCTGCGAGTCGGGCGGGAGGAAGATGCGGTCCGTCTTCTTGGCGGTCTGACGCTCAATCAGATAACCCTCTTCCTTGATGCTGTTGTCCTGCCAGGTGAGCAGGATGCCCTCCCCCTGCTCGGTCAGGGTAAGCTGCGTCGGCGCGGCCAGCACCGGGGTTTTGGGCGCCGGGTCTTCAGACACAGGATCCGCAGAGGCGGGGTCCTCCGACACCACGGTATCGCCGCTGGGTTCGGGCGACGGCGTCACGGCCGGGGCCTGGCAGGAAAGCATCGCCAGCAACGGCCACAAAATGAATCTCTTTTTCATGGATAGCATCGGCCTTATTTGAGGGGCCATTCGGCCTCGACGGGATACAGCCGGCGGAAGGTATCCTGCACGGAGGCATCCAGCAGGCCGTCGAACCAGAACTGGGATTCGCCGGCCGTCCCGGCCTTCCGATTGGCATAGAACTCATCGGCGATCAACTGACGGTCCAGCAGGGCGCTCCCGTTTTTCAGAATCATGGACGGGCTCAGGGGCACATCCCCGGCATAGGGCACCGTATCGGCCAAATCATTGTCGTAACGGTCTGTGATATAGAGCTGTACGTTCAGCAGGTCGGCATGTCCGGACTGGACCCAGACCGGCCACTGCTGCATCAGGACGCTCTCGCACCAGGGGTATTTGTTCGGCGCGAAGCAGATCAGCTTGCCGTGGGAACGGGCCAGGGCGGCCATCTCGCCGGCAAAGCCGTTCAGGATATCCAGCCGCCATTGGCTCCAGGCAGGGTCCCGGTCGTCCGTCGGCACGGGATTGCCCGTCTGCTCGCAGTAGCTGGCGACGGTGGCGGGGTTATACCCGCTTTCCCGCGGCATGGCCGGCAGGCGGTCGTCCCCCTGGATGCCGTCCACGTCGGGGTATCTGTCCAGCGCTTCGCGCATCAGCGCCAGCAGGAATTGCCTGACCTCGGGGTCATAGGCATTGTAATAGAAATCGTTCCCGTTGTAGGCGGCGGGCTTGCCGTCCTGTCCCAGGCCCATCCAGCCCGGATGGCTGGCCAGGACCGGGTCGTTCCAATCGACGGAACCTGCCTTGTGCATAAAGCCGTATTCAAACCAGAGGATGACCCGGATGCCGGCTTTGTGGGCCTCGGCGATGATGTCCGCCAGGGCGTCTTCCCCCGCATAGGAACGATAGAGGTTGGTCTCGGACAAAGCCGAGTACGTACTGTTGTCCAGCAGGACCTGGCTCGGCCAGGCCACCCGGGAACGGGCCCAGGCGCAGACATACAGACAATTGAATTTCAATTCTTTCAGCAGGGCGATCGAGGTACGTACGCCCTCGGGGCTCATGAAAGAACGGGTGTGGGAGGGATCGGGCAGATAGACCCCGCGCACCGCCTTGTCGCGGGGCAGCTGGGTCACCGTCACCGTGTATTCGGCGCGGGACACCCCGTCCTCCGCCGTCACCGTATATACAAAAGGCTGCCGGGCATCGGCCACGGCCGGCGAACCGGTCGCCCCTTCGCTCATCACGGCGGAAAAATGCAGGGCGGACAGGTCGGTGCCGAAAGGAACGGACAGGCTCACCTCCGAGCCCCGGACATAGACCCGGGAGAAGGTGTCGTCACAGCGCAGCTGATACAGGGTGGTCCCGGTATAAGGCGCTTCCGCCACCGTCACCACATATTTGCGGGCCGTCCCGTCGGGGGCGGACAGGAAAATCTTCTGCGGATTGGTGAAATCCAGAACCGTACCGCTGGCCGGACTGGCCGTCACGCCTTCCGGTACGGTAAAAAGGGCCGTCAGTGCCGTGCGGAAACTTCCGCGCGGCACTTCGACGGTCAGGGTATAGTCTTCGGAGAAGGTCACCTTGGCCTGGGGGTACTCCTTCACGCTGAATGTCAGGATTTCCGGCAGGACCGCAGGCTGCGGGTCCCGGGAAACGGGATCCTCCGAAGCCGGGGCTTCGGAAGGGTCCTCGGAGACGGGGGCGGGTTGCTGCCGCACCGGAGTACAGGAGAGAAGCAGCACCAGGCAGAGCCAAGGGAAAAGTACCTTCATCACAAAGGGGGATTACTGAATTTTGAACAGGGATATACCGGAGCCGCAGCCCGCGGAAACGAGGTACAGGGTGCCGTTAATCTCGCGCACAGCCGTATCGGCCACGCCGTTGGCGTCCTTGTTACCGGAGTTTTCGTTCCCTTCGAGGTCCGGGTCGCCGATACCGAACTTCCAGGAGTTCGCGAACGGATCTTCCACGGACAGGCTGGCCACCAGGTCATTCTTGTCCTGCAGCTTGAAGATGCGCAGCAAGGAGGACTGGAAGTTGTTGCGGCGGCAGGTGAAGGCGGCATATCCTTCGCCGGACACCTCGAAGAACACCATACCGTGGGCCGGAGCCGGGAAGCCGAGGTCGCCGCCGGCGGTGGCCACGACCTGCGTGAAGGTATTGCCCTCACGGGTCAGCAGCACCGGACGGGCCGTACCGCACCAGATGTACTGGTTGTCCTTGATGAAGTTGAGCTTTGGACCGTTTCCGCCCATCGCGGAAGCCAGGCCGCCGTTGCGCAGGTCAGCCGTGACCGGCGTCGCGGAGACCTTGCCGTTCTCGACCGGGAAGAGGAAGGCCGTACCGTCGGTCCAGGAGACGGTGCAGATTTCACCCTTCTGCCAGGTGCCGAAGAAGGTGATGCGGTCGCCGACACGCTTGTTCAGCGAGGAATACGGCACATCGAGGACCTTTTCCGGAGCGGCATCGACGGAGGTGTAGGAATACACCTGGAAGTTGTGCGCGTCGTTCATGGCCATGCAGCAGAAGAGCAGGCGGGTGCCGTCACCGTCGGGAGCGACGGCCAGACCGGCTGTCTTGTGCTGGCCCGGGATGGATTCGGGGATCTGCAGGGCTTTGACATTGTCCGGATTGGTGATGTCGATGGCCCAGATCTTCGCGAGAAGGTCACCGGCCTTACCGGCGTTGGACTCGGTGGCAGCCAGATAGACATACTGGTCATCGATGGCTACGTTGCGGTCCCAGTTGCCTTTCTCCGTCCAGGAGAAGCCCAGTTTGTTTTCGTACCAATTGTCGTATTCGACAGAGGTCGGCTTGACATATTTGGCCCAGACGCGCTCGATGCTGTTGATGCCGCCGAGCTTCGCCTTCACCAGGAAGCTGTTTTCCTCAGCGCCGTCGATGGTGAAGACCACCCCGTTGAGCTGGTCGCTGAAATCCACGGCCGCGCCGCTCTCGATGGGGTTACCGTCGGCCCTGACCACACTGCCTTCCGGCGAGACGACATATTCGACCACGATGGCCGTGAGGTCGGTCCCTGCCGCGAACAGCAGTTCCTGCTGGGGCTCGGAAATCTCATTGCCGCCGACCACGAGGCTGACGAAGTGCGGGATTTCCGCCTCCACCTCAACGCCTACCGTCCATTTGTCCCAGGCGTTTTCGTCCGTCGAGCCGGTGCGCTTGAAGACGACCTGCTGGGTCTTGCCGTCGGAATAGTCGAAGGGGTTCTTGTAGTCGGCTTCCACGCCGTCGGGAAGGTTGATGAACGCGATGTCCAGGGCCTTCGCTTCGTCGCGGTCCGCGTACTCCAGGATAATGGTGACGGTCTTGTCCACGATGGAGAGGTCATACTCGTCCACGCCGGCCACGTCGATGTTGCGGCGGGAGATATCGACCTTCAGGACTTCCTCCTTCTGCGGGTCCTGGCTGCCGCCCGGATCGTTGGAAGGGTCTTTGGAGGGATTCGGATTCACCGGATCCGTCGGCTTGCAGCCCGCAAAAAGTAGCAGGGCTGCGGCAGCCATCATACTAATTTTTTTCATAAGCATTTATGGATTAAAGATTTATCTTCTCATTCGGAACAGGAAATCATAGTGTTTCCGCGCACCGTTCGCGGCGACTACGTCGAAAACGACGGAGCCGTTGGCCAGGTTCCAGACCCCGCCCAGGCCCCCTTCGCGCACCGCTCCGTCTGCGTCATAGACGACCAGGCTGGCCGTCGAAGGGATCACGGCCTCCAAGGTGCAGCGGGACAGGGTCTCGGCGTTATAGCGCTCCGCATCGCGCGGGAAGGAGAAGGTCGCCTCCCCCGTCTCGGCATCCACGCCGCCCGACATCGCGTCGAAATCTTCGGTCAGGGAAGGGTCGGCGGCATCGTAATGCACGCGGACCGTCAGGGCCCGCAGGTCACAGGCATCATCGTCCTTGGGCTGGACCAAGGACTGGCACGCACCCAGCACTACCAGGGCGAACAAACTGTATATCCATTTCTTTACCATCCGAAATTCTGCTGTATCAATGTGTTGTTGCTGATTTCCGACTGCGGGACCGGGAAGCGGTCGAAGCGTTCCGGGTAATGGCGCGCGCCCATGTCGCAGGAGACGCTTTCGGGCGTACTTCCCTTCCACAGGACTCCCGTATATTTCTTACCGTCAAGTACTTCTATGGCCCGGCCGGTGCGGCGCAGGTCCCAGAAGCGATGTCCTTCGTAACAGAGCTCCACGGCCCGCTCCTTCAGGATCAGGTCCAGGGCGCTGTCCCAGTCGGTCACCGGGGCGGTATAGACGTCGTCCCGGCCGAAACGCACCTGGCGCAGGGCCTTGACCGTGTCGAAGACGCCCGTCCAGTCCTCTTCGGCCGCCAGGCATTCGGCATAGATGAGCATCATTTCCGCATAGCGCAGCTCGACCCAGCACTGGTAGGAACCGTTCAGGACATAGTCCAGGTTCGATTCATCGAGCAGCTTGCGCATATAGTAGCCGGTAATGGAATTGCCCGGGGTCTTCACGGCGCCGTAGGGGAAGTATTTCTGGTCGATGCCGCCTTCGTGGCATTCCAGGGCGCGGTCTTTCCACAGCGCGCCGTCATACAGGACGCTGGCCGCCAGCCGCGGGTCGCGCAGGCCGACATTGGTATTGGTAATGAAGCGGTTGGCCACATCGGTCACATCGAAAGGCTTGCCGTCGGCATAGTCGAAGCTGTCCACGAATTCCTGGGTCGGGCCGGCATATCCGCTGCCGTAGCTGCCGCTCAGGCAGATGTCTCCCGGCTGGGAATAGCGCTGGTCGAAATTGTGCGTCAGCTGGCCGGGATAGTAGCGGAAGGCCAGGATGACCTCGGGGCTGTCGCCCTGGAAGATGCGGCTGTACTGCGCATCGTAGCCATACAGGCCGGAAGCGACGATTTCCTCGACCGCGGCCTTGGCCAGGTCGTATCGCCGGGCATAGAGCATTTCGCGGGCCATCAGGGCCCAGGCGGCATAGCAGTCCAGACGTCCGCCGGCCGCAGCGGGCTCCGGAAGGTGCTCCGCGGCGAATTTCACATCGTCATAGACGAGGTCCCAGGAGTCGGACAGGTTCGCCCGTGCGCGGTTCTTCTTCGCCGAGGTCATCTCGGCGATATCCGTATAAAGGATGGCGCCCAGGTCGTCTTTCTCCGAGCCATGGGAACGCAGGATGAGGAAATAGCAATAGGAACGGAAGAACAGCGCTTCCGCCCGCAGGGCCTGGTTGTCCCGCAGGGGGCTGGCGTCCAGGTTGCCGAGGAACTCGTTGATGCGCCGGATCCAGCCGTAGCAGGTGGTCCAGGCGTCGAAATAGTTCTGGCTGGTGCTCTGCTTGCCGTCCACCGTCATGATGAGGTTCGGGTCGCCGGCGCCTTCGGCGATGCTGCTGTACTTGAGGATATCCGTCAGGCCGTCGGACATGGCGGCGTTGCTGCCGCCCAGGGCGCTGCTGCCGAACTGGCCGAACTGGCTGATGATGGGATAGAAGGAATTCAGATACAGCCGGGCATTGGCCTCGGTCTTGACGCCATAGGTCACGTCATATTTGTTATACGGCGTCAGATCGACGGCATTGCAGGCCGTCAGGAGAACCGCACAAAGCAAAAGGTTGATTTTCTTCATATTCCGTCCTCCTTAGAAAGTGATGTTGATACCGGTGGAAATCACCCGCTGCTGCGGATAATATCCGTTGTTGACGCTGGGCGCCTCCGGGTCGATGCCCATGCCGGAGAGTTTCGACAGGGTCAGCAGGTTGGTGCCGCTGACATAGATCCGCAGGCTGCTGACGAAGAATTTCCGGGTGAAGGACGCGGGAAGCGTATAGCCCAGCTGCGCGTTCTTGAGCCGCAGGTACGCGGCGTCCCGGCGCCAGAAATCGCTGGCCACGGCGTTGTTCGAGTTGGAGTTCAGGCTCAGGCGGGGGTACTGGGCGTCGGTGTGGTCCGGGGTCCAGCTGCCCTCCACCAGGTATTTCGGCGGGTTGCTGCCCCACTTGAAGACCTGGGTGTAATAGGTGCCGTCGCTGTAGCCCAGGGCGGAATAGGTGCCGCAGAGCATGATGTCCGTGGCCGCCGCGCCCTGGAAGAACAGGGACAGGTCCAGCCCCTTCCAGGAGGCGCCGATGTTGATGCCGAACATCCACTCGGGAATCTGCGAGCCGGCGATCCAGGTCCGGTCTTCCGCGGTGATACGGCCGTCACCGTTGAGGTCTTTGTAGCGGATGTCGCCCACGCGCACGCCGCTGCTGGTCTTGGGGCTCATGGCCAGGTCTTCCCCGCTCTGGTACAGGCCGTCCGAGACATAGCCGAGGACGGCGCCGAGGGGCTGACCAACCTTCCGCTGCCAGGCCGGGATGTTGTCGCTGTCGGTGGTGCTGACATAGCGGTTGCGGGCGAAGGAGACGTTGCCGCTCAGTTCATAGCGGAAATCCCCGATGCGATGGCTGTGGCCCAGGACCATTTCGAAGCCGCGCACATCGACGATGCCGCCGTTGATGATGTTGGAATAATTCCCGCCGATGGAGGGGGGCTGCTGTCCGGCCTGGGACTGCAGGATGTTGTTGGTCACCTTGTAGAAGGCGTCGCCTTCGAAGGTCAGCAGGCCGTTCCAGAGCGAGAAGTCCAGACCGGCATTCCAGGTCGTGGTGGTCTCCCAGGTGATGGCGGCGTTGGGCACGGCGGTCGTGGAAAGCGCCTGCTGCGGGGAGGAGCCGATCACGACGGCGGGGCGGGTACTCAGCGCGATGCCCTGCACATAGAGGAAGTCGTCGATGTTGTCGTTGCCGAGCACGCCCCAGGAGGCGCGGAGCTTGAGGTTGTCCAGCCAGCCGCGGGCTTCTTGCAGGAATCCCTCCTCGGAGATGCGCCAGCCCAGGGAAACGGCCGGGAAGATGCCCAGACGATGCCCTTTGGCGAATTTGGCGGACCAGTCGCCGCGGACCGATGCCTGGAGGAGGTATTTCTGGTCATAGGAATAGTTGGTCCGCAGCAGGAGGCCCTGGTGGCCGTAATCCTTGTGGCTGCCGGTCGGGGTGTTGGGGACCACCTCCGTGGCGAAGTTCAGGTCGGGGATTTCGGTGATGGCCATGTTCTGCTTGGCGGCGGAGAAGGTCTTCCAGGACGTTCCGCTCTGCTCCCACACCAGGTCGGCGCTCACATCGTGCTTGCCGAAGGTCCCGGCGTAGCTGAGCTGCAGCATATCGGTATAACGGGTGAACAGGGTGTGGGCGTCGGTGAGCTGGTTGACGCCGGAAGGCAGGTGGGGGGAATTGCCGTAGGTCAGGCCGACGAAGCCCTCCGCATCGACGGCGCCGTACTGGGGCGTCGCCTGCAGGCTGGGCAGGAAGAGCTGCTTGCTCAGGGTATTCTGGATGTCATAGCTGAGCATCCCCCTGAGTTTCAGGCCTTTGATAATCTCATATTCGAGCGTGGCGGCCGTCTGGACATAGCTGTTGTTCTTGTCGTTGAAGCCGGAGGCGTCCCGGGCCAGGACCGGGTTCTGGTAGCCCACGTAGGTGCCGTCGGGCAGGGTCGGGTTCACGACCGGCTTGGCGGAGATGGCATAGAAGACGATATTCTTGTAGCCATATTCCTTGCCGCCGTTGTCCAGGGACGCCGTCGGGTCGCTGGCGCCGGCCGAGACGCCGGGCTGATGGCGGTTCTCGATGCGGCCGGAGAGATCGACCTTGAGGGTCAGCCGTTCGGCCAGGGCGATATCCATGTTCGCCCGGAGGTTATAGCGCTTGAACCAGACGTTGTCGATGATACCGTCCTGGTGCAGCATGCTGGCGCCGACGAAATAGCGCACGGCATCCGTACCGCCGGAGATGCTGACATTGTGGTTCTGGCCGACCGCCACCTTCTTGAAGATCAGCGAGAGCCAGTCGGTATTGTGGAAAAGCCCCTGCGGGTCGGTCTTGGTCCCGGCGACATAGGCGATCTCATCGTCATTGAACTGCCGGACGGTCCCGTCCAGGTCGGTGGCCTTGTTGTGCCAATAGATATATTCGTTGCCGTCCAGCAGATGGAGCATGTCGGCATTCTGCGACAGGGTCAGGGCGCCGCTGTAGCTGACGCTCACCTTGGATTTGTCGCCGCGCCGGGTGGTCACGAGGATGACGCCGTTGGCGCCGCGCACCCCATAGACCGCGCTGGAGGCCGCATCTTTCAGGATGGTGATGGAGGAAATCTCGCTGGGGTCCAGGTTGCTGAAATCGCGTTCGACCCCGTCCACGAGCACCAGCGGCGCGGAATTGCCGGTCGTGGAGATCCCGCGGATATAGATCTGGGAATCGTTCTCGCCCGGCAGGCCGGTGGTCTGGCGGGAGACCAGGCCGGGCAACTTGCCGCCCAGCATCGTGGAGACGTTGTCGGTCGGGGCCTTGGTCAGCTTCTCGGTGGAAATGGCCGACACGGAGCCGGTCAGCATTTCCTTCTTCTGGGTACCGTATCCCACGACGACGACCTCCTGCAGGGCCAGGGAGTCATCCGACAGGACGATGTCCAAAGCCTGCCCCTCCCAGGTAATCTCCCGGGTCTCGCTGCCGATGGACGTGACGACAAGGACGTCGCCCTTGCGGACGCCATCCAGTGAAAAAGACCCGTCAACAGCCGTCACTGTGCCCCGGGACGTCCCTTTGACCTGCACGCCGGCTCCGATCAAAGGCTCTCCGCGGGTATCGGTCACCGTACCGCTGATGCGATCCTGCGCGTACAGGAAGGTCGAAAGGGCAGCAGAGGCCAGCGCCATCAAAATCCGTTTCCATGCCATAAGAAAATACCTTATAAACCAATCACAAATTTATAAAAATATTTCTTATAAGCCGTTGGATGATTGATATTTTTATACACAAAAAAGCGTGCGGCCGAAAAAGATTCTTTTCGGTCACACTCCCTTGTCCGTGCCATCCCCGCCCGGAGATTATTCGTGGCGGGCGAAGCGCTCTTCGGCCAGTTGGGCCCAGCGGGTGCCGGGACGGCCGTAGTTGGCGTAAGGATAGATGGAAATCCCGCCGCGCGGGGTGAAAAGGCCCGTCACTTCGATGTACTTCGGATCCATCAGCGCGATGAGGTCCTTCATGATCGTATTGACGCAGTCCTCGTGGAAATCCCCGTGGCTGCGGAAGCTGAACAGATACAGCTTCAGGCTCTTGCTCTCGACCATCTTCACGTCGGGGACATAGCTGATGCGGATTTCGGCGAAATCCGGCTGGCCGGTAATCGGGCAGAGCGTCGTGAATTCCGGGCAGTTGAAACGTACCCAATAATCGTTTTCCCGGTGCTTGTTCTCGAAGGTTTCCAGCACCTGCGGGTCATAGTCCTGGCTGTAGGCCGTCTTGCGGCCCAGGGCCTTGAGGTCGTCTTTGCTTCTGTCCATGGCTTATTCTCCTGCTTCTTTCAGCCGCTCGGCGTTCTCGGCGATCTGCAGCTGGTCGATGCACTCCTGGATGTCTCCGTCCATGAAGACCGGGAGGTTGTACATGGTCCAGTTGATGCGGTGGTCGGTCACGCGGGACTGCGGGTAATTGTAGGTACGGATCTTGGCGGAGCGGTCGCCCGTCGAGACCATCGTCCGGCGTTTGGAGGCGATTTCGTCCAGGTATTTCTGGTGCTCCATGTTGTACAGACGGGTCCGGAGTTCCTCCATGGCACGGTCCAGGTTCTTGAGCTGGGAACGCTCCTCCTGGCACTGGACGACGATACCCGAAGGGATATGGGTCAGACGGACAGCGGAATAGGTCGTATTGACGCCCTGGCCGCCGGGGCCGGAGGCGCAGAAGAGGTCCTTGCGGATGTCGGCGGGATTCAGCTCGATATCGAATTCACCGGCCTCCGGGAATACGGCCACGGAAGCGGCGGAGGTCTGGATACGGCCCTGCGTCTCGGTCTGCGGGACGCGCTGGACCCGGTGGACGCCCGATTCATATTTCATCACGCCATAGACCCCGTCGTTGTTGCTGGAGAGCTTGAAGACGATCTGCTTGAAGCCGCCGGACGTGCCCGGCGCCTGGTCCGTGACTTCCAGCTTCCAGCCGCGTTTTTCGGCGAATTTGCTGTACATGCGGAAGAGGTCGCCCGCAAAGATGGCCGCCTCGTCGCCGCCGGTGCCGCCGCGGATTTCCACCATGGCGTTCTTGCCGTCGTCGGGGTCAGCCGGGATCAGCAACAACTTGATATTCTGCTCCATCTCGGGGATGCGGGGCTCGATGTCGTTGATCTCCTCGCGGGCCATCTCGCGCAGGTCGTCATCCTTCTCATTGAGGAGGATGTCCTTGGCTGCGGCGAGTTCCTCGACCATCTTCTTGTACTCAAGGCCGGCCGCGATGATGGGCTGCAACTCCTTGTAGTCTTTGTTGAGCTGCACGTATTTCTTCATGTCCGCCATGACCGCCGGGTCGGACAGCTGGTCCTGGAGGGACTTGTATTTGTCTTGAAGGCTGAGGACCTTCTCAAGCAAGGTATTGTTGTCTGCCATATTTCTTACATGTTTTTTACATAACAGCGGCGGCGCATATACAGCTGATTGTCACCATATTTCGCCCAGACATTGACGGCGCTGTTGGTCTCGATCTGGGGATTGGACAGGCCCCACTTCGCGCCGAGGGCACGGTAACGCTCCGACATCTTGGCATGCAGGATGGCGGAGATGCCGGTATTCTGCCAGTGGGGTACGGCCCCGTTGATCATCAGGTCCATGTACTCGTAGGTGTGCAGGGCCCGCAGCAGGTGGAACCAGCCGGTCGGGAAGAGCCGGCCGCGCGCCTTCTGCAAGGCGCGGGAGATATCCGGGATGGTGATGCCGAAGGCCGCCAGCTCCTCGTTTTCGTCGAGGATGATGACGCTCGTGCGGTTGCTCAGGTACGGGATGAAGCCGGCGGCCTCCTCCTCGATTTCCTCCGGGGTGAAGGGCACGAAATTATAGACCGCGCCGGCGAAGCTCTCGTTGTAGGCGGCGAAGAATTTGCGCACCTGCTCCGGGTCCTTCTTGAGCGTATCCACATTGCCTTCATGGAGATGGTAGCGCTCCATCAGCAGGGCGGCCATCCGGGTCATTTTCTCCGGGATGTCCTGCTGCGCGTCCATCTTGTATTCCAGCCAGTCGCACTCCTTTTCGTAGCCCAGCCGGGTAACGAAGTCGTTGTAATACGGATAGTTATACAGCGTATTGAAGACGGGCAGGTTGTCGAAACCCTCCACCAGCATACCCTGTTTGCCCAGGGTGTTGTAGTACAGCGGTCCGTGGATTTCATCCATGCCCTGGGCGCGGGCCCAGTCCTCGGCCGTGCCCAGGAGCAGGGACGCCACCTCGAAGTCGTCGATGACGTCGAACCAGCCGAAACGGGCGCGGCGCGTGCCGTAGCGTTCGTTGTATTTGGGATTGACCATGCCGCTGATGCGGCCGACCACCTTGTCGCCGTCGAGGGCCAGCCAGAGCTTGTGCGAGCAGTAGGCCAGCGAGGCGCAGCTGGTCAGGGATTTCTTCTGGTCCGCATGCAGGGCCGGCACATAGCAGGGACAGTCCCGATACAATTCGTCCGGGAAGGTGATGAAGCGGCGCAGGTCGCGCTCCGAGGTCACTTCTTGGATGCGGTAGCGGCTCATAGGCGGAAAGCGATGCAGGCGTTATGTCCACCGAAACCGAAGGAATCGGACAGGCCCAGGGTCAGCGGGGCCTGCACGGCGACGTTCGGCGTATAGTCCAGGTCGCATTCCGGGTCGGGGCAGTCGAGGTTGATGGTCGGCGGGATGACACCCTCGCGCAGGGCCATGATGGTGGCGATGGCTTCGGCGGCGCCGGCGGCCCCGAACATGTGGCCGGTCATCGACTTGGTGGAGCTGATATGGGCCCAGTAGGCTTCCTCGCCCAGGGCCACTTTGTAAGCCAGGGTCTCCGCGGCGTCGTTCAGGCGCGTGCCGGTACCGTGGGCATTGATATACAGGACATCCTGGCCGGGCTGGTATCCGGCCTCTTCCAGGGCCAGGGAGATGGCCTTGGCCTGGGTGGTGCCGTCCGGACGGGGCGCCGTGACATGGTGGGCGTCGCAGGTGTTGCCGTAGCCGACCATTTCCGCCAGGATATTCGCCCCGCGCCTGCGGGCATGCTCATATTCTTCGAGCACGAGGACACCGGCCCCGTCGCCCATCACGAAACCGGCGCGGTTGGCGTTGAAGGGCAGGGAGGCATATTTGGGATTCTCCGCCTTGGAAAGGGCTGTGGCGTTGGTAAAGGCTGCCAGGCCCAGGGGGATCGTCGCATATTCGGTACCGCCGGCGATGATGGCGTCGGCATAGCCGTGCAGGATGGCCCGGTAGGCTTCTCCGATGGAATTGGTCGATGTGGCGCAAGCCGTCACGACATCCAGGCAGGGGCCCTGGGCGCCATGCCGGATGGAAATGTTGCCGGCGGCGATGTTGGAGATCATCGTCGGAATGAACAGCGGCGATATCCAGTGGCCGGTGGGGTCTTCCACCATTTTGACGGTCTCGCGGTATTGGACCTCGAACCCGCCGATGCCCGAACCGACATAGACGCCCAGGCGGAAGGGATCGATGTTCTCCCCGCTCACCAGGCCGGACTGCTGCATCGCCTGCCACGCGGCGGCCATGCCGTATTTGGTAAACATGGCCTGCTTGCGGATGAAGGGCTTGTCCATGCCATATTCTTCCGGATGGAAATCACGGACCTTGCCGGCGAATTTGACCGCCAGCTCCTCCGTCGGGAATTCCTCGATGAAATCAATCCCGCAAACACCGCTCCGGAGATTGTCCCAAAAGGTTGCGACATCATTCCCCACCGAGGAAATGACGCCCATACCTGTGACCACGACTCTTTTTCTTTCTTGTTCCATATCGTACATTAACTTGCAAAGATAACAAAAATGTCTGGAATAACAATCGAAAAGCCTTCCCGGTTATCTTTGCAAGGCCATCTCCGGGGGAAAGGATTCCCCCAGGCCCCCTTCGGTCGCCTGCGGCTCCGATAACAAAAATGTCTGGAATAACAATCGAAAAGCCTTCCCGGGGGAAAAATTGGATATCCGCATGATTATTACTATCTTTGTTCGCCAACATTTCATTTTATGAAACATCGCTACCTATTTCTTTTCCTATTATCGGCCCTGGTGGCCGTCTCCTGCCGGGAGAATCCGGCATCCCCGGAATCCCGTTCGGAAATCCGATTCACCTCTTCCATCGGCGAATATGCCGCCAAAGCCGGCGATACCGCCTTCGAGGAAGGTGACGTCATCGGCCTCACGGCAGAAGAGCCCGTCAATGCCGCCGGCGTCAAACTGACCTGGAACGGGACGGGGTTCACCCCGGAAGTCCCCTTGTATTGGGGCCGGAAACAGTCCGCGCCAACCGACTTCTACGCCTGGTTCCCTTATAGCTTTTTCGGGACGGAAACTGCGCCCGAAGTGCATGCGGATCTCCCTGTCGAACTGGCGGCCGACCAGTCCGAAGCGGAAGTGCTCAGCGCACAGGACCTGCTGGTCGCAGCGGTGTCCGCCAGTCCCGGGGAAACGGTCCATCTGGGATTCCGGCATCTGATGTCGCGGCTTGTCCTGGACGTTGACAGCGAAATGGAAATCGCCGGGATCACCGTCGGCGGGCTGCAAAGGCAAGGCACCGTCCGGATCGCCGACAGGTCCGTCTTATTACAAGACACCCCGGGAGAGGGCGTCCTTACGCCCCTGGCTGCCGGCGAGGGAAGATACCTGCTCATCGCCATACCCCAATCCAGCCGCATCTCGGTCACCATCACCCTGTCCGACGGCCGGGACCTGGTTTTTTCTCCGGAGGAAGCTTTGGTCCTGGAAAGTGGCATGAGCACGCTCGGCACCCTGAAAATCCTGGCGGACGAAGCGGTAGCGTTTTCCGCAGAGATTGTGCCCTGGACCGAAGCCGGATGGGCAGACATGACGATACCCACGCCTAAATCCGATCCGGAGAAATTCTTTGTGGTCACACGGAAAGGGCAATCCGTCGAAATGGAATTGACCGATCCCGGGCAATTGCTCTACGAAGCCAAAATCAACCTGTCCCTGGGCGAGGGCGTGATCGACCCGTTCAGAATCTGTAACGAGGACAGAAGCAAGGAATATGTCTATAATCATGCTGACATCGCCCCGGAAGTCTGGGAGAATCTCACAAGAGTCAAGTCGGCCTACCAGTGGACCAACCCTCCCCTCACCTATGGGAACGGATCCATCATGGTTCAGTTCAACGCGTCAGTCCGGCAATTCCGTTACTCGGAATTCGAATATATCGGCGAAGGCACCCTGCTCGAAAGCGGGTTCTCCAATGTCCTCAACCTGGCGGCGGAGGAATGGCAAGTTTCTTATTATCAAGTTATTGACAAGGCTTGCGTCTATAAAGTCACCAACCTGATGGAACATTGTCCCTGGATAGGCTACCTGGACGAGGGGCCCGGTGCCGGCTTTATCATCAACGCCTTGAATCCGGAAAAAATCTATCTGGACTACAACGGGACCGGTTCCGGCATCTACTTTCAGAGTAACCCCATTATCATGATTTCCTTGGTCGATGAGTTATTCGGCAACGAATTGAGCAACTACGGCAGTTTTGAAAACGGTTCCTTTACTTTCCCTGTCAATGGGCTGGCTGCGTCATTGGGTTCCAGCTTTTACAGGTGCAATCGTTTCGGGCATACCACCTTCACCCTTCCGGGATACACCCGGGAGACCCTATATGTAGCCGGATTTGACACCATGACCTGGGAAGCCCGAAAGATTGCCGGAAAGCCCACCTGCATGTTTGCCATCACACTTTACCCGGACAACACCCTGCTGAGAATCGGTATTTTCGAAGGTTCTTTTGCGTCCAAAGATGAAATCGCCGACACCTTGGAAGCGGCCAAGAACAAGGCAGAGGGCTTTCAGGATTATACCTTCCTGCCAGATATCACGGTTCAGACCGACATAGAACTCCCGCTCGCCGGACAATACAAAGTGCTGGCATATACCGAGGGCAAAGACGGTTCGTTCAAATACCGGGCACTCAACATCAATTATACACCTGTGGAATAAGGAGGGCAAATCATGAAAAAGCTTATCACTATGCTGCTGGCGGTTGCTGCGCTGCTGGCCTGCACAAATGAAATAAACGAACCCGGAGCCACCCGTAAGGAAATCCGCTTTACCGCCCAGATCGGGTCTTTCTCCACAAAAGTTTCCGGGGATGCTTTCCAGGATGGCGACCGGATCGGACTCTATGCGACCAGCCTGGGCGTCGCAGACATGCCGTTGACGGTCAAGGGGCCATCCCTTATTCCGGAGACCCCCATCTATTGGGACAACGATTCTCAGGAAGACGTTTGGTTCATCGCCTTTTACCCTTACGAATCGGATTTTGTCCCGAACCGGTCCAACCACGTGCAAGTTCCCACCGACCAGACAACCCTCAAGGATTACGAAGGCGCCGATATTCTCACCGGCAGTACACAGGCGAACAGTACGCAAAAAGAAGTGCATCTGGTTTTCAAGCATTTGCTTTCCAAACTTGTCATCGAGGTGGAAAATCTCACGGATGAGACCATTGCCGATCTGACCGTCAACAACATGCGCATCGCTGCCACCCATTACGCCGCGCTCTATGACGGAACGAAGATTGTGTATGACACCCTCATCAGTCCGTATATTCCAACCGGCGGACTGAAGCCTTACCGGGAACGCCAGGGACGCTGGTCCATGATTACCATCCCCCAGACGGCAGCACCGGAGATCGTCATTACGACGGCACAGGGAAATACTTACCAGTATATCGCCCGCGAGAACATTGTCTTCCCCCAGGGGTGCTCTGTCATTGCCGGCATCGTGCTGGACGGTTCGGTAACCGAGGCCAGCTTTACCCACGAGATTATCGGATGGGGAGACGGCGGAAGGTATGACCTGAGCAACATCTACGGCCAGACAAGTGTTTCGCCCAGCGTCCCGGACGACACCGGCGACCGTATCCGCGCTGCGGAAGGCGATCCCGACCGGGGCGGCCTTTTCTTAGAGAACCTCGCTGAAAAGAAGTAGCCTGTCATGAGAAAGTTTTGCTACCTGCTGCTACTTCTCGCCGCCGCGACCGGCTGTCAGGCAGGCCGTGAAGGCTTCGTCACCCGGGGCGAGCTCTCCTTCCGACAGGAGGTCCGGGATTATACGACGAAACTTTCCACGACGGTTACCCGCGAGAATGGACAGATTTACGAATATGTCGCCTTTGAGGATGGCGACAGGGTCGGCATATCCGCAACCCACAGCTCCGCATCTTATGTGAATGTGCCCTATACCTGCTCGGGGGACATGCTCCAATCTGACACCCCGATGGTTTTCTCCGGACAAACGGGAAGCCCGGTCAGGATTTGGGCCTATTATCCGTATCAACGTGCCTGGCCGGAGAACGAAGAATTCACCGTAGAAGCAGACCAGAGCGACATCCGCAGATTCACAGCTTCAGATTTGCGCACCGCATCCTGCGAAGTCCAGCTTCAGGAAAAGATGTGCGCTAATCTCGATTTCCAGCATGCCCTGTCCAACCTGACCATCCGGGTCAGCGGCATGCAGGAAGAAATCGCCGAGGTGTATATCGCGCAGACCAGGGGAAAAGCCAAGGGCGTAAAAGGTGATTGGTACGGCACCGGCGATCTGGGCATCGTCAAAGCGTTGAAAAGAGGATTGACGGATACTGTCACCGGCGAGAAGGAAATTTTCTGGGAAGCCGTACTGCCGCCCCAATTATACTATCCCCTCATCCTGATCAAGACGCAGGATGGTACAGGATATAAGTACACCTGCGAATCCCCACAGGCGTTAAACCTGAAGCCGGGCAAACGGACCATCGCCTCCGTCATCCTGGACGAATCGAGCGGAAAGACATCCATCAACGCGGACATCGTCGTGTGGACCGGAGATAAAGACCTGGAATTCCAGTTCAAAGAACCCTACCTGTTCTGGATTGATGAAAACGGGAAGCGCGTGGACGACATCACCTTGGACGCCGAAGGCGGGGAAATCGTCCTGGAACTGGCCACCAATATGTATTGGGCGCCGGATCCTGCGTGGGACGGATTCATGTTCGACAGCATGTTCGGAGATATCGACGTCAACGGGCGGGCCATCCGGGGCTGCCGGATCATGGCGGCCCGTAACGGCAGTTCTCAGCCCAGGAAGAGTACCGTCACCATCACATGCACCCAGGATGATACCACCTATAGCCTCCCCCTGACGATCACCCAGAAAGGGCAGCCGCTGCAGCCGATCTGGAGCGTCGCATTCCCTGAAAATATCAGCCACGCCAACCACACCCTGGCCTGGCAGGACGGGAAACTTCTGGTATCCAACGGCGAGAAGATTGCGGCCTTCGACCCAGCCACAGGAGAGGAAACGGGCATCTGGGGGGATTTCCCCGCAGCCCCTGAATTCATTGCGTCGGACGATGCCGGGAATGTCGTATTCGGCCCCCGGTATCCCGGAGACTCGGATTATGCCATCTATTGCACCTCCGATGTCAGCAACCCGGAGTCCACCGCCCTGCTGATTGAAAACAGCAGCGGATACCGGTTTGCCGCCTGCCAGGCTATCGGCCGCTACCAGGTTCGCGGCGACCTGTCCACCAACGCCGTCGTCACCGCTTTCGGTAACAAAAACACCACCGGCCAGGTCGGCATCTATTGGCGGATAGAAGACCATACGGTCAAGGGATATTCCGCCATCACCATCCATGAAGGGGGGCCTGTCGAGGACTGCAAGGACGGCTGTATGATTCCCATAGACGGGGTCACGACCCATATCTTTTATTTCCGGGGATATGGTCCCGGATGCAAAGGGCTCACGAAGTCTTCCAGTTGGAATCTTTCTACCATCCTTCCCGATAACGAGCAGGACTATGCTTTGGTCAACTGCAACTCCCTGGCCATGGCCGATTTCTGCGGACAGCGGTATTTCGCATGGGCCGACGGACCGTTCTTCTCCTGGTGCGGTAAAAAAGACATCACCCTTTCCATGGTTTCCTACGAGACCGGAAAGGAAGGACTGAAAACCGTTGCCCAACTGGACTACAGCGATTGTCTCAAGGCGGATTTTATCAGGAAAAGTGAAACGGAAACACTGACGGCTTTCAGCTCCTCTGACATCCTTCTCCGCCCGGAGGAAGACCGCATGCTGGTGTTTGTATCCGTCAGTGCCTATGACACGCTGATGGCATTCGAGCTGCCGCGGCCGTAAGGGCCCCGCCAGTGATGACGTTTGAAAAGTATTTATTATCTTTGCAGGAAAATGAAGCGCCGTGGACACGATGAGAGCCTTGCTTCCGGATTATTTCCGGGATAAATACACGCTGCTGGGGACCGTTACCTTCACGGCCTTCTTCTCCCTGCTGTTCATGCTGCTGAGCCTCCCCTTCGCCCACAACGCCTGGTTCTCGCTCGGCGCGACGCAGCTCTTCGGCTACACGGTGGCCTTCTATCTGCTGTCGCTGCTGTGCATCGTGCTGAGCAAAGTGCTCATGTACCACACGCGCGCGGCCTTCCCGATGACCTGGGTGCAGTTCATCCTGTGGAACCTGGCGGAGATCGTGCTGGTCTGCGCCCTGTACACCGGCATCTCCCTGTACGGCCACCGCCAGGGCGTGATCGACCTGGGCGGGCTCGGCACGCTGCAACTGTTCGGCGGCGCCCTGCTGTACAGCTTCAGCTGCCTGCTGGTCCCCTACATCATCGCCGGCATGTTCTTCGCCCTGGTGGACAAAAACAAGACGATCCGCCTGATGAACACGCGGGACGTCGTCTCCGACGAGCCGGAAGAAAACCGGAGCGGCATCCAGAAAGTCACCCTGTACGACAACGGCGGAGCCATGAAACTCTCCGTCAGTCTGGACAATCTTTTCTATATCGAATCCGACGACAACTACGTCATCGTCTGGTACACCGACAGCAAAGGGGCCATGAAGAAATACATGATCCGCTGCCGGCTGAAGACCATCGAGGAGAGTTTCCGGGGCAGTTCCCTGGTCCGCTGCCACCGCAAATACATCGTCAACATGGACAAGGTCAAGGTCCTGCGCAAAGAAAAGGATGGCTACGAACTCGACCTCGAGAACGATGCCATCCCTCCGATTTCCATTACCAAGACGTACGCAGAGAACGTCCTGAGCCGTTTCAACGCCCACTGAGCCGGACGGATCCGGCCTTGTGGACCTTGCGTTCCGGCCGCTCCCCTGCCTTGCGGTACGGGGATGCCGCCTGCTTGCCTGCCGCCTTCGTCTGCAGGGCGCTCCGGCGTACCGGCAGCTGCCGCGCCACGCTGGCCGACCCTTCGTACACGGTGCTCGAAGACACCCAGGTCATCTGCATGGGGAAGAAGGGCAGGTTGCTGTTGAAGGTACCGATGTAGTCGCTCTCCGGATTGCGGCTCAGCTCGCAGTACTGCATGGACAGGAAGGTGATATCGTCCACCGTGTTCGCCTCCACCCGGCCGGTCGTGCCGCTTTCGTCCAGGACGGCCGTCGCGATGTCGTTCTTCAGTTCATAGACATACTGCTGGCCACTCTTGCGATAGACGCCGAGCAGATACACGTCCAGGGTCTCGCCTTCGCTGACATAAGGGAATCCGACATATTGGACATAGAAGACCATGTTCCCGGTCTGCTTGTCGAAACGGGTCTCGAAGGCGAAATCGCGGGTATATTGCACCGAATTGGGATCGGCCGCATCGCCCGTCTCCCAGCCGCTGACGCGGTAGGCGACGTTGGCCTCGCTGCTGCTGACGACGATCGGATAGGAGAAATGGTTGTCTCCGATGCTCCAGGTGCCCAGCCAGCGGTTGAACGCGTCGGTGGGCTTCTCTTCCGGCACGGTGAAATTCAGCTCGGACCAGGAGCCCGTCAGGTTGCCGAAAGCATCCACGCCGAAGGCATAGACGGTCCAGGGGCCGGAGCGGAAGCGGTCGAACTCGATGGTCAGTTCCGGGTCGTAATAGATGTCATTGACGATATCCTCTCCGCCCGTGGCGGCATAGATGCCATCGACGACGGAATTGAAATAGGCCGCATAATCCCCTTCGAAATATTCGGTGATGTATTCCGGATAGGCGATATCGACATAGTAGCTGTACGGGGAGTCCGTCGAGACATGGATTTTCTCCACCTCGACATCCTGGCCGTTTTCCTGGATGGTGACGCGCCCGTCATACCGCAGCCGGAAGGTGTTGTCCTTTTTCAGCGTGATGGCCTGCGTGGTGAAGCCCAGGCGGGAGAATTCGCCGGTCAGGTTACCCTTCGCGTCGCAGCCGTAAGCGACTGCCACCCAGTTGCTTCCGCCGTCATCCAGGCGGTCGAAGACCACATCCGTGCTGGTCTTTTCCACCGGGATGTCACCGTTGTTGCGGGCGTTCTGGACACTCTCCTGGATGAAGGCGTCCAGGCTGCCCTGGTATTTGATAAGCATGTCATTCGCGCTGACCAGGTCCAGATACCAAGATTTGCTGTCGGTGGACTGGACATGCAGGATATCCACGACGAAGGTGGTGCCGTCGGCCTCGGCGGTGGCGCCGCGGCCGGTATAGGTAATGGTCCAGTCCGGATTCTCCGTAAAGACGCTGGTGGGCTGTCCCGGCTGGGGGTTGTCGCCCGTCTGGGAGCCCCGGCGACGGCCCGTGTCTTCGCGGTTGCAGGAGACGGCCAGCAGCAAGGCTGCGGGCAGCAGGGCCAAAAGGATTCTGCCGTATCGTTTCATAAGCATCAATTTTTATCGAAACAATCTATCAAATATTGTACTTGAACCTTCAAAGGTACGGCTTTTTTTCTTATTTTTGTATGTCAAACCGAAAACAGATGCATACAAGGGAAGAAAAACTCGAGAAATTCGGCAGACTGCTGGACATTATGGAAAAGCTCCGGGCGGAGTGCCCGTGGAACCACGCGCAGACGATCGACACCCTGCGCCCGATGACGGTGGAGGAGGTCTATGAGCTCAGTGACGCCGTGATCGCCCACGACCAGGAGGAGCTCAAAAAGGAGCTGGGCGACGTGCTGCTCCATATCGTCTTTTACAGCCGGATTGCCGAAGAAGAGGGGCGTTATGACATCGGCGACGTGCTGGACAAGATTTGCGAGAAGATGGTTTTCCGCCATCCGCATGTCTTCTCCGACGTGAAGGCGGACGACGTGCGCACCGTGTCCGACAACTGGGAGATGATGAAGACCCGCGAAAAAGGCGGCAACCGCCGCGTGCTGTCGGGCGTACCCAATTCGATGCCTTCCATGCTAAAAGCCTTCGCCATGCAGGACAAGGCCCGCGGCGTAGGCTTCGACTGGGAGGACAAGCACCAGGTCTGGGACAAGGTCAAGGAAGAGCTCGGCGAATTCCAGGCGGAGCTCGACGCGATGGACGCCGCCCCCGGCCATGCCGACAAATCGGTCTGCACCCCTTCTGAGGATTCCTCCCCGGAATTCCGCGCCGCCTACGAGCGGGCGCTTGACGAGCTGGGCGATTTCCTTTTCGCCACGGTCAATGCCGGCCGCCTGTACGGGCTCAACCCGGACACAGCCCTGACCCGCGCCTGCGAGAAATTCCGCCGCCGTTTCACCTATCTGGAAGAACAGACCCTGCGCAAGGGACGCTCCCTGCATGATATGACCCTCGCCGAGATGGATGCCATCTGGGACGAAGGGAAAGCCAAGGGCCTATAAACCTATCCTGCCATGTATTCCTTTATCCTCAGCCTGATTGCCCTGATTCTGGGGTATATCCTTTACGGGAAATTCGTTGAGAAGGTCTTCGGGCCCGACCCGGCGCGTCCCACGCCGGCCGTGACCAAAGCAGACGGCGTCGATTTCATCGTCATGCCCTCCTGGAAGGTCTTCATGATCCAATTCCTCAACATCGCCGGGACCGGCCCCATCTTCGGTGCCATCATGGGCGCGAAATTCGGCCCGTCCGCCTATCTGTGGATTGTCCTGGGATGCATTTTCGCCGGGGCGGTCCACGATTATTTCGTCGGGATGCTGTCCGTGCGCCACGGCGGGGCCAGCCTGCCGGACATCGTCGGGACTTACCTGGGCGGCGGCACCAAGAAGGTCATGCTGGTGTTCTCCATCATCCTGCTGCTGCTCGTCGGGACCGTATTCGTGTACTCCCCCGCCCTGATCCTGGGCGACATCGCCGGCGACGGCAGCCGCAAGGCCATCATGATCTGGGTGGGCGTCATCTTCGCCTATTATATCCTGGCGACGATGCTGCCGGTGGACAAGGTCATCGGCAAGATCTATCCCCTGTTCGCCTTCGCCCTGCTGTTCATGGCGGCGGCGCTGATGGTGGTCCTGCTGATCAAATGGCCGGCCATCCCGGAGATCTGGGACGGCCTCGGCAACCGGGGAACGGCCCTCGGACTGGCGGACCAGCCCATCTTCCCCTGCCTGTTCATCACCATCGCCTGCGGCGCCATCAGCGGATTCCATGCCACGCAGAGCCCGCTCATGGCCCAGTGCATCGAAAATGAACGGCTCGGACGGCCGGTTTTCTACGGTTCCATGATTACGGAAGGCATCGTGGCCCTGGTCTGGGCGGCGGTGTCGTCCTATTTCTTCTTTGCCGGCGGTGCGGCCGAGGTAGGGTCCGACCTGACGGCGGCGGCGCCGACCGTCGTGACCAAGGTGTCCTCCGGCTGGCTCGGTCTGCTGGGCGGCATCCTGGCCATCCTGGGGGTGGTCGCGGCCCCGATCACGAGCGGAGACACCGCGTTCCGGAGCGCCCGGCTGATCATCGCGGACTTCGCCTCCTTCGGGCAGAAGAACATCCGTAACCGCCTGGTTATCTGCATCCCGCTGTTCATCGTCGCCAGCTTGCTGCTGTGGTACAACGTCGCGGACGAGAACGGCTTCAACGTCATCTGGCGCTATTTCGGCTGGGCCAACCAGACCCTCGCGGTGTTCGCCCTGTGGACGGCCACGTCCTATCTGGCCCGCCGGCGGGGCAGCCTGGCCTACCTGATCACCCTGCTGCCCGCCGCCTTCATGACCGCGGTCTGCACGACCTACATCTGCATCGCCAAGATCGGCTTCAACCTGCCCAGCGACTGGAATTTCGCCATCGGCGGGATCGCCATGGCCGTCTCGCTGGTCTGGTTCTTCCTGTGGAAAATAAGAAGCGGTTTAAGTTTTGGCGACGAAAAGATTTATGAGGATTTTTCGAGGCAGTTTATTGGCTCGAAGAAGGAGCATAGCAGTAGCTATGTGACTGATGAGAGACGAAAAAATGACCGAAAAAGACCATAAAGATTGAAGTTGATAAAACTTAAACCGCTTCTCAAATTTGATAAACATGTTTGATAAAGAAAGAGGGCTCTACATCGCCCATTGCGACAACGGTCCGATCGCTATGGTCGGCAAGATGGCGAACCGCCATGGACTTATCGCCGGTGCTACGGGTACCGGCAAGACGGTGACCCTGCAGGTCATCGCCGAAACCTTCTGCCAGGCGGGTGTGCCCTGCTTCATGGCCGATATGAAAGGAGACCTGTCCGGCATCAGCCAAAGCGGCCGGCTGTCCGGATTCATCGAGAAACGCCTGCCCGAATTCGGGATCGAGAATCCGCAGTTCCAGGGCTGCCCGGTGCGGTTCTTCGATGTGTTCGGCGAGCAGGGACATCCCATGCGCGCGACAGTCTCCGACATGGGACCGCAGCTGCTGGCCCGCCTGCTGGAACTGAACGAGACCCAGACCGGCATCCTCAACATCGTCTTCCGCATCGCGGACGAGCGGGGGCTGCTGCTCCTGGACCTCAAGGACTTGCGCTCCATGCTGGACTATGTGGCGAAGAATGCCGCCACCTTCACGACGGCCTACGGCAACGTGTCTGCGGCCAGCGTCGGTGCCATCCAACGCGCACTGCTGACCCTGGAGAACCAGGGCGCGGACAAGTTCTTCGGCGAGCCGGACTTCGACGTGTATGACCTGCTGCAATGCGAAGGGGGCAAGGGCGTCATGAACGTGCTGGCGGCGGATAAGCTGATGCTCAATCCGAAGCTCTACTCCACCTTCCTGCTGTGGCTGCTGTCCGAGCTCTATGCCCGGCTGCCGGAAGTGGGCGACATGGACCTGCCGAAGCTGGTCTTTTTCTTCGATGAGGCGCACATGCTCTTTGACGGGACGTCCAAGGCGCTGGTGGACAAGATCGAGCAGGTCGTCCGCCTGATCCGAAGCAAGGGTGTGGGCGTGTATTTCGTGACCCAGAGCCCGACCGATATCCCGGAATCCATCCTTGGCCAGCTGGGCAACCGGGTCCAGCATGCCCTGCGGGCCTTCACGCCGAAGGACCAGAAGGCGGTGCGGACGGCGGCGGATACCTTCCGCCCGAATCCGGCCTTCAAGACCGACGAGGCCATCATGAACCTGGAAACCGGCGAGGCCCTCGTCTCCTTCCTCGACGAGAAAGGTGCGCCCAGCATCGTGGAGCGGGCGAAGATCCTCTTCCCGCTCAGCCAGATCGGGGCCATCACGGAGGAGCAGCGCGCCCAGCTGATCAAGCAGTCCCGGCTGTTCGGCCGTTACGACCATACCGTTGACCGCGAAAGTGCCTTCGAGGTGCTGCTCAAGCAGAGCGAAGAGGCGGCCAAGGCGGCGGAGGAAGCCCGCGCCGCGCAGGAGCAGGCCAAGCAGGAGGCGGAAGAGGCGAAGCAGCGGGAGAAGGAAGAGAAAGAGGCTGCGAAGAAGAAAGGCAACAGCCTGGGCAGCAAGGTGTTCAAGTCCGTGATCACCGCCGTCACCGGTGTCGTGGCGGCCAGCGTCGCCAACAAGGTCACCGGCAAGAAATCCAAGACCTCCACGACGAAAAGCGCCGTGAACAAGGCGACCAAAGCGGCGACCAGCACCCTCACCCGGGAACTGACCCGCAGCATCCTCGGCAACCTGATCAAGTAAGGCGCCCGGCAAGTATATGCAAAAGGGGTCGGCTCGTGAATGAGCCGGCCCCTTCATTTTAGGTGCCGTCTGTCCTATTCCCCGTACAGGAGGATTTCGGCCAGGGCTGCGGAGCCGCCGCGGGCGACACGCAGGTCGGACGGGCCGTCACCGGCGGTGGCGATGCCGATCCGCAGATACCGGAACGGGGCTTCCGCCTGGATCTTGTCCAGCAGGACCGATTCGCCTTGCTTGGCGGCGGCCATGGCCTCCGTCGCGGCGGTACCGGCCACCGTCCAGGACTCACCATCGTTGCTCACGCCGAAGACCAGCATTCTCGGACGGGCATTGTTGTTGTTATGGCGGACCCAGTACTTCAGGGCGAAGGTCTGGATCGGATCCTGCAGGGCGATATCGATATAGATGCCATAGGTCGGATCCGGATTGTCCGTGCAGACGAAGCCCTCGTCGAAATACCACGGCGAATGCCAATAGGTCGTATAATCGCCATCCACCAGGGCAGCCGCACCGCCGCCTTCATACAACGCACCATTGTTATAGGTCGCCTCGTAACTGGCGGAAACCATGTCGGCCGTCAGCGAGACCAGCGAAGAGAAGGTGAACGGCAAGGTCGTGCTGGCGCGCACCGTACCCTCCGCATCGCAGGCCACCAGGGCGACGACG